>JAEEXS010000008.1 GCA_016287855.1 Clostridia bacterium
TGATTTTATGCCTTCTCCTTTAGATGTTATATTTATATTTGCGTCCTTTATTGCAACGTAATCTTTTCCTCTAATACCATCATCTACCGAATTTATCTCAACTACTGCACTAATTATTTTTAACCCATCTTTACTAGCAATACCATCTGAATATTTAGAATTTACAACTAATTTTCCATTTCCGTTAATAACCAAATCTGATTTACTAAATACCGTTGCATCAGGCTCACTCTTTTCAGTATCTGTAAATACTGTATATGAACTACTATCTGTTAATGTATTTATAGAGCCATCCGCCAAAGTTATTGTAAGCTTTCCGGCTTTAACACAATTTATTGGAGCAGTCGTTCTAGAAGTCAAATTAATATTATCTAAAACAATTTGAACATCATCACTCTTATCCGCTGAAACAACTATATTCCCATCAGATAATGTACCCGTTATATAATAAACTCCTGCTTTTAGTATTGTAATAGTAGATCCGCTCCTCGTAACCCCAGCTCCTTCAATGCTTATATTACTATCACTCAAGCTAATTTTTGCACTATAATTTCCTATATCACTTTTTACCTCACTATTTTCATACTCAACATTTAACTCTGTGCTCTCTGTAACTATCTCAACATTTCCAACTGAAGAACTATTATTATCTATAACTATATCCAAATCCTTTTTATTTAAACTATATCCAACTGCAAATAACAACACACAAATAGCTACAATTATCGGCAATGCAATTTTAATATATTTATTCATTATAACTCCACCTCACTTAACTCTTGTCTTTGAACCATAACAAGTAAATTACCATTTCTGCACCTTATCTCATCCATAAGTTCTTTTTCCTTTTGAACTTCCTTCATCTTTACAGTATAACTCAATTCATACATACTACCCATATTAGTAGTCTTTACCTTTACTAACTCTGCATTATTAGTATATTTTTCAAATATATCATTAAACACTTCGTTATAATCTAAATTCTCAGGAATTAAAACCTTTAATCTTTTCTCTGATTCGTCTTGAGTTTTTTCAAAAATCTTACTCAAAATAATAATTAGTACCGCAACAATAAGTGTAATTACAATACTATATAAAACATAACCCATACCTAACGCAAGGCCTATTGTCATTGCCCAAAAAATACTTATAATTTCTTTAGAATTGCCTTGCATACTTCTAAATCTAATCAAACTAAATGCACCTGCGACAGCCAAAGAAGTCCCTAAATTGCCATTAATCAACAATATAACAACCTGCACTAAAACGGGTAGTAAAACTAACGTAATTAAAAAATTTGAAGTAGTCTTAGTCGTAAATTTATGAGTAAAACTAATTACTCCGCCTAAAATAATACCTACCAAAATACAAATTAATAAATCCCCCGTACCAATTGATGCCATCGTTTGTGAAAAAATACTCTCTAACATAAAAATTCCCTCCTATATTCTTTTCAAGCTATTCGCTCTATTTTTTTATCCGCTTTTAAAACTAATTTTGTATAAGCTGTTCCATATTTAGAAAAACTTCCCGGCACAATATTTAGCTCCTCCAAAGTCCTTACAAACCATATTGGCATCGCACCCAAAGTTTTAACTTCCATTATGTATTGATCTTTTTCTAATATATTCTCTCCGTAACTGCCTTTTTCCAAGCTCAAATCATACTCTCTTGCAATGATATTATTATCAAAAGTAAGTCTAAAATCTTTATTATCTTTATCATAGTAAGCCACCCTATGATAAGACAAATACATCGTTGGAACTAACCCATAATGATTAAAATAATAATTTAGTTCCCTCTTAATTTGATTTTTATCATTACTATCTTTTTCATCCCTTAAATAATCATAAAACTCATTTAACTTCATTCCAATTCTTCTCTTACTAACAACATCTTCATATTTTCTTTTTACTTCTAAGTACACACTTCCATCCATTTTAGGTATATTATAACTTCTTAGCCTAACCTTATCTTTATAAACCGGCTTCGTAATGGAATGTCTTATCAAATCATATTGATCTGTATCAAAATATATATTGCAAATCGTACTCTCACCAAATTCGTCACCAATCATCTGATTTTTTATTGCATCCTTTAATGCTAAATACTGTTCTTTAGTTATAATATATTTTTTCTCAACCCTTCTAAAGAAATCTGCCATACTTATCACATCCCTTTCTAAAAATAATATAAGATATGAAGATTGAAGAAAAATTGAAAAATAAAAAAATTTTAAAAGTTTTAAAAATTTAAAAATTGGACTCGGGGACATCCCCAAGTCCAATCTAACTCCTAATTTAATCTATCTCCAGTTTATTTATAAAATTCAAAACTACATCACCACACTCTTTAGGACGTTGTTCGTAAATTCCATGCTCTCCTCCAAGTAAAACCAACTCACAATTCCCCATTTTTTCAAGATATGGCTTAAGTTTTATATTTCTTAATTCTTCACACTGAGCCAGAATAGTATCAAAATAATACTCATTCCCTTCATATTCCACTGGTCTCAATTTTACATCAATATTATTCTTTTCTATCTGACCATTTATCCATTTACTATTTTCTATTATCTCGTCTATATTCTGATATCCCCAGCTTGCACAAACATATAGCTTTGGCACGTCATTCGTAACAATACTATTCCACGCATCCAACAAGTTCTTATCATGAAAAGCCTCTTCAGAGAGGGGGGCATAAGAATCCCACGTCATCAGGTTCAATGCGTCGCCCATTTTTTGATCATCTTCAGTAAAACCGTCAGGATACAGATAGCATCCACTTCTTACCACATATCTTCCAAATCCAAGTTTTGCCAAATAAACCTCTAATTTATCTTCAAAATCAATTTCATTATCCTCTTGTTCCCACTCATTTGAAAGAACTGTGCCATCAAGAAAAACAACTGCTTCTATCTCATCAGGATATTTGCTTACCCAATAAGATGCATAGGCCCCACCGATAGAATGTGGCATCAAAACATAAGGAGCTGTAATGCCCGCATTACTCAATGCCTTTCTATAATCTTCCACTATATATTCAATTGTCATTTCATTGTCTGTATCATCACTTAATCCATACCCTGCACGATCAACAAATACAACCGCATTGTCTTTCTCAAGGCATTCTGTCATCTTTCGCTCTATAACGGAATAATCACTCATTCCGAGGCCTGCCAGAGATACAATGTTATGTTTTCCGTTCTGATTTCCAAAAACTGCGACATTAAGTGAATATTCTCCTACAGAAACTGGATTGTAATATCCATTTTCTTTCATCCACTTTATTTCCTGATTGGTTTTTATCTGATGAAAGATATAAGTTCCTAATAGAAACAGAATCAATACACCAATCACTATCCAAAGTACAATTCTTATTATTTTGATTATTTTCTCCCTCTTGTTCATATCTCTACTTGACATCTCCAATATTTTATAAAATCACTTCGTTTTTCTATGGAATAATAACTTTAAATGTTGTCACTCCATCTTTGCAAGAAACACTTATCTTTCCACCATACTTTTCTACAGTAGATTTTGCAATAGCCAAACCTAAACCGTATCTTTTTTCATTTCTATTTCTAGCCTTATCTATACGATAAAATCTCTCAAAAATCTTATCTCTATGTTCTTCAGGAATTGGATCACCCTCATTTTTTACCTCTAAAACAATTGAACTTTTCTCTTTAAATAGCTTAACCTCGACATCTTTACCCTCGTACGTATGCTTTATTGCATTATCCGTCAATGTAGATAAAATATGCCGTATGTCCTCACTATTCCCCTTCATCATAACATCTTTTTGTATATCTCTTTTTAGCTCAACCTTGTGTTCAGCCGCAATACTCTCAAAAGCTGAAACCTCACTATCAACTTCCTCAGATAAATTAAACTCTTCATATTCCTTCATATTATCTACATTCTCTATCTTAGTAAGTAATAACAATTCATTTACAAGCTTGTCCATACTACTAACTTCATTTTGAATATATCCAATCCATTTATTTTCTCCGACCTCATTTTCTACGACCTCAGCATTAGCAGATATAACTGCAAGCGGAGTTTTTAATTCATGCGATGCATCTGAAATAAATTCCTTTTGTTTTTCAAAAGTCTCTTCCACTGGTTTTACCAACAATTCAGATATCTTTTTAGATAAAATGAAAATTATAGTAAGAGATATAAGTGAAATAATACCTGCATAAATAAATATTAAATTTATCCGAGAAATAGCATCTTCATTTTCTACTAACGTTACCATCATAAAATCTCTATTAAATCTAACTCTATAGATATAATTATCAATAATGCCAATATCTCTTTTACTACTTACAGCCTTAATCGCATATTCTTTTATTTGCTCATCATATTCCCTATTAAAATCATCTATAACTTCTAAATCTCTAACCTTTAAATTATATACTCCCTCTATCTGTATATCTTGATTAAATTTTTCAATTCCTGCATCTAAAGGAGGTCTATGACCATTATCTCTTTCAAAATCCATACCAGCAATTCTATCCATCATAATAGTAGAATTATTTAGTACATTTACATAATTTAATGATGTAAACAAAACAATAACTCCTAGAACAACTATGGACAATGTAATCATCATAAGCGTAAAAATCTTTGTTTTTAACTCTCTAATCATTTTCTACCTCCAACCTATAACCTAAGCCCCTAACTGCCTTTACATTAACCCTTGAATTTATCTTTTTTAACTTTCTTCTTAAAAACGTAACATACACCTCAACATTGTTATATTCTGCATCAGAGAAATATCCCCAAATTTTATTAGCTAGTGTCTCACGACTAACAATTTGATTTTTGTTTATCAATAAAATTTCCAATAAATCTAACTCTTTTCCATTTATTGAAATTTCATTTTCTTTATAACTAACCTTGCCACTACTCAAATCTAGCTTTAAATTTTCATACTCTAAAACACTTGTATCTTCTAAATTGGCTTTTCTCTTTAATATAACTTTAACTCTTGCAATCAACTCCTTCATATGAAAAGGTTTCGTAACATAATCATCTGCACCATTTTCTAACCCGTTTAACTTATCATCAATCTCAGATTTAGCTGTAAGCATTATAACCGGCGTATCTATTTTCTCCTCTTTTAAAGTCTTTAGAACCGCAAAACCATCTTTACCAGGCAACATCACATCTAATATTATTAAATCATATATACCAGTTAAAGCCTCTTCCTCTCCAGAAATTCCATCAGTAAAAATGCTCACCTCAAAAGACTCTTTTTTGAGCATTTCGGATACTGCATCAGCCAAACTAAACTCATCCTCTATCATTAAAATTTTCATATTAATCTTCAATTCCTTTCTAATTTTCTTTTACCATTTAAACATTGAAGTTTTATTGAAAATCACATTTAAAATATTAATACAAAATTTTACAAAGTGTCAATTAAGAATATGTATATTTTTTCAATATCTAAACTATTTGACAACAGATTTAAAAAAATGCTAATATTAAATATATATATCGTTGAATTACGACATTGTAAATTTAAAAAAGAACTCTTTTTTAATGGAAGGAATGGGATTAATAATGAATAAAGACCTTACTGATTTACTCATTGAAACATATGGTCAAACTATAAACGATATAATAAGCAAAAAGAATGGTCTAAAGATAGATACTTTTACCCACTCTTTAAAGCTTTCTGCTTGTATGGTAGAATTCGTAGATTATTTACGAAAAATGCCTTTATCTGAACTAAATAAAAAAATAAAACATAAAGATAAAGATTTATTTATAAACTATATAAAGAATCTTTCTTTCGCTCAATATGATAAATTAATCGTGATGTGTTGGTGGCACGATATCGGCAAAATAAAGATAAGTAAAAAGATACTTGCTAAACCTGGAAAACTAACTGAGGACGAGTATAAAGAAATGTCAAAACATTCTGTGCATAGTGCCAACTTACTTCGTGAACTAGGTTTTAGCGATGATATAATTGCAAGTGTATTCTTCCACCACCCTAAAAATTTCTCTGAAAAGAAAATATATGTATTTTTACCAGCAATTTCGCTACTAGAAATAACAGATATTTATACAGCTTTAAGAGAACCACGCGTATATAGAGAAAAAGATTTAACTCTAGAAGAATCCATAAAAATTCTTCAATCCGAACTAGAAAAAGGACTTGGAAATCCTTTCTATAAAATATTTGTGGAATTTATAACAGAAAAAGAAAATGAACACTACGATATATTTAAAAAATTCGAAAAAACTACTTTAAAAGATATAGCTGAAAAGAGTATGCATTATATAGATAAAAGTAAACAAATATCTGCTGCTCCTGTAGTAAAAAATGAAGACTGAAGGAATTAACCTTCAGTCTTTTCTTCTACCCTATCTTTACCTTATCTTCTTTTAAAACTAACTTAATAGTTTTTCCCGGCTTTATATTTCCCTCTAAAAATTCTTCTGCAATAAAGTCCTCTATCTCGTTTTGAATTGCACGTCTTAGAGGTCTAGCCCCATAAGTAACATCAAATCCTTTTTTTGCAATAAACTCTCTAACATCCTCATTAACATCAATATAAATATCTTTACTCTCAAGCCTTAATGCTAAATTTTTAATCATAATATCCACAATTTGCTTTATATCATCTTTAGATAATCTATGGAACACAATAATATCATCTATACGATTTAAGAACTCTGGTCTAAAAGTTTTCTTAAGTTCATCTAAAACATTCTTTTTAATATCCTTATACTCTGTAGCCTCTTCTTCTCCTTTTGAAAAACCAAGCTTTTTACCATCAGTTATACTTCTTGCTCCAATGTTTGATGTCATAATAATTATAGTATTATTAAAATTAGTAACTCGGCCTTGCGAATCTGTTAATCTTCCATCTTCTAAAATTTGTAACAAAATATTAAAAACATCTTCATGGGCTTTTTCAATTTCATCAAACAAAATTACCGAATATGGCTTACGTCTAACTTTATCTGTAAGTTGGCCCCCTTCTTCGTATCCAACATATCCAGGAGGTGAACCAACCAACTTAGAAACAGAATGTTTCTCCATAAACTCAGACATATCTATTCTTATCATAGCTTTTTCATCACCAAAAAGCACTTCAGCTAAAGCCTTGCTAAGCTCTGTTTTCCCTACACCCGTAGGCCCTAAGAATAAAAACGAACCAATAGGACGCTTAGGATCTTGAATACCAACTCTACTTCTCTTTATAGCCTTAGAAATAGATGCAATTGCTTCGTCTTGACCAACAACACGCTTCTTTAAAGAGCTCTCCATATTCTTTAATCTCTCTGTTTCCTCTTCAGCGAGTCTTGTAACTGGAATTCCTGTCCATTTAGCAACAATCTCAGCAATCTGCTCTTCATCTACAACATTATCTTGTAATTCACTCTTCTTTTGCCAATCTTTCTTAGCCTTATCTAACTTTGCTTTCTGTTTTAATTCCTTATCTCTAATTTCAGCTGCCGCCTCAAAATCTTGATTAATAATAGCAGAATTTTTTTCTTCAGAAAGCTTCTTTACCTTCTCCTCTAAAATTTTAATATTTTCAGGTTCAGTAAAACTAAGTAATCTTAATTTAGAAGCCGCCTCATCCATTAAATCTATAGCCTTATCCGGCAATGACCTATCATTTATATATCTTTGAGATAATCTAACCGCTGCTTTTATAGCATTATCTGTTATTTTAACAGCATGATGAGCCTCATACCTATCTTTTAATCCCATAAGTATATTAACAGCATCTTCAATACTAGGCTCCTCAACAATAATAGGCTGAAACCTTCTCTCTAAAGCAGCATCCTTTTCAATATGCTTCTTATACTCGTCTAATGTAGTAGCACCAATAAGCTGAATCTCTCCACGTGCAAGTAGTGGCTTTAAAATATTTGCAGCATCTATCGCACCTTCAGCAGCTCCTGCTCCAACGATAGTATGAAGTTCATCAATAAATAAAATAACATTACCCGCTTTAATAACTTCGTTTAATGCCTTCTTTAATCTCTCTTCAAACTCTCCTCTATACTTTGCACCAGCAATAATAGAAGATAAATCTAGGGCAACAACACGTCTATCTTTTAAAAGTTCTGGAACATCTCCAACAACAATTTTATGAGCCAACCCCTCTGCAACAGCAGTTTTACCAACACCTGGCTCACCTATAAGGCAAGGATTATTTTTTGTCCTACGACTTAAAATTTGAATAACCCTATCTATTTCTTCAATTCTACCAATAACCGGATCTATCTTTCCTTGTTCAACAAGCTCTGTAAGGTCCCTACCAAATTGATTTAAAGTAGGAGTAAGATTACTTTGGGTATTTCTTTTTCTAATTTGGAAACCTTCAGCATTCATATCTTCAGAAACACGCTTAACTACCTCGTTATATAATCTTTGCATATCTACGCCCAACTCAACTAAAACCCTAACCGCAATACAGTCTGGTTCTCTCATAATCGCAAGTAAAATATGCTCTGTTCCAATATATTCTTGTCTATGTCCACGAGCTTCATGAAAAGCAAGCTCTAATACTCTCTTTGCTCTAGGTGTAAAACCTAGCATCTTTCCATCATCTATACCTCTACCTATTAAATCTTCTATTTTTTCAACAACAGCCTCTCGGCTCACTCCTTGCATAAACAAAACCCTATAAGCAACACCAGTTTCTTCTTCAATTAATCCAACTAAAAAATGTTCCGTTCCTACGTAATTATGAGCCAAATCCTTTGCTGCAACTTTAGCTAACCTAATTACTCTCTCTGCCTTCTCCGTAAACTTATACATTAAAACCCTTCACCCCCATGACAATATTATTGCCAAAATTTACAGTTAATATCATAAAGATGATATATTTTTTAACTCTAAAACTGCACTCTTTTTGTCATCAGCACTAAAAATTGCGCTTCCAACAACTGCAATATCTGCACCACACTTTGCAACAGCTAAAATATTATCTTTATTTATTCCACCATCAACTTGTATATCAAAATGCAAATCATTTTCATATCTAATTTTTAGCAATTTCTCAATTTTTTCATTAACTGCTTCAATATATTTTTGACCGCCAAAACCAGGATTAACAGACATAATCAACAATAAATCAATATCCTTTAATATACTCTTATCTGGTATTTCTGTTTCTGGTTTTATAGAAATTCCAACTTTCTTATTACATTCTTTTATTAAATTTATTGTGTTAAATGGGTCTTTTGTTGCTTCAATATGAAAAGTTATCCCATCGGCCCCAGCATCAGCAAAGTTTTTAATATATTTATCTGGATCTTCTATCATTAAATGAACATCAAAAAACAAGTTTGAACATTTTCGAATTGACTTAACAACAGGTATTCCAATACTTATATTATTAACAAACTTTCCGTCCATAACATCAATATGCAAGCCGTCAGCATTTGCCTCCTCTACAAGCTTAATCTCTTCACCAAGCCTTGAAAAATCAGCAGATAAAATTGATGGAAATATCTTTAACATTTAGCATCAACCTCCATTTAATTAATACAAATTTAAACCCCTTTATACTCACTTAAAGTAATTTTTATAGTATTCTCTTTACCATTTCTTGAAATAACTAATGTTACCTTGTCTCCAGGAGATTTCTCCTTCAAAGCGCTTTTAATATCATCAGATTCTTTAACTGTTTTATCATCAATTGAAACAATTCTATCTCCAGATTTTATACCAGCTTTTTCAGCATCAGAATCCTCTTCTACACTTCTTACATAAACACCCAAACTATCCACTCTATAAATCATAGCATCCCATGTATCTTCAATATCTAGCAAATTAACACCAAGTTGAACTCTACCTCTAATATATCCATAAGTTTTTATCTCTGAAATTACATCTTTAACGTCATCTATAGGAATAGCAAAACCAATACCCTCAATATCACTTCCAGCAGACTTTGCAATAACAATTCCAACTAACTCTGCTTTTCCATTAAACAACCCTCCACCAGAATTACCAGGATTAACTGCAGCATTGGTTTGAAGCAAATTTATAACAATTCCATCTAAATCAATCTCCCTATCCTTCGCACTTATAATTCCATTTGTAACAGTAAAACCAGATCCCAAAGGATTACCAACAACCACAGCAGTATCTCCAACAACTAACTTACTTGAATCACCTACAACAACAGGTTGCAAATCTTTAGCATCAATCTTTATAACAGCAATATCCGCATCACTACTTCTACCAATTATCTTTGCCTCATACGTTTTCTCATTTTTCAATTTAACCATTATCTTACTTGCACTTTTAACAACATGATTATTAGTAACAATATATCCATCAGACGATATAATAACTCCACTACCTGCACCTTCAACAACATATTGACCTAAAATTCTACCTCTAACAACACTCTCTGTCGTTATTTCAACAACAGAATTTTCAGTAAGTTTAGCAATATCTTTAATAGCAAACTCCTCATTATTATCAGAACTTGCAACTGTCTTTATAATATTAGAATATATCTCTCCTTCTATATTAGAAGATTCGCTTTTTGTTTTACTCATACTACCTATTACAACACCAATAGTAAGAGCAAACAAAATTGCCATAACAATCAATACTCCGTTACTTTTAAAAATATTCTTATTTTCTTTCTTTGCAATACTTGTAACTTCGCTACTATAACTTCCTTCGTCATTTTCCTTAAAAGATTCTGTGTTATAGTTAGAAGTTCCAAAGCCTTCGTTATAACCAGTATCCCCATTATTATAGTTTTCTCCTATGTTACTGTTATTCTCTTCATTATCCATATCTTATCAATCCTTTCTTCTGTTGTAATTTTACTCACACTCTATTACACAAATTATTGTAAAAATTTATAAATAACTATTGATTTTTACATATAATATATAGTATAATAATGAAGTTGAGTAAATATGTGCCTGTAGCTCAGTTGGATAGAGCAACGGCCTTCTAAGCCGTTGGCCGGACGTTCGAGTCGTCTCAGGCACGCCATAAAAGTTAAGTCGTAAGACTTAACTTTTTTTGTTATTTAAAGGTCTTATGACTTTTTATATATCTTCATTAAAATTTATATCATTCAAAGATTGAAATTTTATTGAAAATTTTACATTTGAATTATATCACAAAAAGTCAATAGGTTATACCCTATTTTTCAATATAATATTTTTTATCTTTAATCTTATCCGGCAAGTATTGTTGTTCAACATATCCACCTTCATAATCATGAGCGTACTTATATCCTTCACCATAACCAAACTCTCTCATTTCAGGAACTGGAGCATTCCTTATATGCATAGGAATTGTACCCGTATCTGTATTCATAACATCATCTAACGCCATATTAAGTCCCATATAACTAGCATTAGACTTAGGAGCCTTTGCAACATAAACCGCCATCTCAGCTAAAATAATTCTAGCTTCTGGCATACCTACGAGGTTTACTGCCTGTGCTCCAGCGTTTGCAACAACTAACGCATTAGGATCTGCCATTCCAACATCTTCAGCAGCACAAATGACAATACGACGAGCCAAAAACATAGGATCTTCTCCCCCGGCTATAGCTCGAGCCAAGTAAAACAAAGCACCATCAGGGCTAGATCCCCTCATGGATTTAATAAAGGCACTAATATTATCATAATGAGAATCACCGTTTTTATCAAATTCAGTAACCCTTTGTTGAGTACATTCCTCAACAGTTTTTTTATCTATATGTATACCACCATCAGGACCCATATCCGTAGTAAGGACAGCCATCTCCAAAATATTTAAAGCTTTCCTCACATCACCCTTAGCAAGTTCCGCTATATGTGGAATCGTACCTTCTTCAAAATTAATAATATAATTTCCTAAACCTCTTTCCTTATCTTCCAATGCATGATTTAGTGCCTTAATAATATCATCCTTTTTTAACGGTTCTAGTTTAAAAACAGTAGACCTAGAAATAAGAGCTTTATTAACCTCAAAATAAGGATTTTCAGTGGTAGCTCCAATTAAAATAACTGTACCATCTTCAACGTACGGAAGTAGTGCATCTTGTTGGCTCTTATTAAATCTATGTATTTCATCAATAAATAAAACTACTTTTCCCGAAGGATTCATAAGTAGGTTTTTAGCTTCTGTTATAATATTTTTTATATCACTAACCCCAGAATTAACAGCGTTAAGCTTTTTAAAACTGTTCTTTGTCATCTTAGCAATAACTTGCGCCATCGCAGTTTTTCCACAACCAGGAGGACCCCATAAAATAATTGAGGTAAGTCTATCTGCCTTAATTGCTCTGGTAAGTAATTTATCTTTTCCTAAAATGTGTTCTTGTCCATAAAATTCATCTAAGTTTCTAGGACACATTCTGTATGCTAATGGTTCCATTTCTTCTCTCCTTTTATTATTTTTATATTGCCTAAACTATTGACCGAAACCTTCGCCAAGTACTTCTCTAGCATCAGTAACAATAATAAAAGCCTTTTTATCTATAGATTTTGCAATAGCCTTAATAACCGGGATTTGCCTTCTATCTACGACAGTAAGCAGTACTTTTTTACCTGTTCCTGAATATAAGCCTTCGCCATTTACCCCAGTAACACCACGTCCAACTTCACTTAAAATTCTACTTCCTATTTCATCTCCATTATCTGAAATTATAAACATAGCCTTTGCAAAACCAACTCCTGTAAAAACTAAATCTATAATTTTAGCCGAAAGCCAAATAGTAATAATCGCATAAAGTCCTACATCAAAATTTCTAAAAACGCACATAGCAAAAATAACAACAAAGCCGTCAATTACAAATAGCTGTTCACCCACGTTAAAAGCCGGGAAATATTTATTAACAACCCTAGCCAAAATATCTGTTCCACCAGTTGTAGCATTCCCCTTAAAAACTAATGCCATTCCTAATCCCATAACTATTCCACCAAAAAGTGAGGCAAGTAACATATCATCTGTAATCTGAGGCAACCATAAAGTATTATCTAGAAAAAAAGACAATAAAATTGTCGCAATTAAAGTTTTTACACTAAATCGTTTCCCAAACGCAATAAAACCCGCAATAAATAAAGGAATATTCAAAACTAGAACTATACTACCAACAGAAAAACCAGTTAAATAATGAATTACGGTAGCTAGTCCACTTACCCCACCTGGAGCAATTTTTAACTTTAAGAAAAATGAGTTGATAGAAATCGTAATAAGCAAAACTCCTATCAACACACTTAGCGCATTAAATATACCTCTTCTTATCTTTGCTGCTTCCATAATTAACCTCTCTTTTTATCAATTATTTTTGTTTCCTACTTCTTTTTACTCTATACATAAACCTTGGAAGCGTAATAATCCTTTTTAGTCTTCTAAAATCACTACAAGACCTATAAAGCCACTCTAATCCTAAATCTATAAAAATTTTTGGAGCTCTTTTAGTTTTTCCTGAAATAACATCTAAACAGCCTCCAACGCCAATTGCGATTTTACAATCTAACTTATTTCTATATTTATATATAAATCTCTCTTGTTTAGGAGCCCCCATAGCCACTAATAAAACATCAGGTTTAACCGCATTTATCTTATCTAAAATTTCTTTTTCTTCTTCAACAGAAAAATAACCATCATTGGTTCCAACTATCTTTATTCCAAGATATTTCTCCTCAATTTTCTCTTTTGCAAGATCTGCTATCCCAGGCTTTGCCCCTAAAAGGAAAAACGATATATCCATATCTTGACCCAATTCAAAAATTCTATGTATAAAATCAAAGCCCGTAACTCTTTCGAATATAGGCTCCTTTAATTTTTTAGCTGCCCAAACAACCCCTTTTCCATCAGGGATGTTTAAATCAGCCGAATTTAAAATATTCTTAAACTCCTCATCATTCTGAGCAGCCATAACAATCTCTGGATTAGGCGTACAAATAAAATGCAACTTACTTTCAACCAAAAACTCCTCCGCTTTTTTTACTGCTTCATCCATCGAAACATTATCTACACGAATACCAAGTAAGTCCATTTATCTCTCTCCTTTAATATTAACCTTCCATTTCACTTTCAAGCAAAATTTCATCTAAACTTCTTATAGTAAGTTTTTCAAAATCATTTATAGCATTAAGCATATTATCTACCGGGAAAGTATTCTTCATAATCCAACTTACAGCTGGCATAATTTGCTCTTTAGAAAGTTCGCTATAAGTACAAACCGGCGACATACCAAGCATATCTAAAAATCCATCAATCTTAGGATCATAAGAAACCCCAAGAAGAGGTACTCCCATCTTAGCCGAAAATATAAGAGAATGAAGCCTTACACCAATATTTAAAGTCATAGCACCCATCATACCCATAATCTCAGATGGCAAATAACTATCTGCAACGATATATGCACGATTAGTCATTCTAGAACAAATATCATTTATATACTTAACATCTTCATTTTTATGGAACGCATAAAAAACAATCTTAGCATTAAATCTATTTATACACTCATCAGCAATTTTTGCAAAAACTCCAGCTTTATCTTGAGTTCCCCAAGGTCTAGGAGAAATACCAATAATAGGTCTTCCATCTTCTGTTCTTATCCCAGCCTTAGCAAGTAAAACACTAATCTGATCCCTACTAGGCGGATTTAACATAAAAACAGCATCAGAAGATAAAGTGATATTAGGTTTTACTACTCCTATTTCACGCAAAGTATCTATAGAGATTTCATCTCTTATCCATAATTTCTTACTACGATTTAATGTAATCTTAGTAATAAGCTCATTAGTCTTCTTAGTTATAGGGCCAATTCCCTGATATGCTATATATATATGTTTTCCCATAATCCGGCAAAGATTTATAAAACCAGTATAATACCACAAACTATATGTACTTGTAACATCCTGAATCAAGCTTCCTCCCCCAAGAATTACAAAATCACAACTCTTAATCGCAGTTTTCATATCTTGAAGTCTTTGTCTATTATATGCCTCTACTCCGTAAAGTTGTGAAGAGGTAACCCTATCTCCAGAAAGCATTAAAACTTCATAGCCTCTTCTTTTCAATTCTTTAATAAGTGCTTCTGCTATTGCTTCATCTCCGATATTATTTTCTCCATAATATCCTGCTAATAAGACTTTCTTCATTGGAAACTATGACCTCCTTTATATTAAAACTTCTCTTTAATTTTATCTACTATTACAACACATATACTACCAATAATAATTGCAAAAATCAAGCTGAAAATTGTACTTAATGTAGTCACAAATACCGGCATTCTTATATGGCAAAAAGAATTAATAACATTTTCTATACCAATCATACCGGCACCCATCGCAATACAACTCCACTCTCTATTCTTAAACTTAGCTAGGCATGGTATTAATAGCAATATTGGAAAAGCTATAAGCTCTTTTGTTCTAGGTCTTGCGACCAAATATTTTTCTAATAAATTTCTAAACATAAGCTCTAAGCTACTTGCAGAAGATACCATCGTATTACCACTGCGCATAACGATTATAGCTAAAGCTACAAGAATTACACCCGCTATTGCAACGTATTTAACAGTAACTTGAGTCTCAAATAGTTTTTTACATTGTTCAAGAAGCGGTAAAGGTTTATTATTACTATCTTTAAATAAACCTATCTTCATAACATAAGCAAAGCCCCAAATCAAAAGTGGAAGTAAGAACGAAATCTTAACACCTCTAAAAGTATCTAACTTCAAAATATATTTAGAATCAGATAAAATGGCTCCAACAAATACCCCACCTATTCCTGCAACTAAAACAGAAACTATTAATAATAAAATTCCTTCCTTAATATTAGACTTATCTTTTAACTCTCGACAATGTTCAGAATACTCAATTAACCAAACACCACCAATAGAAGCAAACGATATAGTCGCAATTAAGGCTAAAAGCTTATTTGCTAAATCACCAAACAAATTATATACCAATGGTATTAAATATATAAACATTAACCCTAAGAGTATAATTCCATATAAAATGTATATTGCCTTCAAAAATTTTTTCAATTTATCTTCTTCAAAAACAATGAGTAACAAGAAAAAGCCTGAACTAATAATTCCAAAGCCCATAATTAATTGGAAATACCTATTTTGTTTAACACTTCCTAAACCTTTAGCATTACCTAGTTCCATACCCATATACTTTATTCTATTTTTTATTTCCTTTATAGCTTTTAACGTATTTTCACAGTTTTCAGAAACGGTCTTTTCTGCCTTAGCCAAAGGTCTTACATAAAGAATTCTAACATTTCTTTGAGAAATAGCCCTTCCCCACTGTTCAACTAATCCCTCATAAGTCAATTTTTGAAGTTGAGCTAAATCCGTTGAATATACCTTTGTATTAACATAGTTAGAATATTTTGAAAGGCTCTTTATTCCCCTTTGAATGGTTTCTAAATCAGTCTCAGCAGGTTTCTCAATAATAGCTGTAATTATTTCAGCATCAGTTTGAGAAAATTTTTCTCCAATAAATTTTAAAATTTCCTCTTTTTCATCTTGATAATCTTGACCAAATACAGTAACTCCAGCAAAAATTATAGTCTTTACTTTATACTTTTTAACTTGAGAATATAAACTATCTACTTCTTCAGGAGTTATACCTTCGTGATTCTCAACTCTAGGTATTATATTGTTAAAACCAAGCTTAGTAGCTTCTTCAAAGTCTTCATCAGTTAAGCCTAAGCCAACGTTTTTCACTTTATCCATACTACGATTAATTAAAATACAAAAATTATTTCCTTCTTTAAAATCAACCGTTATACCTCTAAATCTAGTTTTAAAAGAATTTATTAAAAAATTATATGTATCTTCATTATTCCCCAAAACCAAAGTAACATTTGAATAAGGAATCAAATTATTATCCAAATAGCTTTTAGCACTAGTAGCTAAAGACGAATATTCATTGTTAAAATGAACATTTAAATAATTTAAATCAACCCCAGAATATAATAAAATTTTTCCTTCGTCCTTCATATCTAGTAAACGCTCTTCCGAAATCGCAATAGAAGTCACACCACTACTAATTAATTTACCAGCCATCTCTTTTTCAGGTATATTCAATTGAAGAGCAATGTCTGAAAAATCTTTATAATCTGCTACAATTTCAACCATTTTATTCCTTTGCTCAGCAAGAAAACGTAAAGTTATTTGAAATCCTGCAAAAAGGAAACCTATAACCATAATAATTAGTAATATTTTCTTAAATCTCTTCATATGTATGCTCCTCCTATCTTTCACATTATATAATTTAAATATATTTTGCACAAGGCAAAATTTTTATTAATTTTTATCAAAATTTATACGATAAAGTAGATGTATTTTGAGTATTTTTAATCAATAATCTTGTCAAAATACGACAAATGTGTTAAAATATAAACATAATATATAGTTTTTATGTAGAATTATTATGAGGAGATGAGTAAATGCGCAAATTTTTTTCAATTATATTTAGCTTAATTCTACTATTTAATATATTTACTACTGACGTTTATGCCTTCTCTCTTCCGTTTAATGGTGATAATTTCATCAAAGCTGGTAGTCGTACTGAAGAAGCAAAAAATGAAACAAAAGCACTCATAGACTCTGTAGATGAAGGACTTGGTAAAGGACTTGAAGCTATACTTGTCATTCTCTACCAAATCGGAGATATAATAGCGATTTGTATATTTATCTTTTTTGGTATAAGATATGTAGTTGCTACACCTCAGAAAAAAGCCGATTTAAAGGCTTCTATGTATCCATATTTCATTGGGTTATTGTTGTATATAGTGGGAGTGCCAATCGCTATAACAATAATAAATATATTCATAAATGTTTTTTAATTTAAGGAGGTTATTTTATGAAAAAATTTTTTAAGGTTTTAAGTTTAGTTTTAGTATTTATGTTGGCAATCGCACCTCTAGCAGTTTCTTTTGCTGCAGACCCATCACCAATGGCTAAACCTAGTATTACTGCTGATGACTCTTTTATTAATAATACTGGTGTAGGCAATTGGTTCGGTGCTGCTGCAGGGGCTCTTAAATTTATTGGATATGGTGTTGCCGTAGTAATGATTTTATGGCTAGGTATCCAATATATGCTTGCTCAACCTGCTAAAAAAGCTGAATTAAAAGGAAAAATGTGGTCAATGCTTATTGGTATTATTCTTTTAGTTGCTGGTGTTACTATAATTGATATTCTTTGGAATGCAGCTAGCGGTCTTGATGGCCAAGTAGAAACCTATTCAGATACTCAAAATCCATAATAAAATATATTGTTAAATAGGAGTTTGCTATGAATAAAGACGTTTTAAAAATAATATCCATCTTTTTTATATTAATAATTGTGCTATTTAATTTTTCTTATGCTATCGATTACCATGAGATTTCTCAAGAAATTGAAGGTTATTTTGTAAACGGAACAAATAATGATTCCAGTGTTAATCCTGAAACTTTAAGAGATAATATCTTAGGTATTTTTAAATACATAGGTTACTTTCTAGCAGTTTGCGTAATATTAGTTACTGGCATCCAGTTTTTAACCGCAAATGCTCAAAAGAAAGCACAACTAAAAGAAAAATTATGGTACATAGCTATTGGCGTAATTATTTTAGCAGGCGGTATTCCTATGTATGAAGCAATAAGAGATGCTTTAATGAAGCTTAGATAGTTATAATATGTTTTGAGCGTGTTTTTATACACGCTCAAAACAATAATTACTTGGAGGTGGTTATATTGAACACATATATGATTCCACGTGAAGCTACCAATGAAAACAGGTTTTTAATTTTTACACCCCAAGCAGCAATATTTTCTTTAATAGGTTTTGGTATTGGACTATGTTTTGTATTTATTTTTAACTTTATAGCTGATATGGCTCAAAATTCAATTGCTACTTATATCGGCTGGGGAATATGCGTATTAATCGTATTAATAGGGTATGCTCTTGGCACATTTAACATACCTGACACAACAGCATTTGATATATGTAGGAAAACAGGTGGAGAACCTGCTTATGTTATTATAAAACGTGCAGTCACGTTCAACAAAAGAAAAAAGATTTATATCTATGAAAGGGGAAAGTTCTAATGGATGGTTTCTCAAAAGGGTCACTTATTTTATTGTTGGCCGTTATATTCTTTATAATTGTTGCCTTAGTCGTAATTCTCTTAATCATGAAGAAAAATGAAGAAGAGGCTAATCGACCTGGTGCAAATAGAGTAAAACAAACCCCGCTTGGTATGAGCTATGATGATATAAGAAACTTTCTTCCTTTCGATGATATAAAAGACAATATGATAGTACAAGAAAAAGGCGAAAAATATACTATGCTTGTAGAATGTCATGGTATAAACTATTATCTTATGTCAGATGTTGAAAAAATAGCCGTAGAAGAAGGGTTTATTCAATTTTTAAACTCCCTTCGCTTCCCTATCCAAATTTACGTTCAATCTAGGACTGTAAATTTAGATGAAAGTATACGAGCTTATAGTGAAAAGTATAATAAGATTCAAGATGAATTTAATAAAATGCTTGAAAAATTCCAAGAATTAAATAGAAAAGGTGCATCTACTGATGATATCTTAGCTCTTGGATATGAACTTGAAAAGAAAGAAAAAGTATTAAATTATACAAAAGATTTAATAGATAACGTTTCATATATGACTCAAAACACTAACGTACTTGAGAAAAAATACTATATAGCAGTTTCCTACCATACTACCGAAGCTGGTATCGTTAATACAATGAGTGAAGCTGATTTATATAGAATGGCTTATGCAGAATTAAGTAACCGTGCTGAAAGTATTTGTGCAGGACTAGTATCTTGTGGTGTTGAAGCCAATATATTAGATACCTACCAACTTACAGACGTGATGTATATCGCTGTTAATCGCGATGATGCAGATATCTTTAATATTAATAAGATTGTAGATTCTCAGATTAATTCTATATCTATAACATCTAAATCAACTAAAGAAAAACGTGATGAACTTTATAGAGCTGAAAAAAGAGCTCGTGAAATCAAAGAAGAACAAGAACGTATGCTTCAAGCTGAAGCTGAAAGGCGCGAATATTTAGCACAACAAAGTTTTTCATCATCTAATAATGATGAAGTTAGTGAGTCCACACTTTTATAAGACTCATGTTTAGAAAGGAGTTCTTCCTATGAAAACTGATTATTTAAATAGAGTAGACCGTGGAGGTTATAACCACGCTCAACAGGATACCACAATCACTTCAGTTGATGACGGAGAAAATATACTTGAAAAAAATGTCACATCAATAAAAGATATAATTCTACAATCTGGAATTGATGCGACTTCATATAACCATTTACAGTTTTTTGCGAAAGCAACTAGATATTGTAGAAGCTTTTATGTAGCTTCTGTTCCACGTATGGCTACATTCGTAGAATTCTTAAGCTCTATGTATGATTTCGGAGATATAAATGTTTCCGTACATATAGAGCCTATTCCCGAAGCTATGTCTCAAAACGACTTAAACAAAATGATTTCAGATATAGAATCAGAAATCATAGTTGCTCAGAAAAAAGGAGATACAAACCGTGCATCAGTTTTACAAGACAAGTTTTCTGAAGCAGATCAATTAAGAAGTGAAATTGCTGCCGGTTTTAATAAGTTATACGATGTATCTATATTTTGTACAATATCTTCTTATGACCTAAATGAACTTGATAGATTGTCCGAGTTACTTGCAATGGAAGTTTCAAAAAATCTTTTAGTACTAAAAACTGCTTGGGCAATTCAAGAAGATTGCTTTAAATCCAATTTACCACTCAATCTTGATTTGGTAAAGAAAAAACATACCTTTGATAAAAGATCAGTTGCAACAGTATTTCCATTTACTACTGCTGAAATTGGTCATTCAACAGGTGTACCACTAGGTATTAACGCTCAAACCGGAGTTCCCGTATTATTCGACAACTTCCACCCTTCCCTAACCAACTATAATATGGTTGTGTTTGGTAAGTCTGGTGCCGGTAAAGGTGTTACTATAAAAGTATTAACTGCTCGTTCCTCTGTTCTTATGGGAATTGAAACCTTAGCTCTTGACGCCGAAGGTGAATATGGAGTTGTTGCTCAATCCTTAGACGGAGTTAACGTAGTTATAAGCCCAACATCAAATACAATAATAAATCTATTCGATGTTGAAGCTGAAAAAACAAGAGATGAAATCACTGGTCGTGAAAGAAATACTGTAAATATAGAAAATAAAGTTGAAGACGTAACTCAATCTTTAGTTACAATGGCACGTGGTTCTACTAAGAGTACAGAAGTCAACGAACTTACAAAGCAGATTATCGCTGAGGCAGTTGCTGAAGAATACCGAGCTATCGGAATTACAAGTGATCCTGAATCTTTATACGATATGAATTCTGCTTCCGTTTGGGAAAATGGTGTTCTTGTAAAACCTAAAAAACAAATGCCAACTGTTGGTTCTTGGTATGAAAGAATTTGTCAAAAAGCTGAAGAAAATACAAATCCAGATTACCAATTCCACTTTAGCTACCTTGTAAAGGTTATGAAACAATACGTAAGAAAATACAATGGACAAATGAGTTACTTTGATGGACAATCTACCTTTAATCTGTTAGATAATGTTCCATTCATAAACTTAGACATATCTCAACTAGAGGAACGTTTTGCAAGACCTCTTGCTCAACAAATACTTCTATCTTGGATATGGGAAAAATACGTTAAGAAAAATAGTGAAGATAAGACTGTTGCTAGAAAAAAACGTGTTATAATTGATGAGGCTTGGATGATGCTTGCATATCCAGAAGCCGTAGACTTCTTAAATACAATGGCACGTCGTGCAAGAAAAAGAAACGTTTCTCTAGCTGTTGTTTCTCAAAAGTTCCAAGATTTCTATGAAACTAAAGAAGCTCAAGCAGTTTTAACATCTTCAGATACTAAACTTTTCTTAGCGCAAGATAAATCTGAAATTGAATACTTAAAAGAAGTATTTAAACTTAGCTCAGGAGAGGCTTCCTTCCTAACTACTTGTACAAGAGGAAGCGGATTATTAAAAGTCGGACCTGCTACTGCTATTTTAGAGATACATCCTACAGAATTAGAATTTGACTTTGTAGAAACAAATATGTCTAAGATTGTAGAACGCGAGAACGCAAAAAATGAAAATGATGAAAATGATGAAAATAACGAAGAAGATATTTAATTAGAAAGTGGGTGTCAGTATGAAAAAATTTTTTAGTCTATTTTTAGTAATGATTTTAATATTAAATTTTGTATCTTTTTCATACGCAGATACTGTTAATACTATAGATAGACTTATTGATGTTAATCCAGATGCTGTAATTTCTGTTCCTGAGCCTTCTACTCCCCCTGAAACTGATGATGAAGATCCAGATTTCGGAAGTGAAGGTGCTAAACCAAGGTGGGGAATATTCGAGCCTATAATAAGTCTTATAGAAGATATTTTAGCTTTTTTACCTTCTATGGTATTAAGGATAATATATTTAATTCCTACTTTAGATGGAATAATTTTTAATACAAATAGACTATTTAGTATTACTCTTTTTGATACAGTTGTGCCAGCAGATACAAGTGATGCAGCCGATGCAGCCGGTACAGCTAGTACGGGTGATGCAGCCGGTACAGCAACTGAAACAATTAAAAGTGGGTCTGTTTCAGCATATCTTCAATCTTCTATCTCAGCAGTTTACAATGCTTTTAGATATTTAGTTACTGCTGTATATATAGTAGTTTTAGTTTATTTAGCAATTAGAATGATGTTATCTTCTGTAGGTCGTCAAAAAGCAAAATATAAAGAATTATTTAAATATTGGCTTATAGGACTATTACTCCTCTTCTCCTTCCACTGGGTAATGGCTGGTGTTATTTGGCTATCTAATACAATAGTAGAGATTTTATATAAGACAACTATTTCTATGATGTCTTCCACTACTGTTTGGGAAGAGGTTTCTAAAGTATCTCATTTTTCTGCTACTCATTATAATCAATCACCTATTACAGATTATATATTTTATGAAATTACTCATTTCTTAGGAACAGTTGCTGAAATAGGATTGGTAGCTTCCGTTTTTGGATGGGCTTTGGTATTTGCTGTACCAATTCTTGCTCTTGTATTTGCAATTATGCTTATAAGATCCGCTTTTAGTATTATTATTACTTACTTTAAACGTTTGTTTACCATATTAGTTTTAGTATTACTATTCCCTATCGTAGTACTTTCTTATGTGTTTGATAAAATAGGAGATAGGAAAGCTCAAACCCTTTCGATATGGATTAAAGAGTTTGTAACTAACGTAATGATACAACCTATTCACGCCCTAATACTTACATTCATTGGTATTATGTTTGCGAAAGCTTCTTCTTCCCTATTACTTAATAATGCATTTTTTGGCCCTATTTTCTGTTTACTAGCTCTAAGATTAATACCTATGGGCGAAGAATTATTAAAGAAATTATTCCAGATATCTTCTCAAATGGGACCTGGTTCTCATGGTATCGCCGGTTCTGTTGCTCAAGCTGGCTTAGCTCTTCGTGGTATGAGAGAAATGGGAGGAGCTTTAAAGAGTAATTTTTCGAATATTAAAGATTTAAGGAATTTACGAAAACAGCATGGAATAGAATCTAGCTTCAAGACTGCTACAAAAGGAGCTGCTTTATTCAGTAAAGGTGAAGATGGTAAACTACATCTTAATTCAAAAGACCAACGAGGTCTAAATGGAGCTCGTGCTGCTCTTAGTTCTCGAAATAACGAAGAATATAAAAGAGCTTATGAGGATTATAAAAAAGCTGTTAAGAAAAAGACTAATTCTAAAAATATGGTAGGAGCTCTTGCTAAAACATATGCTCCAGCTGCCGGTGTTGCTTATGGTATAGGTGGTGCTATAACAAGTGCTGGGTCAGGTCAATTCTTATCCAAGGCCGCTACAAATGCTGCTATTGCAGGATCAGCAGCAGGAGCAATTGCTAAGGCTCCTGGCGCTGTAGATAAGTTTATTCATGGTGATGATGAATCAGCTAAACAATATGAAAAATTACTTAAGAAGATTAAGAATACAGATTTAGACTCTATGGATTCAACTGAAAAGAAACGTATATCGACTCTAACTGGCATCCCTGAATCTGCTTTAACTGAGGCTAATAGAGCACGACTAGAACTAGATATCAATGCTATGGCTACTGCTGCTAGATTTGGTGCACCTTCAGATAAAGTTAAAGACTTTACGTCTTATTCTCGTCAGAAGAAATTAATTGAAGACGGGCTTATGCCTGACGGAAGCGGTGCTACATTTGATAAATCTCTATTTACAAATGTTCAACGTACCAAAGATGGATATACTGGTGAATATAATGGTCAAAGATATTATATTGGTGGCAAAGGCAGTGAAGATGACCTTGTTGACTTTAACAATCCTACTAAATGGGCTGATGCTAAGAAAGCTTATGATGCTGCTTCAACCAAGGTAAATACTGCTGAAATCGAGTTAAGTGATCTTAATACTACACATTCTGAATTAGTAAAAGCACGCGATAAAGCTAAATCTCGTGGTAATACTGAAGAAGCAACTAGATTGCAACACGAAATTAATATTAATAGTGATAAAATCTCATCTAAAAAGACTGAAATTCGTGAAGCAAAACTAATAAGAGATGATACTGAAAAAACATTGAATTCACTAATAGATGCAGATATTGATTACCATACTAAATTTATGGGAGAGGCTGCTCCTGAGCATGCTGAATCTGCAGTTAAGTTAATAAGAAAAGATCCTAGCAAAGGTTCTTACACAATATCTGGCGTAGATTCTGATGGTAATATAGATTATAGTGTAGATCCTCGTACGTTTACTATTACATATCAAGGTCAAACATTTACAACAGAAACTCCTCGCAATATGTTGAATACTTCTCAACAGCTAGTAGCCGACTATTATGCTGCTAATGAAGCACTCGCTACTGCTGATACCACCCTAACTGCAGCACAAAATAACTTACAACTAGCTGTTGCCCAAAATCTCAGCGATCCTGGTAGTGTTTCTGCCGCTGATGTTGCCGTAGCTCAAACAGCTTACGATCAAGCTCAAGCAGCTTATGATCAAGCACGGTTAGATCGTAGAAATGCAGGCGAAAGAATAATAAAGAGAAATCCAAATAACGGAAATATTAGTATAGATGGACGCAGTATGATAGTTACATATAAGGATGAATCATATACTATGCAAACTCCTGATTACATGCTAGATTCTACTCAAAGAGTAGTAGCCGAGTATGACGATGCTACAACCGCTTTACGTGAAGCCGAAACTGATTATAATGTAGCATCTGCAGCTAATGATACAGTTGCTATGAATAATGCTAATTTAAGACGTATTGAGGCTAGTGAACAACAAAGACTTGCTGCTTATAAAATGGTTGTACAAAATCCTTCTAAAGGAAGTTACATTCAATCTGGAAACAATTATACTGTAACTGTAAATGCAAATGCTGAAAAAGGACAACAAGAAGAAACATTTAGTATTCCAGTAGTAAATCCTGCTTCAGTAGAGCAAGCTCAACATGTTATATATCAATCTGTAATGACTGAAGCTAAACAAGAAAAATATGTTGAGTTAAGAGACAATTATATTAGTGCTATAGAGAGTGAAGATGCTAAAGCAATAAATACTGCAGATAGAGCGTTAAATAAATTCATTAATGAAACTTCTAAAGATGTGTCTGATACATTTAACGCATATACTGCAAACCCTTCTTCTGCTCCAGCTAATACTACTGATTTCGGACCATCTCTTGATTTACGAGGTCTCTTTACTAGTATAGCTGCTAATCCTAATACTCCTACGCCTGCCTTTACTGCCTCTATGATAGATTCTACGTTAGATGAAGACTTATTTGCTTCTGGTGCTTGTACTGAATTATCAGATTTCTTAAAAGACACGAGCCAAAAACTTATAATTTTGCAAAAAAATGTTGCTAATATTGTAATTAGTATTAAAGAATTTGGTGTTCTTAAACCTGTAAAAGAAATTTACGATGTTAGTACCTTAACTATGGAAGCAATATTTGGCGATTCAGATGATCCTGTAACAATATTCTTTAAAGATGGTAGATGGTATATAAAAGAAAAATAACAACACTTATTCCAGTAACCAAGAAGGTGATTTATATGACTAAACTACATAAAATAACCTCTAAAGAAAAAAAAGAGAAAGAGCTTGCTCTTTCTCTTTTCAGAATACCTATTAATTTCTTTGCTGAAAATAATGAAGACAATAAAGATAATGAAGATAATAAAAGTAGTGATATAAAAACTTCAAATAGCAATTCGGATAACCTAAAAGTAAATCCTACTTCTTCTATCTCAAATCCTGATGCAAAAATAAAAATTAATCCTGATGAATCTGCCAATGTAACTATATCTAAAGAAATAGATATTCCAAAGACGCCAAAAAAAGTTGACATTAAGGAAGAATCTACCGAAAAAAAGTCAAAAAAAGCAAAAAATTCCGATGAAACTACTACATCTGATACAAGTAAAGAATTAGACGAAACTCAAAAAGATGATAACGAAAATAAATCTGAAGATGATACTGAAGGCACCATAATTGAATCTCAAAATGATGTGCTTGTATCACCTTCCCCTACTCCCATTCAACCAGCTGACACTCCAAAAGAAGAAGTTAAGCCAGAGCCTGAGCCATCAGATAAAGTATCTCATAATGATAATCCTGCCCCTATAGCCGAACCTTCTGCTGCTCCGCAAGATAATAACGATATGCCAAAAGAAAATACTGGGAGTAATAACGATATTCCTGAGAAAGATGATACTGATAATAATAATGATATTCCTGAGAAAGATAATACCGACAATAATAAAAAACCTAAAAAAGATAATGATACTGATAAAACCAACGACAAAGATGATACCAACCCTGAGGACAATCCAATAAATAAAAACGACAATCAACCTAAAGGTAAAGATAATAATAGCCCTAAAGATAAAGACAAAGACGATAAAGCTAAAAATCTAAAAGATAAATTTGGAAAAACTAAACCTGGGCAAAAGCTAAATGATGCAAAAGACAAAGCTAAAGATAAACTTAAAGACTCTAAGCTTGGTCAAAAAGCAAATAATATAAAAAACAATCCTGCAGTTTCAAATGCACTTGATAAAGTTAATAAAGCTAAAGAAGTAAAAGACAAAGTTAATGATGCTAAAGATGCTGTTAAAAATTTTGATACAGATAAAATGCATGAATTAGCTGGAGATACTGCTGTAAAAATAGCTTCAAAAGCTGGAGATGCGGTAGTACCTGGAGCAGGTAAAGTTATCGGTGCAGCAGATAAACTCATAGGCAATACAAAAACAGGTAAATCCATAAAAAAACTTATTGGGTGTATTACTTGCGGTGTTGGGTGCCTTATTCCACTATTAATAATTCTTATACCTTTACTTTCTGTCGCATGGATATCTAATTTATTTGGCGGAACTGCTGGAAGAAATGCTGTTACTGGCGAACTTACTGAAGATGAGTTTAACGATTTAAAAGAGGCCACCAAAGCTTACTCTATGATATCTTATGAGGAAGATACAACTAAAAAGAACAAACACACCTTCTGGAAAGATCTTTTTGGAACTAACTCTGAGTCTCCAATTCAAGATTCTTTAGAGGACTATTTAAAAAATCACTATTCTTATACTGCGGAACTTGCAGATAAACATAATAATAATAAAAAATATAAAAATTTAATTAAAAAACATTTTCTAATGGAAGTAGCTGAAGGCGATTTAACAAGTTTTGGACTTTCTTTCGAGTTGCTTATCGCTCACTATAATTTAAATACTCTAAAATCACCTGGCTCTTCTCCTCAAAGAGATAAAAGTGTAGATGATAAAACAGTTACTTACTCTCTTGAAACAAATGGTGCTCATATGCAATTATTTGAAGATGTATTGAACAGTACTGACCCAGAGACAATGAATAACGGAAACAACCTCTTAGTATCTAGATTTAATGGCCAAGTAAAGGAAAAATGGTTTATAGATAAAAATGGTGTTGATACAAGTTCTGCTGCTTTTTCTAATTGGTTAAACTCTCCAGACAAAGATGCTGCTGAGCCAGATTGGTATAATATTAGCTTATCTACTATTTTAAATACACCTGTAAATGTATATATAAAAGAATATGATGAACATAGAGATCTCTCTTTAAGAGATTTACTAAAAGAAACTTCTATCAGCAATCATGATACACAATACTATACTTCTCTTGTAAGAGCTATATTAAATGATACATCATATATAGGAAATATACGACTTAAAACTTTGTTTACAGAGCTTACAAAAAAACTTGCATCTCTTGAACTTATGACGTATATGCTATATTACCAAAAATACCAAAAAACTATGGAAAGTTTCCTTACTTCTGTAAAAAAATATAACAACGGTGAAAGATTTTCCGAAAGTTTCTTTGAGCAATTCTTAACATTTACTCATATTGAACACTTTATTGGTTTATCTGGTGCAATTAGCGAACCTTCTATGGCTTATGAAATTGCTGTTGCAAGTTTCGAGACTGTTGGTGAAAGTATTGAAACCGAAGTGCTACCTAATAATTATATTGGCATAAAACAATTTTCTAACTGGTTTGCTACTTATCACTTTGACAACTCTGTTTATGGTTATAATTTCTATATGAGTATAACTGATGTTACTCCTACTAACACTCAACAATA
>JAEEXS010000009.1 GCA_016287855.1 Clostridia bacterium
GTGTTATGGAAGCATTACTTCCTAAAAATGTTAGAAGTTTCATTATTCCATTTGATGAGCAGAATTATTTGAGATATATTGAGAATGTAAGTACTTGTAAGATGAACTTCTCTGGTTTCTCTGAAAACTTTAAACAAGCGCTATCAATATTAATTCAAGATGTGTTCCCAATTGGAACAAGCGGTCATCATATACCTAGACCATCAGATGAAGGTGGATTTATGAAGAGTATATTTAAGAAACGTTAATATTATAAATTAGCCACTAAAAATAAATAGTGGCTAATTTTTTTAAGAAATATTGCAAAACTACTTGACGACTTGCGTAAATTATGGTAAATTTAGTATTGCGTTCCACATAGGCGCTTTTTTTGTGTGGGAATAAGTTGGAGGTGTGAAAGATGAGAGAGAAGATCACATTAGAATGCAGTGAATGCAAACAAAGAAATTACGATACTATGAAGAACAAGAAGAATGACCCAGATAGAATCGAAATGAAAAAGTTTTGTAAATTTTGCAAAAAACATACAAACCATAAAGAAACTAAGTAAGGATGTGAAAGTATGGGAAAAAGTGTTATAAAGGAAACAAAAAGCGAGTTAAAAAAAGTTATTTGGCCAGGACCTAAAGATGTTACAGTAGGAACAGCATCTGTTGTTGTTATATCTGGACTTATTGGGTTATTTATTGTTTTGGCTGATATGGCAAGCTACAAAATTGTAGAGCTTGTTACAAATGGAATAACTAGTTTAATTGGTTAATAGGGGGTGGCTTTATTGCCTCGTGAAGAATATGACGAAGCTGTAAGATGGTATGTTGTTCATACTTATTCTGGTTACGAAAACAAGGTTAAAGCTAATCTTGACAAAATAGTCGAAAATCGTGGACTTCAAGATCAAATCTTAGAGGTTATTGTTCCTATGGAAGAACAAATTGAGATTAAAGATGGAAAAAGAAAAACTTCTTTAAAAAAGGTTTTCCCTGGCTATGTTTTAGTTAAGATGCATATGAACGATGATACTTGGTATGTCGTTAGAAATGTTAGAGGTGTTACTGGGTTCGTTGGACCTGGAGCTAAACCAGAACCACTTACAGATGCCGAAATTTTGAATATGGGAATAGAAGAACTTGAGATTGTTGTTGACTTTGAGGTTGGTGACAATGTTAGGGTTATGTCTGGCCCATTAAAAGATTTCATTGGAGTAATTGAAGAAATCAACATGGAAAAGAAAAAAGTTAGAGTATTGGTATCAATGTTTGGTAGGGAAACTCCTGCTGAACTTGAATTTACACAAATACAAAAGTTATAAGAAAGGAGTGAATAGTCATGGCAGCACCTACTAAGAAAGTTATAGGTAGCGTAAAAGTACAATGTGAAGCCGGAAAAGCAAATCCAGCACCACCAATTGGACCTGCTCTTGGACCTTACGGTATTAATATTATGCAATTCTGTAAAGAATTTAATGATAAGACTGCAAGTCAACCAGGAATGATTATACCAGCAGTAATTACTATATATGCTGATAAATCTTTCACATTTATTACAAAAACACCACCTACAGCGGTTTTATTAAAGAAAGAAGCCGGAATTGCTACTGCTTCCGCAAAGCCAAACCGTGATAAGGTTGCTAAAGTTTCTAAAGAAACAGTAAAGAAAATTGCAGAAGTAAAAATGCAAGATATGAACGCAGCATCATTAGAAACAGCTATGAGTATGGTAGCTGGTACTGCAAGAAGTATGGGTATTGTTGTAGAAGACTAATCTATAACGAAGAATTTTAGGGAGACTGAAAGCATAAGTTAGTAAGTCGTTTGTACCAAAGGAGGTAAAAAAATGAAACACGGAAAGAAGTATGTTGAAAGTGCTAAGCTTATCGAAGCTAACAAGCTTTATGATGTTGATGAAGCATTTTCATTAGTTGTGAAAACAGCTAAAGCTAAGTTTGATGAGAGTGTTGAAGCTCATATTAAACTTGGTGTTGACTCAAGACACGCTGACCAACAAGTTAGAGGTGTTGTAGTTCTTCCTAATGGAACTGGTAAAACTGTAAGAGTTTTAGTATTTGCTAAGGGAGATAAGATTAAAGAAGCAGAATCTGCTGGTGCTGATTTTGCTGGCGGTGAGGAATTAGTTACAAAAATCCAAAGTGAAAACTGGTTTGATTTTGACGTTATTATTGCTACACCTGATATGATGGGTGTTGTTGGACGTCTTGGTAAGGTTTTAGGACCTAAAGGTTTGATGCCTAACCCTAAATCTGGAACAGTTACTATGGACATTGCTAAAGCTATTTCTGATATTAAGGCTGGTAAGATAGAATATAGATTAGACAAAACTAATATTATTCACTGTCCTATTGGAAAAGCATCTTTTGGAGAAGAGAAACTTGCTGAAAACTTTAGAACTCTTATGAGCGCTATATTAAAAGCAAAACCTGCTTCTGCTAAAGGACAATATTTAAAGAGCATCAGTGTTTCTTCAACAATGGGACCTGGTGTTAGAGTAAGCACTTCTAAAGTTGCTGAATAATTTGAAAATTTTACCTAAGAGAGTAGGGGCGAAAGCTTAATTATCCTACGGAGGCGATAAAATAGATTGGAGTTGGTCTTCTATTGCCTCTATGCGATAGAAGACCTTTTTAGGTGAAATTAATTGTTAAATTATTAAAGAAGGGTGGTGTAGTTATGCCAGGCAAAAAGGCTTTAGAGAAAAAATCAGCTGAAGTTAAGGAATTAACTGAAAAATTCAACGGTGCAAAGGGTATAGTAGTTGTTGACTATAGGGGAATTACTGTTGAAGAGATTACTAACTTGAGAAATGATTTAAGAAAAGAAAACATTGAATATAAAGTTGCTAAAAATACTTTAATAAAGTTAGCTGTTAAAGGTACAGAATATGAAGGTTTAACAGAATATTTAGAAGGACCTACGGCTATTGCTATAAGTCATGAAGATTGCACAGCACCTGCTAGAATAATTGCTAAAACAGTATCTGATGTTGAAGCATTTTCATTCAAAGGTGGTTGGGTAGAAGGTAGTGTTTATGATGCAAAGGGTATCGAAGAATTATCTAAGATTCCTTCAAAGGAAGTTCTTATTGCAAAGGTACTTGGAGGTTTCAATGCTCCTATCACATCTTTGGCTTATGTATTGAAGGCTATTGCTGAAAAGCAAGAAGCTAATGCGTAGTTTTGCTGAAAAGCGGCCAATTACGTTGTAAAATTTGATTAAAAAATTATTTTTTGGAGGTATTTAAAATGAGTGAAAAAATTGAAAAGGTTATGGAAGAAGTAAAGGCTCTTACAGTATTAGAGCTTAATGAATTAGTAAAAGCATTAGAAGAAGAATTTGGTGTAACAGCAGCAGCTCCAGTAGCAGCAGCTGGCGCAGCAGCAGCAGGTGGTGCAGCAGCAGGTGCAGCTGAACAATCTGAATTTACAGTTGTATTAAAAGAAGTTGGAGAAAACAAAATGAACGTTATTAAGGTTGTTAAAGATTTAACAGGCTTAGGCTTAAAAGAAGCTAAGGAAATCGTTGATGGTGCTCCTAAGAACGTAAAAGAAAATGTTGCTAAGGAAGAAGCTGAAGCTATGAAAGCTAAATTAACTGAAGCTGGTGCAACAGTTGAATTAAAGTAATTTAATTTGTACTTAGAAAACAGTCCTATAAACAGGGCTGTTTTTTGTTATTTTGACATAACCGATTTACTATAAAACAAAAATGTGATATAATATTAATGGCAAAAATAGTATAGCAATTATCAATAAATTTATTGAAAAGGACGTTGAAGTGATGGACAAGCAGGAAGAACTGACCCTCGAAGAGGCAAGGAAAGAATTAGAAAATTGGATGGAAGTTTTGGATTCATGGCAAGAACTTAGCTCGGGCGAAAAGTTTTCACATTATTATCAGACATCAAAAATTTCTGAGCCATTTGTAGACAAGAGTATAGAGTTTTCTAATAATCCTCAGCTTACCGAAAAAGAAGAGGCTTGGAACAAAGTCCTCATTGACGTGGTGTATTTCCGTAGGATTTTGGAGAAACTCTGGAAAGTAAGAAATCAGGAGGAAACACAAGAGGTTATTGAAAAAGCAAAGGAGATGTTAAAAACACTTTTGGAGGAATATGATAATTATATGGCGGGAGAGTAAAACTCTCCTGCCATTTTTCTTTGGTAAAAGATTAGTTATTATCGCCTTAAATTTTGAAAAATGCTTTTATTATTTGCTTTTTTGTGGTAAAATAGTGACGTGATAGTTATATTTTAGTAAAGATAATGAGGGGAGTGATTGGTTATGGATTATATAATACAAAAAATAATTTACGATGCACCAGCAGTACTTATAGCATTATCTTTACATGAGTTTGCCCATGGATGGGCATCATATATGTTAGGAGATCCTACTCCTAAAGCCCAAGGAAGAATTTCATTAAATCCATTGCATCATTTAGATTTAGTTGGAACTTTACTTTTGTTTTTTGTTGGATTTGGTTGGGCGAAGCCTGTGCAAGTAGATTCTAGATATTATGAGAATCCTAAAAGTGATATGGTAAAAGTAGCGTTAGCGGGTCCTATTATGAATTTTATTGTTGCATTTATAGCTATTTTCATATTTGAGATTTTGTATAAATTAGATATTGGAATAAATTTATTAACAGGTTACATTTTATTGCTTTTACAATATATTGCTATAATAAATATAGGTTTAGGTATATTTAATTTAATTCCTATACCGCCACTTGATGGCTCAAAGGTTTTAATGGCAGTATTACCTCCTCAATCTTACTTTTCATATATGAAATACGAACAATTTGGAATGATAATTTTGATTATGTTTATATATCTTGGTGCATTTGATGGCTTTTTAACTATCGCAAGAAATGCGACTATGGCAGGTATGGATAATATAGCAATGAAAATTTTAGGATTATTTTAAAAGAATAGGTTAATAATTTTAGCAGAGAATATATATAGTTTAGTGGTGGTAAAATATGTACGAGTTATTGGAAAAAATAGATAATCCAAGTGATGTAAAGAAACTTAATAAAGAAGAGTTAAATGAATTAGCTCAAGAACTTAGAAATTTTATGTTAGAAACTGTGTCTAAGAATGGCGGACACTTTGCATCAAATTTCGGAAGTGTAGAGCTTACTTTGGCATTGTTAAAATCATTTAATTTTGATGAAGATAAAATTATTTTTGATGTAGGTCATCAAAGTTATCCATATAAAATTCTTACCGGTAGAAGAAAAGATTTTTCAACCTTAAGACAATACAATGGAATAAGTGGCTTTCCTAAAACGGAAGAAAGTAAATATGATTTCTTTAATACGGGGCACAGTAGTACCTCTATTTCTGCTTGCCTTGGGATGGCAAAAGCTCGAGATATTCAATTAAAAAATTATAACGTAATTGCTGTTATTGGTGATGGGGCCTTAACAGGTGGAGTTGCATATGAAGGGTTAAACGACTTAGGCTTTAGTAAAACTAAGATGATAGTCATATTAAACGATAATCAGATGTCCATTGCTCCTAATGTTGGAGGGTTATCTGATTATTTGAGTAAAATACGAGTTAATAAAAGATATAATGAGTTTAAACATAATGTTCAGAATAGCTTAAATGAAAGAAATTGGTTTTTACGCCTATTAAAGAAAATAAAAAATAGTGTAAAATCTCTTTTTGTACCTACAATGTTTTTTGAAGATTTGGGAGTTAGATATATAGGACCACTTGATGGTCATAATATTTCTGAAATGACTGAAATTTTTGAAAAAGTAAAAGAAATTGAAGAACCGGTTGTCGTTCATATCGTTACTAAAAAAGGGAAGGGCTATAAATTTGCAGAGGAGAATCCAGATAAATTTCATGGTATTTCTGCTTTTGATCCTGAGACAGGTGAAGTTTTAAATAAGAGTAGTAAATTAACTTACTCAAAAGCTTTTGGTAATGCTATTGTTAATATTGCAAAAGATAATAAAAACGTAGTTGCAATTACCGCAGCAATGCGAGATGGAACAGGCTTAAAACAATTTGCAGAAAAATATCCTAATAGATTTTTTGATGTTGGAATTGCAGAACAACATGCAGTATCTTTTGCGGCAGGATTAGCTACTCAAGGGCTGCAGCCTGTTTTTGCAGTATATTCTACTTTCTTACAAAGAGGGTTTGACGAGGTAATACAAGATGTTTGTATGCAGAATTTGCCTGTTGTTTTTATGATAGATAGAGCTGGACTTGTTGGAAATGATGGTGAAACCCATCAAGGGGTATTTGATATTTCTTATTTGTCTATGATACCTAATTTAACTATTTTAGCTCCTAAGTGTGTAGGAGAAGTGGAGTTATTATTAAAATATGCATTATCTCTTAAAACACCTGTTGCAATAAGATATCCAAGAGGTGGAGATAGCATAGAATTAAAACCTATTCATAAAGTTGAAGCACCAAAGTGGGAAATCGTTTCAAAAGGAGAAAAAGTTGCATTAGTTGCTACGGGGAAAATGGTTGGGCAAGCAATGAAGGCAAAAGAAATTTTGAAAGATGAAAATATAAATCCTATGGTTGTAAATGCGACATTTATAAAACCACTTGATACTGCTATGATAAGGCGCTTGGTTAGAGAACAATACAATATTATTACGTTAGAAGATAACGTTGCTATTGGTGGCTTTGGAAGTTTGGTATTAAAAGTTCTTACTAACCTAAAGTTCAAACGTACTTTTAGAGAATTAGCTTTTAAAGATAGATATATTTCCCATGGAAGTATTGATGAGCTGTTTAAACAAGAGAAGATGGATGTTGATGAAATAGTAAAATTGACAAAAAAATTAAATAATAGCAAACATAATTAAAAAATATAAGGAAAATTACTTGTAATTATGTATTAAAATTATATATACTAGAGTTGCATACTATGTATATGGAGGCAACAGTATATTATGAGTGAGATGAGAAAACGATTTATAATATTCGTAGGAATATTAACTTTAATATTTATATTGTTAGTTTGTGGAATGGTATCTTTTTTCACTAGAAAAACTAAGATATTAAAAAATGATGTGATAGTTACAATAGAGAAAAATAGTGGGGCTAAAAAGATAGCATCTATCTTAAAAGAAAATGGTGTTATAAAAAGCGAGTTTTTCTTTTTGTGGCATATAAAGAGTAAAGACGCTGCTACACAATTAAAACCTGGAAGATATAAATTCCCTAAAGGAAAAGTTACTTTTGATAGTGTTTTAGCGGTGTTACTAAAAGGAGAGCAAGAAGAACAAGTAACAATTACTATTCCTGAAGGATATACAGTAAAACAAATAGCCGAGCTACTCGAGCAAAAGGGATTAACAACAAAGGATGAATTTTTGGATTATATAACTGGTTTAACCGAATTGCCGTATGATTATATAGAGATTACAGGAGATTATAGGCAACTTGAAGGTTTCTTATTCCCAGATACTTACCAAATACCTACTTCGTGGAATAATGAAAAAATAGTTAACAAATTACTTAATGAGTTTGACAAAAATTGGACAAGTGAGTATAGAGAAAGAGCAAAAGAGTTAAATTTAACTACAAGAGAAATTATAACGATTGCTTCTTTAATAGAGAGAGAAGCAAGAGTAGATAGCGAGAGGGCAAAGATATCTAGTGTAATTCACAATAGATTAAAAAAGAAAATGTTACTTCAAATTGATGCAACGGTACAATACTTACTTCCTGAGCAAAAAGAGAGGTTATTATATAAAGATTTAGAAATTGATTCTCCATATAACACATATAAATATATAGGATTACCTCCTACGGCAATAGCTGCTCCAGGTATTGCATCAATTAAGGCTGCGTTGTATCCGGAAGATACTGATTATTATTACTATAGGGCAAAGACAAGCGGCAACGGAGAGCATTGGTTTACCGAAACTTTAGAAGAACATAATTCTTATAAAGGAAAGTAATATTTTTGGTAATACTTGCCGATATATTTCTCGGAAAAATATGTAATTTTGGAGGAAAATTTATGAAATTATATCCTTTGACTTATTCACAGAAAAATATTTTGAATATAAACAATTTATACCCTGAGTCTTCAATAACTTGTATTTCTGGAACGTTTAAAATAATTAATGACGGAAATGTTGATATATTGAAGAAAGCAATTAATATGTACGTACAAAACAATGATGGAATAAGGGTAAGAGTAGTAAAAGATGGCGAAGATTATTTCCAATTTGTAGATGCTTTTAAAGAAGTGAAATTTGAAGAATTAGAGTTCGCTACTAATGAGGCGCTTTTTGCATGGGAAGAAGCTGAAAGCAAAAAGAATATGCCTATTTTAGACAATAAACTTTTTGATTTCAAAATTGTTAAAGTGAAAAATGGGGATATAGGATTTTTTATAAGATGTAGTCATATAATAAGCGATGCTTGGACTTTTGCAAATCTTGTTAGCGGTATATTAGATTATTATGATAAACTTATGAAAGGAGAAAAAATAGGCGACGATAAAAAGCCATCATTTATTGAGCGTATAGAGAATGAGAAGAAGTATTTAAATTCTGAAAGATATGAAAAGGATAGAAAATATTGGCTTGATAATTTAGAAGATATTCAAGTAAAAACAATATTAAAAAAGAAAAAAGAAACTGATATAGTTGCAAAAAGAAAAAGCTTTGTTTTGCCGGAAAAATTAAGTGAAAAAATAGTGCAATACTGTAAAAATAATAAAACCTCGCCATTTAATTTGTTTTTAGCTGCATTATCGATGTATATAAAAAGAGTTATTAATAAAGAAGACGTAATAGTGGGGACAACAACGTTAAATAGGAGTAATGCACAAGAAAAAGAAATTTTTGGAATGTTTGTTAATACATGTCCTATTAGGATTAAAATCAAAGATACTTTGAATTTTAATGAACTTATAAATTCAATAAATAGTACTTCTTTATCTTTGCTTAGACATCAAAAATATCCATATGAAAGATTGATTACAGAATTAAAAGAGAAGTATGATTTTAAAGATAACTTATTTGATATAGTGCTAAATTATCAAAATGCTAAATTTGAGAATGCAAATTCTCAGATTGCTTATACAACGCGTTGGCATTTTAATGGGGCTCAAATTGAATCACTTATTATAAATATAAATGATAGAGAAGATTCTGGACAACTTATAATAGACTATGATTATTTAATAGATATATTTAGCTTAAAAGAAATTGAGTATTTGCATAAGCATATAATAAGCTTGCTTTGGCATGCCTTAGATAATGATACTAAGCCTATTTCTAAGATAGAAATGTTGCCAGAAGAAGAAAATTATAGAGTGCTAAAAGAGTTTAATAAAGTTGAAGTTAGCGAAGAGTTAAATGATATTATAATTGAAAACCGTGAAGATAGAAATGTTAAGGCATATATATTAGATTCTAATAAAGTAGCTTTGCCTATTGGAGTTCCAGGCGAATTATATATTGATAGAAAAATTAATGAAGTTGAGATAGAAAATCCTTATTTCAACAATGAAAAAATATATAATACAGGGAAAATTGCGAGATGGTATCCTTTAGGAGATATAGAAATACTAGGAGAAGATGATGATAGACTTTTAGTTCCTAAATTCACTATGTCTAAGTATGTGAAAGAAGTTGATATTGCGATCTCTGCTAGTTTTGTCTCAGAACCTTTAGAACAATACATCAAAAATTTGGCAAAGACGTTTAAATATAAATTAAATATTAATTTTTCTGGATATAATCAAGTTTTGCAGGAACTTATAGAGAAAAATAGTGTTTTGTCCACAAATACTAATGGAATAAATGTAATTCTTTTAAGACTTGAAGATTATATAAGAGATATGACAGGAAATATAGATGAAAAAATCAAAGTTATAAAAGAAACATCAGAAGAATTATTAGAGTTGCTTGGTAAAGTGGAAACTGCAACTCTATTTGGCGTATTTACAAATTCTAGTAAGATTACAGATGAAAAAATATTAAATAGTATAAAAGAAAATAGTAAAAAAATACTAGAAAAAGTAAAGGGTAATAAGAATATTTTTATACTTGACACCGATAATATAGCTCAAAATTATTGCATAGAAAAAGTATTTGATTATGAAAATGATAAAATAGCACATATTCCATATACAAGTGAGTTTTATGCTAGTTTATCTGCAGAAATTTTTAGAAAAATAGTGGCACTTACTAGGAAACCATATAAAGTTATTGTATTAGATTGTGATAATACGCTTTGGAAAGGTGTATGTGGGGAAGTTGGCACTTTTGGCATTGAAATTACAGATGAATATAAAGAATTACAAAATTTTGTTTTACAAAAGCAAAAAGAAGGCTTTTTACTTACAATCGCTAGTAAGAATGAAATTAGCGATGTATTGGATGTTTTTGAAAATAATCCGAATATGATTTTGAAAAAAGATGATATTGTAAATTGGAAGGTTAATTGGAATAGTAAGCCAGAGAATCTTAAACTCATGGCTGACGAATTGAATCTTGGATTAGATAGTTTTATCTTCTTAGATGATAATCCAGTTGAATGTATGAGTATGCTTGAAAATCTACCACAAGTATTGACTCTAAATGTACCCAAAACACAAGCTATTCCTATGTTCTTAAGGCATTTATGGGCAACTGATAATCTAGTAGTTACTGCAGAGGACAGAGAGAGAAGTAAGCGATATATAGAGGAACAAAAAAGAAAAGATGTAGAAAAGTCAGTTGCATCAATGAATGAATTTATAAAAACATTAAATATAAAAGTAAGTATGCGAGAGGTTTCTGATAATGAAATACCACGTGCGTCACAAATGACTTTACGTACAAATCAATTCAATTTAAGTACAATAAGACGTTCTGAAAAAGAGATTCAGGAGCTTATATTGAATGATAAATATAAAGTTTTTGTAATTGAAGCTAATGATAAATTTGGGGAATATGGAATAGTAGGTTTATTGATTCTAAAAGTAGAAGAAAATATAATTGTCGATACATTTTTATTAAGCTGTAGGATACTTGGCAGAAATATAGAGAATATTATATTAAAAGGGATTAAAATTTTTGCCGAAACTGTGAGCAGAGATACAGTTATATTTGAATATATAAAAACACAGAAGAATTTGCCGATTTTGAATTTCCTTGAGACTTTGCCACTTTCAATTATTAATAAAGGTGAGAATGCTACTACATATAAATTATTATTGAAAGATATTCCAGAAGTAAAAGATATAGAGTTCTTATATAATAAGCCTTTTGATAAAAAAGTAGAGATTAAAGAAGAGGAAAAATTGAATTATAATGAGAAAGAAATATCTTTGAATAATTACGATGATAATTTTGAGATTGTAGATGACAAGATTATAAAAATTGCTAAGAATAAAGAATATTTATTGATATTAAAAAATTATACAGGTAAGAGAATTATTGATTCAATAGGTGATAAAGCTTTAAAAGGTGAATATACAGCTCCTACAAATGAAGTAGAAGAAAAACTATGTGATATTTGGTGTGAAGCTTTAAAAATTAAAAAAGTTGGAATTTATAATAATTTCTTTGAAATAGGCGGAGATTCACTTTCTGCTGTGTTTGTGTTATCAAAAATTTTAAGAGAATTTAATGTTACTTTAAGCCTTACTGATTTGTTTAATTTTAAGACAATAAAAGAGATAGCAGAACTTATTCAGAAAAAGGGAACAGAGAACTATATTGGAATTCCTATTGCGCCAAAAGCTGACTATTATGAGCTCTCTTCTGCTCAATCTAGAATGTTTTTGATAAATCAGATTGAAGGGGCTAATACAAAATACAATGAAACACAAAAACTTAGAATTTTAGGAAATTTAAATAAAGACAAACTTGAGTATGCATTTAATGAGCTTATAAAGAGACATGAAATATTAAGAACAGGTTTTTGTACACAAAACAATAAACCTGTCCAGAAGGTTTATGATGATATAAAAATAAAAATAGAATATTTAGAAAAGGCTGACAAAGATCTTGATGTTATAGAGAAGGAATTTGTAAAAGTATTTGACCTAGAAAAGCCACCGCTATTTAGAGTATTACTAGTAAAGGTAAGTCCTAATGAACATATAATGTTCTTCGATGTTCACCATATTGTTATAGATGGTACGTCTTTTGGAATATTTATAAAAGAAGTATTAAGCATATATGATGATAAACAATTGCCAGATATTAAGGTTCAATATAAAGATTTTGCAGTTTGGCAAGCTAATCAAGAAAATACCTATAATATTAAAAAACAGGAAGATTTTTGGTTAAAACAATTTTCAGATGAAGTACCAGTATTAAATTTACCAGAAGATTTTACAAGGCCACCATTACCAACTGGCAAGGGTAGTAAAATATATTTTGAAATTAATGAGAATGATACAAGTAATATAAAGAATATTTGTAAACAAACAGAAACAACAATGTTTATGTTCTTGTTTGCTGTGTTTAATGTTTTGTTATATCGTTACTCAGGTCAAGAGGATATTGTTGTAGGAAGTCCTGTGGCTGGAAGACGTCAACCTGAAACGGCGAATATGTTGGGAATGTTTATAAATAATTTAGCAATAAGGACTGCACCAAAAGGCAGCATAAGTTTTAAAGAATATTTGATGCAAGTAAAAGATGTGATTATAAGTGCTTTAGATAATCAAGATTATCAATATGAAAAATTAGTGAATCAGTTAAACATAGTTAGAGATATGAGTAGAAATCCTTTGTTTGACGTAGTTTTTGCACTTCAAAATATGGACATTCCAAAGATTCAGACAAACGATTTGCAATTTGAACAAATAAACTTTGATAATGGAACGTCAAAGCAAGATATTAGTATCTTTATTTTTGAAAGAGATAATAAACTTGAAGCTGAATTAGAATTTAGTACAGATTTATATAAAAACGAGACTATGAGTAAATTTGCACAACACTATATTAATTGCATCGAAGAGCTAGTTGAAAATATAGATCTTAAGATAGGTGAGTTTGAATTTTTAACTCAAGAAGAAAAGAAAAAGATATTAAGCTTTAATGATACCTATTATAAATATGATGAAAGCTTAACTATAAATGAATTGTTTGAAAAACAAGTAGAAAAGGCTCCAAATGATATAGCGGTTATATTTGGAGGTGAGAAAATATCTTATCTAGAATTAAACAACCGAGCTAATAAGGTAGCACAAAAATTAAGAGAAAATGGTATTAAATCAAATGTTTCTGTAGGTGTAATGTTAGAACGTTCAATAGATTTAATAGTAGCATTGACCGGTGTTATAAAAGCTGGTGGATTTTATGTGCCAATTGATCCAGAATATCCTCAAGACAGGGTTGAATATATACTTATAAATAGTGGTACAAAAGTTTTGCTAACACAAGAAAAATTAAAAGATAAAGTAGAGTTTACAGGTGAAAAACTTTTAATGGAAAACTGTAGAGGAACTGAAGAGACCAATTTACCTAAAGCTAATTGTTCAGATGATATAATGTATACGATATATACTTCAGGATCAACAGGAAATCCTAAAGGTGTTATGCTTACACAAAAAAATATTGTTAATTTTATTTACGGTGTTCAAAATGTAATAAAATTCACTGCTGATGAAATGATATTAGGAATAACTACAGTTTCTTTTGATATTTTTGTTTTAGAGACATGGTTACCTTTGTGCTTTGGATTAAAGATAATATTAGCATCAAGCGATGAACAGTTAAATGTTGAAAAAATAATAAAGCTTGTAAATGAGGGAAACGTTTCTACAATTCAAATGACTCCATCAAGGTTAAAACCAGTTATAAGTGCTGGTAAAGAAAGTGATTTCGCTAATGTAAGAAATATATTAGTTGGCGGAGAACCACTTACAGAGGAAGTTTTTGAATTAATTAAGAAGAAAACAAAAGCTAATATATATAATATGTATGGCCCTACTGAAACAGCAGTATGGTCTTCAATAGCCGATTTAACAAATGAAGAAGAAATTACAATTGGTGAACCAATTGCTAATACTCAATTTTATGTAATTAATACTTTAGGTGCTCTTCAACCATTTAATGTTGAAGGCGAACTGTGTATTGGTGGAGATGGGCTTGCTAAAGGCTATAAAGACAGAGAAGATTTAACTAAGGAACGTTTTATAGATAATAGTTTAATTGGTGCAAAAATGTATAAAACGGGGGATAAAGTAAAATTGACTCAAGATCTGAAATTAATTTTCATAGGTAGAATTGATAATCAAATAAAGTTCAGAGGTTATAGAATTGAAGTTCAAGAAATTGAAAGTAATATAATTAAATATGAAGGAATAGATAAATGTATAGTAGTTCCTAATAGTTCTATGGATCAATTATGTGCTTATTATGTTTCTGACTTTGATATGGATGAAAAAAGAATCAAGGAATATCTATTTACCAAATTACCAAATTATATGGTCCCTACATATTTTGAAAGAATAAGTGAATTGCCATTTACACCTAATGGGAAGATTGATAGAAAGAAATTAAAGGAAAGAGCAGATAAGATAGAATTTACTTCCAATAGTAAGATAACAGGAGAGATTCAAGAAAAGCTTTGTAGATGCTTTGAAAAGGCATTAGATATGCCAAAAATAAATGAAGATGAGAATTTCTTCTCGCTTGGAGGAGATTCATTAAAAGTTATAAAGCTTACAATGGAGATCTATAATGAGTTTAAGGTAGAAATAAATTATAAAGATGTATTTTTATCTCCAACAATTTCTGAATTAAGCAAGAAAATATCTTCACTATTAATCAATGATTACAAAGATAATGTGGATTTGGGTGAAAATTATAGTTTATTAAACGAAAAGAAAGAGAAAAATATCTTTGCTTTTCCGCCAATTACTGGCTATGGTCTAGCATTTAATGATATCAGTAAGTATATCGATGATTTTTCACTTTATGCGTTTAATTATATAGAAGATGAAGATAAAATTGCTAAGTATATTGCAGATATAAAATCAATTCAAAGTAAAGGTCCATATTTACTATTAGGTTTTTCTGCTGGTGCCGATATAGTAATGGATGTAGCAGGTAAGATAGATGATGATGTGCGAGTAGTTCTTATGGATGGCTTCTTTGGTCAAATAGCACGAGAAGATATAGAAGAAAGATTAAAATTCTTTGTGCAATATAGTATAGATTATGCTAAAATTGGTAGTGAGAATTCTTTCTTAAAGGATATTTTGGAAAGAAAAATAAGAAGCTATATGAACTATATGGCTGATCAAAGTAAGTTCACTAAAGTTATTGATGCAGATATACATTTTATTCAATCTGAAGAAATGAAGGATGAAGAAGTAGATAAAATTGCAAAGCTTACAAATGGCAAAATAATAAAATATAAAGCGAAAGGAAATCACTTTGATTTATTAAAGGCAGAATTTGCTGCTCCAAATGCCCAAATAATACAACAAGTATTCAGTAATATATAAAAAATAGTTATTTGGGGCGCTTTATAGTGCTGGTATGAGGGTAAGAAGGGGATGTAGTTAAAATGAGTAAACAAATATATATAGGATGCATTTTAATATCGCTTATATCACTTATTTACATATCCACATATATTATAAAATTAAAAGATAAAAAACAACTTCATAAAATATTCTTATTACAAGTTATTTCACTTATGGTTTGTAATGTTGGATATTTGTTATTAGTGTCTGCAGATATATTTTTCAGTTATAAGAATATTATTTTTGAAGATATATTGTTTTTAGGTGCAACATTTGCATCTGTATTTCTATTGTTTGTAGCTTTAATTTATAAAAATGGTAGAATAAAATTTAATTATAAATATGTGCTTCTAATTATTCCTCAAGTTGTGACTAATCTTGTTTTATGGACTAATTCTTGGCATCATTTATTTTATAAATCATATGGTGTAACAGAAAATTATGATTTTGGAATTTATTTCTATGTTGCAATGTTTTTTACATGGGTAAATTTAATTTCGGCTACGTCAATTTTGATATATACCTCTGTAAAAAATTCTAAAAATTTTTCAAGACAAGCAGGACTTATGGTTTGGGGTTCTGCGATTCCAGTACTTTTTAATTTTCTTTGGATATTGGGAAGTGTAACTAATATAGATGCGTTAAAATTTTATTCCTATTATGATGTATCCCCAATTACTTTAACAGTGACTGCAATATGTTTTTCATTAGCGATATTTAAATATGGATTCTTAGAAATAGCACCAATTGCATTACAGAAAGTAGTAGACTGTATGGCTGATGGATATATAGTAATTAATAAAGATATGGAATTAATTGATTATAATAAGGCATTTGCAGACATAATTGCTTATGAAACAGAAATTCAATTAAAAACAGACATGTTGGAATTTTTAGAGAAGAAATCTATAATAGATTGTGCTATGATAAAAATACTAAGAGATGGGATTGAACAACTACGAAATAGGTTAGATACTGTAGTTATTGAGAAGAATCTAGAAATTAATAATAAATTTTATTCAATTGAGTTAACTCCTATAGAACAAGGCTCTGAATTAGCTGGAATTATAATAATGTTCAAAGACATAACAGAATTAAAAAATTCTCAAAATGCGATGGTTGAACAAGAACGACTTGCGAGTCTTGGTCAACTTGCTGGTGGTATGGCTCATGATATAAATACTCCAATTGCAACAATTCGTATGGGAATAGATTTCTTAAATGGAAAGCATGAATATTCCGAACAAGAAGTAAAGATGCTAGAAGCTATGAAAGTTAGTGCTAGTAAAATTACGGAGATAGTAGAAAGCGTAAGAAACCAAATAAGAAATACTGGAGAATCTCAAAAAACCGAATTTTCTCTTAACAAAGTAGTAGATAATATAAAAATACTAGTGAATAATGAGTTACAGAAAAATAAATGCAAACTTTTTGTAGATACTCCAGAGGATTATTTGATATATGGAGATTTTGGAAAACTATCTCAAATTTTAATGAATATAGTTATGAATGCAATACAGGCATATACTGGAGATAATGGAGAAATAAAAATAGCTACATATAAAGAACAAAATAATATATGTATAAGTGTACAAGATAATGCTGGAGGAATTCCTGAAAAAATTGCAGAAGGTTTGTTTAAGGAAATTCTTACAACAAAGGGTACAAAAGGAACTGGTGTAGGTCTTTATTTCGCTAATTCTATGTTAAGAGCTGAGTTTAATGGCGAGATGACGTTTGAAACTGAGGAAGGAATTGGTTCAATCTTTTATATAAAGATACCAACTAAAGAGGAGGAATAGATTATGGAAAAAAATATTGATGTATCAGATTACAAAGTGCTACTGGTTGATGACGATTTTGCATATACTATGGGTCAGGAAGTAGTATTGTCTTCTATGGGATTAAATATAAAGACAATGAATAATCCGGCTGAAGCTTTGGAACATTTAAAAACTAATTTCTATGATATAATTTTATTAGATTTCTTTATGCCAGAAATGACAGGAGAGGAGTTCTTAACTAGACTTAGAGAGTTTAATACAGATACAATTATAATTTTACAAACAGGTTATTCTGGTGAAAAGCCTCAAGATGAGATGCTATACCAATTAAATATTCAAGGTTATTATAATAAAGCAAAACCACAAGAAGATTTAATGCTTATGGTTTTATCTGCAATAAAGTCTGCACAATTACTAAGAGAGATAAAGAAAAGAGAAGAGGAAAAACAACTTACTAAGGCGAAAGATGTGTATTTTGCCAATAAAACAGATGCAATTTCTGGAGAAATTAGTGAGAAATTGATGAGTATAGGTGGTCTAGCTATGGCTTTTGAGACTTTAGTTAGAGATAGCAATATGCCAGACAATGATAAAAGTGAGTTTTTAACTAGAATTGGTCATATGAAAGACTCGGCGGCTCATATAAAAGAGGCTGTAAAAACTTTGTCGATTGCAGGAGATGGAGAAGTTATTGCGGGTGAATTGTTGTATAAGATAGCTATGGTATTAAAAATGGAAATGATTAAACATTCTGCTAAGCTTTTTGTAAAGCCAGAAGAAGATTTTTCATTGATAAATACATTTAATGGTAATATTCCTTATATGATATGTAAATTAATTCAAGCGGAATTGGATAGTGGCGAAAAAGAGATAGAGGTTTTATCTTATAAAGAAAATAGCAAGTTTGTTGTAGATATACCTTTAGCAAATCCTGATAATGATAGTGTTAAAGAGGCGTTAAAGATTGAAAAAATGTGTGATAATGTGAGTGTTCAATTTGAGGAAGGTAAGGTAAAGCTTGTTATAGATAGAGTTGAGAAATAGTATATGAAAACTGGTTAGAAGCGATGTTTTAACCAGTTTTTTTATAAAAAAGGGAGAATTAATATGATAAGAAAAGCAAATATTAGTGATGCAAGTGCAATTGCACATATAAGAATAGATAGTTGGAGAACTGCGTATAAGGGGCTTATACCAGATTCGTTTTTGAATGGATTGGATTATAAGATGCAAGAAAATAAGGTAATGAATAGGATTAATGGAACAGATAAAAATTTTACAAGTAATATTTTGGTATATGAGGAGGAAAATGAAATTTTAGGCTATACCTACTACGGTAAGGCATTAGATTCATTGAATGATAAATATCAAGGGGAAGTAGTAGCTTTATATGTTCGCCCAGATAAAAAAAGAAATGGTATTGGTACACAATTAATAAACAAAGTAAAGGAATTATTAAAAGAAGAGGGCTATTCAAATATGATTATTTGGTGCTTGAAAGGAAATGATCCTTCAGTGAGGTTTTATGAGCATGTGGGAGGAGTCATAAAAGAAGAACGTGAGTATGAAATTGAGGGGCTTAAGGTACAAGAGATAGGTATAGTGTATGAATTAAATGATTGATATGAAAAATAGGAGGCTTTTCTAATGTTATTTAATCTTTGTTTAGGATTGGATGAAATTCCTAATGGCTATGAAATAGTTAAAAGAAAAGCTATTAGAGGTGTTGCATTTGATTCTCAAGGGAATTTATTGATGATTCGAACGAAAAAAGGAGACTACAAATTTCCTGGTGGTGGTATGAATTTGTCTGAAACTTTGCAACAAACATTAAAAAGAGAAATCGCGGAAGAAACAGGATTTGTATTGTCAAATGTTTTGGATGTTATTGGAATAGTAGAAGAAAGAAACATTGATAGGTTTGACGAAAGTAAAATTTTTATCATGCATTCGGAATACGTAAGATGTGAAGTCGATTTGACAGTTCAAATGGCACAAAATCTTGACGAATATGAGAAAGAACTGGACTTTAAAGTTGAGTTTGTTTCGATTGAAGATGCTATTAAAAGTAATACTATATTGTTAGAACAGTCAGATGATATAAATCCGTGGGTTATGAGGGAAACAGAGGTTTTGAAATATTTAATAAAGTGAAAAGTCAAAAAATATGCTTGGTTGAAAAATTGAGCATATTTTTTGTTAAGTATGATAAACATGCGAACAAAAATTCGCAAAACTATTGAAATATTTTTAGAAATATGATAAAAGTAAAATATAATATAGTGGATATAAAAAGAATAAATTTGTGGGGAATGGAGAATAAAAGTTGCATAAAATAAATATTCAGGTGCTTTGAGAAACTACTCTCAAGGCATTTTTAGTGAAATGAACTGGTGACAATTTGTCACCAGTTGGCTACAATTTGTAACCAACTCAAAATTTTACTTCACATAATCTCATATGTAATCATAATATGTATAGTAAAGATGATTATGTGGAGGTATAAAATGGATACATATGTTATAAATGGAGGAAACAGACTTTCTGGAGAAATAAATTTACAAGGTTCAAAAAATTCCGCATTGCCTATAATTGCAGCGAGTATATTAGTTGATGGCAATGCGTTAATAAAAAGATGTCCCATAATAAGAGATACTGTTGCGATGAAAGAATTACTTTTAGCTCTTGGCTGTAAAGTATCTCAAGAAAAGAATTTGTTTAAAGTTGATGCGACTAATTGCAATAAAGATGAAATCCCTGAAGATTTAATGAAAGAAATTAGATCTTCTATAGTTCTTATGGGCCCGATGTTGGCGAGGCATGGAAGAATAAAATTAACGCACCCTGGAGGTTGTGAAATTGGTTCACGGCCTATTGATTTGCATTTAAATGGCTTAAGACAACTTGGAGCTACTGTTAATGAAGAACATGGCTATATCATATGCGAGGTCAATCGACTTATTGGAAGTGAAATTGACCTTGATTTTCCAAGTGTTGGTGCAACAGAGAATATTATGATGGCAGCGACTTTAGCCGAAGGTGTTACAATAATTAGAAATGTTGCAAGAGAGCCTGAAATTATTGAGCTTCAAGAGTTTTTAAATAGAGCAGGTGCTAATATTGAAGGTGCGGGTAGCAATATTATAAAAATAAAAGGTGTAAATAAGCTTCATGATGTTGAATATGAAGTGGGCGGAGATAGAATTGTGGCGGGAACGTATCTATGTTCAGCCGCAATAACAAGAGGAGAGGTCTTAGTAAAAGGAATCATTCCAGAATACTTAAGATCTACTCTTCATAAGTTAAAAGAAACTGGTTGTACTATAAAAATAATGAATAAAGAAAATATTTTTATTAAAGCACCAGAAAAATTAAAAAGTGTAAATATAAAAACTATGCCGTTTCCTGGCTTCCCTACGGATATGCAATCTCAAATGGTAACAATTTTAACTTTAGCACAAGGAACATCGATAATAATGGAGAATATATTTGAGAATAGGTATAAGTATGTGCCTGAATTGATAAAAATGGGTGCAAGTATTATCGTAGAGGGAAAAACGGCAATTGTAACTGGAATAGAGAATTTAACTGGAGCTACTGTTGAGGCTAGAGAACTTAGGGGTGGAGCAAGTCTTGTTTTGGCTGGCCTAGCTGCAAGAGATGTAACAAGTGTAATAGGTGTTCGTTATATTGAAAGAGGCTATGAAGATTTTGTAGAAAATTTAAGAAATATTGGTGCAGATATAAAAAGAGTAAATTAGAAAACGATTTTATGGAGGAACAAAAGATGAGTAATATTGTAAAGATAAATGAAATTAAAAAAGAGCCTAAAAGTCATATCGGTTTTTTAGGCTTTCTTTTAGTGGTGGCTATTATTTGTTTCTTTTTGCTTTCTCCTATTTTTGATATAAAAACAATAGAAGTAGAAGGTAATGAAACAGTTTCAAAGAATTATATAGTGAGTGCTTCAGATATTTTATATGGAGAAAATATTTTAAGAATGAATAAATTTGCAGTGATGGACAAGATAAATTCTATTCCTAATATAGAGTCTTGTTCTATAAATCGTATTTGGCCTAATTGTATAGTTATAACTGTAAAAGAAAAACAACCTGTGGCAAAAGTAAAATTTTATGGTTCGAATTTGTTAATTACGGAAGATGGTATTGTAGTAGAGGTAGTAACGGATGAAGAAAATTTAGATTTTTTAAGTTTAGAGGGAATAACTGTACAAGAAGTAGTAGTAGGGAAATTTGTTAATTGTAATGAAGAAGAAAAATTTAAAAGATATTTAGAAGTATTGAAGAAAATGAAAGAAAATGATATGCTAAATGGTGTCATAAAAATTTCAGATAAATCTGGGGTTTTAGTGTATTACCAAAATGGGCACATAGTTTATTTTGGGGATAATGCGAACTTACAAAGGAAGATAGAATGGCTAAAAAGCGTTTGGAAAAAAGAAGAAAATCCAGCATATATAGATTTACACGATTTAGAACACGTTATAACTAAGCCAGTTTGGGGGATGGATGTAGAAAATGAGTAAAATAGGAAAAGTATTTAAAGTGAAAAATAAAGAATTTGTTATAACAATAACCCTAGTTTGTTTTGTTTTAGGGCTTATGCTTGCTATGCAATTAAAAACGGTTAGAGTTAATGAAGAAAAAGGTTCTAATAGAATAAATGAAATTCAAACTCAATATGCTGAATTAAAGAAGAATTATGATGCGAAGATACTTGAAATGGAAGAAAAAGACAAGATGTTAGAGGAATATAGAAAAGCCGAAACTGATGAAGAAACGGTTAATCTTCTAAAACAAGAACTTAGTAAAGCCTTACAGGATGCTGGACTTACAAATGTAAGAGGTAGCGGAATTAAGGTAGTTATGGATGATAGTATTACTACTATTGAAGGTGTTTCGGATTTAAATACATATTTAGTTCATGATGAAGATATTATGAAGGTAGTAAACGAATTAAAAGGTGCTGGTGCAGAAGCAATTTCTGTAAACGGTCAAAGAATAGTTAGTATGTCTGAAATAAGATGCGCGGGAACTTTAATTTTTGTAAATGGTGAACGAATAGGAGCTCCATTTACTATTAGTGCAATTGGAGATCCTGCACTTCTTGAAAGTGCTATGCTTATGCGTGGTGGTTATGTTGATGGTTTAAGAGAATGGGGAATAAGAATTACAGTAACTCGTGAAACAGATATAGTAATTCCTAAATTTAATAAGAGTTTTTCTAGTAAATATCTTGCTACGGTCGTTGAAGAGACGACAACAAATAATGCGAACAATGTCAATACTGCTAAACAATAATTTTTGGAGGTGCTTTAAGTGATAATTCCAGCTATTGGGTTTGTTTTAGGAATAATACTGGCTTTATATATGCCGGCAATTGATTATACATATTCTAAATATTTAGCTATTGCAATATTAGCTTGTTTAGATTCGGTATTTGGTGGTATATCTGCTTTGATGGAAGAAAGATTTAATATTCATGTGTTTACGAGTGGTTTTGCTGGAAATGCATTATTAGCTGTAGGTTTAGCATATTTAGGCGAAAAGTTAGGCTTAGACTTGTATTTAGCGGCAGTTTTTGTATTTGGTAATAGAATATTTTTAAATTTTGCAATAATTCGTCGTTACCTCTTGAATAAATTTAAAAAACAAGATAATATATAAACTGTGGTATAATTACTTAAGAAAAAATGGTTTTTTGAAGGTAAAACTTCAGATGTGAGCCTCTGGAACTATAGTAATAATAGAACGGGGTGTTTTGTTTGTACGATGATGTAATAGTAGGCGTTGATATAGGCTCATCTAAAGTAAGTACCGTAATTGCAAAAGCTAATAGAAATGGTCAAATGGAGTTTATGGGAAGTGGGTTAGTACCCTGTACCGGTATAAAAAAAGGCTTGATTGTTGATTTAGAATCTGTTTCTAAGGCAATTAGAGCATCAGTTTCTATGGCTGAAAAAGTTGCAAATATCAGAGTAGGAGCTGTTTATATCGGATTGTCTGGTTTTCATTCTATGCTTATCCCATCTCATGGTAAAATTAGCTTTGATGGTAACATGAAAGAAATTACGGCTGAAGATGTAGGAAGGGTCTTAAAAGACGCAAAAGATTTTGAAATCCCATACGATAAACAGTTCGTTGATGTAATACCTCATCAATATATAATTGATGGGTATGATGAGATTGTCGATCCGGCTGGAATGATGGGAGCAATAGTAGAAGTTGATGCAGATGTTGTCATAGGTAGTTCCATTGCTACTCAAAGCTTACTAAAAAGTGTAGAAAGAGCTGGTTATCAGGTAGCGGGAATTATAATCGAAGCAATAGCTACTGGTGAAGTCACTTTATCTGAAGAGGAGAAAGAACTTGGAGTATTATTAGTAGATATTGGTGGCGGAAAGACAGACTATGCATTCTTCAAGGGTGGAAGAATAAAGTATTATGATTCTATCCCTATTGGTGGCGAGCATATAACTAATGACATGGTTATAGGGCTTAAAGTTTCATACAACGAAGCCGATCGTTTAAAAAAACAATTTCCAATAGCACAAAAAGCCTTGATAAATAACGATCAAAGTATTACAATATATCCCATAGGAGATTCCGACCAAAGATTAATAAAGATATCTGATGTTGTAGAAATCATAGAAGCTAGAATTGATGAGATTTTTACAATGTTAAATGATAAAATTACTGAAGCAGGAATAAAAGAAGAAATAAGTGCGGGTGTAGTTCTTGTTGGACAAGGTATATACCATATGGTCGGAGCAAAAGAATTTGCTCAAGAAAAATTAGGACTTTCAACAAGGCTAGTTAATCCTAAATTACCCGCAGGATTAAAGTTAAGCTATGTTACCTCTCTTGGAATAATAAAATATGTTGCAGGAATGAGTTTAGGAGAGAGAGATGTAGAAATATTAAACAAAGATAGAACAAATGAAGAAGTTACGAGTAAAGTAGAAGAAGGAATTATAACTAAATTCATTAATTTTTGGAAAAAGTAAGATCCACTTGATTATTTGTGGAAACTTGTATTTTCAAAATAAAGAGGAGGAATTAATGTGTTAGATTTTGATGTAGAAATGGAACAATTCGCACAGATAAAAGTTATCGGTGTTGGCGGTGGCGGTAATAACGCTGTAAACCGAATGATTGAAGGCGGATTGAGAGGAGTTGAATTTTTAGCAGTTAATACTGATAAACAAGCACTTTTCTTATCTAAGGCAAATATGAAAATACAAATAGGAGATAAGCTAACAAAGGGTTTAGGCGCTGGCTCTGATCCTGAAATTGGTCAAAAAGCCGCTGAAGAGAATAGAGATGAAATTGCACAAGCCTTGAAAGGTTCGGATATGGTATTTGTAACAGCTGGTATGGGTGGTGGAACTGGTACTGGTGCTGCTCCTATAGTTGCTTCTGTTGCAAAAGAATTAGGAATACTTACAGTCGGTGTTGTAACAAAGCCATTTACTTTCGAAGGAAGAAAGAGAATGGCACAAGCTGAAAAAGGAATTGCTCAATTAAAAGATCATGTAGACACATTAATTATCATTCCTAATGATAGATTATTACAGGTAATTCAAAAAAATACCTCGATGGTTGAAGCTTTCAAAATGGCTGATGATATATTAAAACAAGGTGTTCAAGGTATATCTGATTTAATTGCTGTTCCAGGTCTTGTAAACTTAGACTTTGCTGATGTAAAGACAATAATGTTAAATACAGGTATTGCTCATATGGGAACAGGTCGTGCATCTGGCGAGAATAGAGCTGAAGAAGCTGCAAAACAAGCTGTACATAGCCCATTACTTGAGACTTCAATAGAAGGAGCAAGAGGAGTATTATTAAATATTACTGGTGGTTCTGATTTAGGATTATTAGAAGTAAATACTGCTGCTGAATTGGTTCAAAAATCAGCAGATCCTGAAGCTAATATAATATTTGGTGCAGTGATAGATGAGGCATTAAATGATGAAATACTTATAACAGTTATAGCTACAGGCTTTGATAGAGGATTAGGCTCTATAAATATTCCAACAGCTAAAAAACCTGAGTTTTCTTCGTTCTTTAGCTCAAAGAACCCAAATATGGCATCATTGAATAACAATAATAATCCTACGTCTTCACTAAATAACGTTAATCCAGTTGCTAGTACTTCACCTGTAGCTAATACAAACAATATACAAAAACCTCTAAATAATCCTATTGCGGACAATTTAGATAAAGATTTAGATATTCCTGCTTTTTTAAGAAAGAGCAATAAGAAATAAATCGGAATAAAGAAATAATGCACTTTAGAGCTGATGTATTCTTAAGCTCATAAGGTGCATTTTTTTCTGAAAATATATAGAGAGGGGAATAAAAATGAGTAAAGAGTTAGCAGAATTAATGTTTCCAGATATAGATAAAACTCCTGAATATTATGAAGAGTTATATCCAAAAAGGAATTTGCCTGAGGGTGCAATTGTTACTAGGTTTGCACCTAGCCCAACAGGTTTTATACATATGGGGTCTTTGTTTACTGCCAATTTTGCTAGTAGAATGGCAGCTCAAACTAATGGTGTATATTTTTTAAGAATTGAAGATACTGATGGTAAAAGGGAAATAGATAATGGAATATCTGCTATAATAAATGGACTAAAAGTTTTTGATGTTCAATTTGATGAAGGCCCAACAGATGATGACGGGAATGAAAAAGGAATTTATGGTCCATATATTCAAAGTAATAGAAAGCATATATATCAAGCATTTGCTAAAAGTTTAGTTGAAAAAGGTTTGGCATATCCTTGCTTTTGTACAGAAGAGCAACTTAATAATTTAAGGACAGTACAAGAATCATTAAAAGTATTACCTGGTTATTATGGAACTTATGCTCATTGTAGGAATATTAGTGAGGAAGAAGCAATTGAAAAAATAAAAAATGGAGATAGGTTTGTTGTAAGACTTAGATCTAACGGAAATCCTATGAAAAAGGTAAAATATCATGACTTAATTAAAGGAAATATTGAATTCCCTGAAAATATTCAAGATATAGTTATAATTAAGTCTGACGGACTTCCTACTTACCATTTTGCTCATGCAATAGATGATCATCTTATGAGAACTACTCATGTAATTAGAGGAGATGAATGGGTTTCTTCTGTTCCATTGCACCTTCAATTATTTGAAATGTTGGGATTTGAAGTGCCTAATTACGTTCATGTTGCCCCTATTATGAAAGAAGAAGATGGCTCTAAACGTAAGATTAGTAAGAGAAAAGATCCAGAGGCATCTGCAAGTTATTATAAAGAAAATGGAATACCTAAAGAATCAGTTATAGACTATCTTATGAATATTGCAAATTCTAATTTTGAAGACTGGAGAAGAGAAAACCCATTAGCTTCGGTAGATGAATTTAAGGTTAGCATTGAAAAGATGGGTGTAAGTGGTGCTATATTTGATTTAGTAAAATTAGCTGATGTCTCTAAAAATGTTATAGCTACATTTACTGCTGAAAAAGTATATGATGAAGGCTTAAAATGGGCTAAAGAGTACGATAAAGAGTTAGCAGATTTAATGGAAAAATATAAAGAAAATACGATTGCTATGCTAGATATTGAGAGAACGGGTAATAAGATTAGAAAAGATATTTCCAAATGGTCGGATTTAAGAGAAAATTTAGAATACATGTATGATGAGCTATATTTCTCTAAAGAAAGAGAATATGAATGGCAAAGTATTACTGACCCTAATGAAATAAAGACTATTTTAGCTAAGTATATGGAAATTTATTCAGATTCAGATGATAAAGATACTTGGTTTAACAAGATAAAAGATTTAGCTGAAAGTTTAGGATATGCTAGAGAAGTAAAAGAATACAAGAAAAATCCTGAAAACTTTAAGGGCCATGTTGGAGATATTAGTACTGTTATTAGAGTAGCAATTACTTCTAGAAGAAATACTCCTGATTTATATGCAATATTAAAGATATTAACAAAAGATAGAATACAAGATAGAGTAAATAAATTAAAAATTTAATATCTAAAACCTTCTATGTGTAAAAAACGTATTTTTTCATAAGTATAGGTATTAAGATTTCTTAGATACGCGTTAAAATTATGGGCAGCAACATAGATTTCAGAATTATCTTTTTCAACAATTATTAATGAATGATAAAATCTATTTAAATTGCCTAATTGAATTATATCTCCTATTTCACTTTGAATAGGAGATATTTCTTTTGCAAAAGGTCCTACACCTGAATTATTTATTAAGAAAGTATATAAATATTTTACTCCAGTCCAAGACGGGCTCCTTTGATTAGAGTTTATATAATACCATCCAATTTCAGGGGTATAGTTCATTATTCCGCCACCGGCAAAAATACATTGAGAAACAAAGTTGGTACAATCTCCGCCGATATTGTCAAAGGCATAGTACATAGGGTTACGAGAAAATGCCCACTTTTTGGCATATTCTTTTGCTTTTAGTCTATCATATTCTTTTATCATTTTAGCTCCTCCACATTAAAGATATTTGATTTATATGTAAAAATATGTTAAAATATCTAGTAAATTTTATTTTGGAGTGTGTGTATGAGTAAAATTAGTGAAGTTTTAATTAATATATTAAAAGTCGCTATAGCTATTTTGCTAGGTATGCTATTTATACGGCTTATAAAGATAGTACGATACTACCAAAGTGATGCTTTTATAACTAAATTTGTTTTTATTGAAACAATCGCCTTAATATGCGGAAGTATATGTATTTTCTTAAAAATTAAAAATATCTATAAACTTGCAATAATACTAGTATTAGCTTTAATTTTAAGGACTTTTTGGATTTCATCAATTAATACTTTACCTATATCTGACTTTGCCGCAATGTATGAGGGAGCAAGGAATATAGTATCTGGAGATATGTCAGATTTAAGAGATTATGAATATTTAGCAAGATTTCCTCATTTAGTTCCTATGACTTTATATATTTCAGTATTAATGAAAATCTTTGGTGCTAATACATTAGTTATATTAAGAATATTAAACATAATATTTGGCTTGATTACTGTTTATTTACTATATAAATTATCCGATAATTTTATAGAGAATGAGAAAATAAAACTATTTGTAGCACTTATTGGATCCGTTTTTCCAGCATTCATTTCATATACATCAGTACTATGTACTGAAAATTTAGCAATACCGCTATATTTATTGACTCTAATCATTTTCTTTAATGCTAAAAAGAATGAAAAAAGGACGACATTTTTGATATCAGGCATATTTTTAGCATTAAGTAATTTATTTAGAGGAATTGGAATAGTTTTTTTAATTGCTTTTTTAATATATTTATTGTTATGTATTATGAAAAACAAATATACCAGTATGCTTTGCGTTATTGGTGGCTATTTAATAATGACGTTAAGTGTAAGTGGAATATTATTAGGACTTAA
>JAEEXS010000086.1 GCA_016287855.1 Clostridia bacterium
GCTGTCCAATGTGCATATATTGTCGTTGTTGCTGTTGGTGAATAACTTGCTCCGGCTGCTCCTACGCTTGAGCCTCCGCTTGCTGCTGTATACCATCCTGCAAATGTGTATCCTGTTCTTGCATTTGGTGTTGGTAAGGTTACACTTGTATTTGCACATGTCCATTTTGCGTACAACGTTGCCGTAGCAGCATCTTTGTTCCAGGTTCTTGCACTTGCTCCAGCTGCTGTATAATATTGTGTCCCTCCACCATTTGTTGCATCATAGTATCCACCAAATGTATATGTTACTGTTGCTGAGCCATTAGCTTGACCACTTCCATTGTAGTTATATGTTACTGTATACGCTCTTGCAGGTTTTGTTATTGCTGGCATTGCTGCATCATATGTTGCAGTTACGCTTGTTGTTCCTGCTGTTGTTGCACTCTGACCATTCAATGTTACTGTAGTTGTCTTTGCTGTCCAGTGTGCATATATCGTTAACGTTGATGTAGGTGTATAAGCGGCTCCACCTGCTCCTACACTTGAGCCACCACTTGCTGCTGTATACCAGCCTGCAAACGTGTATCCTGTTCTTGTTGGAGTTGGCAATGTTACACTTGCACTTGTCCATTTTGCATACAATGTTGCAGTAGCTGCATCCTTATTCCATGTTCTTGCACTTGCTCCAGCTGCTGTATAGTATTGTGTTCCGCCACCATTTGTTGCATCATAGTATCCACCAAATGTGTATGTTGCAGTTGCCGATGTTGGGCTTACGCTTCCTCCATTTGCATTATATGTTACTGTATATGCTCTTGCAGGTTTTGTTATTGCTGGCATTGCTGCATCATACGTTGCAGTTACACTCGTTGTTCCATTTGTTGTCGCACTTTGTTGATCTAATGTTACTGTATATGTATTTGCTGTCCAGTGTGCATATATTGTTAACGTTGATGTAGGTATATAGCTTACTCCTGCATTTCCTATCTTCGTTCCATTAGTTGCTGCATCATACCAACCTACAAATGTGTATCCTGTTCTAGCGTTAGGTGTTGGCAATGTCACACTTGCACTTGTCCATTTTGCATATAATGTTGTGTTGCTTGCCTTATCCCAACTTCTAGCACTTGCTCCAGCTGCTGTATAGTATTGTGTTCCATTTCCATTTGTTTCATCATAGTATCCACCAAATGTATATGTTGACGTTGCAGAGCCATTAGCTTGACCACTTCCATTGTAGTTATATGTTACAGTGTATACTCTTGCAGGTTTTGTTATTGCTGGCATTGCTGCATCATACGTTGCAGTTACGCTTGTTGTTCCTGCACTTGTTGCACTCTGGTTGTTCAATGCTACTGTATATGAATTTACTGTCCATTGTGCATATAAGTTTATATCTGCATCTATACTATATGTGCTACCAGCTGCATAAGGTGTGCCTGTTCCATTAGCTGCTGTATTCCATCCTGTGAAGGTATATCCAGTTCTTACTGGAGGATTTGCTGTTAATGTCAAGTTTACACCATATTGTTTTACTTGATTTGCTGGCATGTTGCTTACTGATGCTGTTGTATTCTTGTTATATGTTACATAGTATTCACTTGCCACCCACTTTGCATACAATGTTATATTTGCATTTACACTATATGTTCCACCTGGTGCATAGTTTGCTCCACTGCCATCAGCAGAAGTATTCCATCCTACGAATGTCTTGTTTGCTCTTGTAGGTTGTGCTGCGGTTAATGTTAAGTCTACACCATGTATCTTAGATTGAGGTGCAGGTGCTCCTACACCGCCGTTTGCGTCAAATGTTACAGTATATAATGTACCGAATGTTGCAGTCAAAGTCGTATCTGCTGTAAGTGATACGAAGTCATATAATGATGTTGGTGTTTGAGGTATTCCACCTGCTGTTACACTTATTATTTGTGAGCCAACATTTGGTACTATAGTAAATCTATAGTTCTTATCATAAGATATTTTTCCGTTTGCTGTTTGTGTTAGGGTTACTGTCTTTGTATTATCATGTTTAAAGAAATGAGCAGCCTCTATATTTTGTCTTGAATCCATTACTAATATATTAAGTGTTGGTTGTTGACAATTAAAACTATTCAATAATAAGTTATTACTTATATCTAAGCTACTTAAATTATTGTCATTACAGCTAAGTGCCGTCAATGCTGTATTATTACTTACATCCAAGCTACTTATATTGTTATTAAAGCAATGTAATGTTTCTAAAGCTGTATTATTACTTACATCTAAGCTGCTTATATTATTGTCACGGCAATTTAAATATGTTAATGCCGTATTATTACTTACATCTAAACTAGCTAAATTATTGTTACGTACCAATAAGTACGTTAATGCTGTATTATTACTTATGTCCAAACTAGTCAAATTATTTCCAAAGCATGATAAGGTTGTTAATGCCGTATTATTACTTACATCTAAGCTAGTTAAATTATTACTATTACAACTCAAATTGTATAATACTGTAGCATTACTTACATCTATATAACTTATTTTGACGCTATTCTTAGAGAATACCGTAACGACATCATCTTTTATTCTTACTGTATAATCTCCTTCTGATGCGTACGTATGAGATAAATGCAAATCTTCGCTCGAAGAAACTGCAACGTTCTCTAACGTTCCATCGCCCCAGTTTATTGTAGTTGCTGCATTTGTTCTTACTACTATCTCCTTACTTAATTGACCTGTTGTATCCCATGTAAAGGTTACTGCTCCAGACCATTGAGCATATAGAGTTAAATCTGTATCTCCTGTATATATATCCCCAGGCATATATCTAGTTCCTGTACCGTTTTGTGTTGTATTCCATTCTATAAATGTATGACCAGCTAGTGTTGGTCTTAATGTACTTAATACTATATCTACTCCGAGTGATTTTGTTTGAGCAATTGGTGCGCCAGTTCCTCCGTTAGGGTCATATGTTATTAAGCTCTTTTGAACTGTTGCTTCTAGTTCAACCGCGTTATTAGGCATAGTAAAATCAACCGTTGTGCTATGTTGTTGCTCTTCGGTTAACGTTATACCGGTAGCAGACCATCCGTTTATATCCGGGATCTTACTTTCAACCGTTATTCCACTCCCTTCGTTACTAGTCATCTGAAGGTCTATTCCGTTTACCCTTACCCTTACAGTATGGGCCAGAACTCCTCCCGTCAAAATTAATACTAATATTAATAGTAATGATAAAAACTTTTTCATTTATATACCTCCTAGGTTTTTAACCTTTATTTTTCGTTATTATATAGCCTTACATATGTTTATCGGGTGCAAAATAAAATATATTTACAACTTTTCAATATTTTTTCTAATTTATACCCAAAATGTGTATTAAAAAGTCCTCTAAGCAAGACAAAAAAATAAACTTAAGATATTTTCTCAAGTTTATTTTTATGTATTTTATTTGGTTCTTTTTGTAGTATTTTCAGTATTTTATAATATGCAGACTCAATTAAAAAATAGTAACAATGTATAGAGTAATATTTCTATTATGTACTATTTGTGAAAAATTTATAATTTGTTTCTCCAATCCGATGCCCCATACAAAATTCTACGAATATTGACAATTTTTATTGTTTCTTCTACATCATAAAAAATTAAATAATTTTTAACCCACATTTTTCTTAAATCTTTATGAATATTTTTATTTAAAATCACTCGTGGATTTCTATTTGGAAAATTATCTAATTCATATATTGCATTTATTATCACTCTAAATAAATCATACGCTATATTGGGCTCAAGTAATTCACTTACTATATACTCATTTATTCTTTTTAAGTCACTATATGCTTTTGGAGATAATCTAATATTATATTTTGCCAAATTCCTACTCTCCCTTTTTATAATATATGTTTGTTATTTCAGCCACAGCATTATTAAGGGAAATGGCATTTTCCATATTTTCATAACCTTCATCTAGCATATTTATTAATTCATCCTCATTTTTAGCTATTAATTCTTTAGGTGCATTATTAATAACAGAATTAGTTTTCAATTCTTCGACATATTTTCTAATCTGTTTTATTAATTCATCAGGCAATCCATTTATTTCCGTGATAAGTAATTTTTGCTGTTCACTCATTGAAAATCACTCCCCATCTCTTAAGCATTATACCACTATGCCTAATATTTTACAAGAAATTGTACATACCATCAATTTACCAATTTCGCCATTTTTCTACACAAAAATATTTCATTGTTTAGAAATAAAATTTATAAATTCTTCCATATCAATATCCAATTGCTTTAATATGCCAATAAAAGTTCCTCTTTTTAAATCCTCGCTATGAATGGGTAATATGGATATTTTATTATTTTTATTATTTATTATCTTATAATGAGATCCTTTAACACTAACTATATTACAATCAAATTTTAATAAATACGCTAAAAAATCCTTAGGTTTCATAATTGGAATTTTAGGCATTAGCCACCTCCAAACTAATTGTATCCATTATTACTTCTTGGATTTGACGTATATCTGTATCTTCTAAATATAAAGCTATGGCTTCCTTCATATTTTCTTTTATTTCTTCAATATTTTCTCCTTCTGTAAAGCAACCAGGCAACTCTAAACACTCAGCCCAATAACCTTTTTCATCTTTTTCGCCTTTATGAATAACAATTGTAAAATTTTTAATCATAGAATTATCACTCCTCTTAGTGATATTATATGGTTTTTTAGAGACTTTAAACATACTATATCCTCCTTCGCCATTATTGTATCACCGTTTCCAATATTTTACAAGAAATTGTACGTACCATCAATTTACCGATTTCGCCTTTTTTCTACATAAAAAACTCGGATTAACTCCGAGTTTTTTTACTTCATTCAACTTCCTCAATTTCTTCTTCTACTACTTCTTCAACCACTTCTGTTTCTTGTTCTGGTTTTACTTCTTCAATAACAGGTTCTTCTTTTTTAGTCTTACTAGCATCTTTTAATATATATACTCTAACTTGTTGTCTTCCCCAAGCAACCGTTTCGCTATGGGTATTAAAGTACAAGTCAATTATATTTCCTTTTATAGCTCCTCCTGTATCCTCAGCAACTGCATATCCGTAATTATTAGCTCCATACAATCCCTCTATATATACCTTTGTTCCAAGTGAAATAACTCTAGGATCTACCGCTATAGTTCCAACTTTTGCTCTAGTACCGGTCGCCGTTATTCCATACCACTTATTCCCCGGATGCTTTCCGCAGCACTCATAACAAGAGCAATATGCGGTAGCTTCCAATTCTAAATAGCCTTCATATTCTATAAGCTCACCGTTTGCGGTTTCTAAAACTCCTTCTTCTTTTTGGAAAACATCAGGTGCCCAATTAGTTCTAACCGTTCCTCTTGAAGTAGTATCTTGAGCTTTTTTAACAGTAGTACTTCTATCTGTATCGTCTATTGGTTGTTCTACCTTTTTAGGTTCTTCTACTTTTTTCTCAACAACTGGCTCAATTACTACAGGAATTTCTTCAACTACTTCCTCAGTAACCGGATCAACCATAGCCAAAACTACCGGCTTTTGACTTATTAAAATCGAATTATTTTTAGATAGCTTTTCATACATATCTGTAGAAATTTCTTGGTCTTCACCAACATTTATATTTTTCTCTTTTAAGGCATCAGATACATTACTAGCAAATGTCTTAAAAGATACATCTTTACCAGCATAATTTATATTAACTTCTTTTAATTGCGCAGCATAAATAGCTACAGTAAATACACCCATAGCTAGGGCAAAACTAACTGCTTTTACTATTCTTTTTGCTCTTTTCTTTCTAGCTCTTTTATTCATCATACTTAATTACTTTCCTTTCCATTACATAAATAATTAGGTACTTCATAAATCGTGAAAAACTTCTTTCCAAGCTTTTCCTCTCTGATTTTATTATAATTTTTGAGGTTTGTCAACTTTTCTTAGGTTACTAAAAAAATCTTTTAAAATCTCTGAACATTCGCTTTCTAAAAGCCCCCCTATAACATTCACATTGTGATTAAATATATTAGGCTTAAATAGCTCGACCTTGGAAACTACACACCCAGCCTTTGGATCATTTGCTCCAAAGAAAACATTTTTTATCCTTGATTGAATTATTGCTCCTGCACACATAGGACAAGGTTCTAAGGTTACATATAAATCGCACTCGTCAAGCCGCCAAGACTTTAATTTTTTACACGCTTTATTTATTGCAATAATTTCCGCGTGCATTAGCGAATTATTTTTACTCTCTCTTAAATTATATCCACGAGCTATTA
>JAEEXS010000087.1 GCA_016287855.1 Clostridia bacterium
AACATCAAGGTAAATACCACCATAGTTGTAAAGCACATATAATCTTAAAAAATCAGAAACAAATGCATATTTTTTAGCCTCGTATGCCTCCTTAACGTAGTTATTAATATTTATATCAAAATTACTCTCATTCCATTCTATAATTTCATAATTTGGACACTTTTCTTTCCAAGAGGTAATGCATTTCTCGTGCAACTCACTCTTTTTGCCATTACCAAACCAACAATAATGAATAACTTTAGGAATAGACTCACCAGAATTTTTAAATATATCACAATCTGTACTTGCCTCTTTTTCTAAAAGTTCTTCCATCAATATATATGAATATACATCTACATCTAAATAATCAAACTCCTCCACTATCTCATTTACAAATTTTGTAGTTATAAGAAAAGCATAATCTTCTAAATCTTTATTTTGTAGCAGCCATTCTTTAGGCTTCACTTCTATTTTTTTACCGCCAATGGTATGAGTTCCAACTTTAGATTTATCTCCATCAATAAAAAAGACTATTCTATCTAAAATTTGTTTGTAGTTATTACACATATCCCATGCTTGAAACCCAAAGCCAAAGCAAATAACCTTTTTATCTTTTATTAAACTTAAAAAATCACTCATACTGCAACTTTTTAATCTCAAATAAACTCAGCCTCTCTTACAAAACTCATCAACGTTACTCAAATCTTTTAGTTTGTCCTCAGATATATCTGTTTTTTCAATATCTATAAGCCCAAATAACTTATCTATAAAACTTAATGTAATTTCGCCCTCATAATTTTTCAAAAATACTTCAAAAAAGTCTAAAACACCTTTTTGGAGCTCTTCTATATATTTCTTGTCTTCCTTGCTTCTATTATCTTCAAAAAACACCGGTTTACCCTCTGAATCAAAACATTTTAACGAAGGTATAAAATCACTTATTGCCTGTTCCAAAGATAAATAATTTTCAAAGATATCGCTATCTCTATAATTTTCAAGAAAAGCCTTAATATTTAAATTATTAATTCTGTCAAAAGTATTGTTTAACCTAATAAAGTAAAAACCATCAAGTTTTTTATCTATAACCTTTTCTAAGCCCATTTGACAAGTACCGAGTGCAACAAAATCAAAAAAAGCAATTTTACCAGTAAAATTAAATTTATTTAAATATTTCAAATAATTCTCTTTAAGTTTTTTAGACTTAGCAAAAATCTTTTCTTTATGCTTTAAGATATACTCTTCTACTTCTTCACCTTTATATTTCTCTATATCTCCTTCATCTAACAAAAATCTATATTTTAACATCTCTTCCGGGCTTCCGCCAAACGAATAAGTAAGAGCATATTTAATATCTTCCTCATCTTCTAAAGAAGCTGGTATTACACAAGCTCTAGAAGTAAGTAAATAATCATACTTAGGTAAATCAAAATATTTCTTAGCTTTCTCATATAACTTAGAGAGTAAATATCCATCTCTAGCCGAAAAAATAACCTTATCGTACTCTTTTATATTTTCAATAAACCACATCATAAAACTAGAAATAACCGGGCCTATAAATAAATAGCCTTTATCATATTGACTATTTATTTTCAATCTGCCCTTTGAATTATATAAAACAAAAGGATTATTAAAAGCTCTCTCAATAAAAATTCCTAAAATGTAGTTATCTAACGGAGTTTTTACATATTCCAAAATACTACCATAAGATGAAATAGTTAAAAGATCGTACCCATTTTTTATTAAATAGGAGTCTATTCCATTCATATTCGCATATATTCCGTCACTATCTTCACTATCTCCTATATGCAAATACGAAGTACCTTTGACTTTTTCCTTAAAAACCTTAAACAAACCTTCTCTTTTTTTCATTCTATAATCACAAGAAACAAGCAAATCTTTATACCCTTTTATATCTAAGCTATTTAGTATATCTCCTAAAATTTCTTTTGGTAAATCCATATCCGAAATTAAATATACCGGCTTACCTTTATTCACGGCATAATTAAAAATTTCAACCATCTTTTCTCTTCTAGATAAAAAATCTTTTTCAGTAGCCACCTCAGTTTTTATAATCTCTTCCTTTTCTTCTTCCGAACAACCAATTGTTTTTCTATACTCATCATATACCTCATAGACATTCATATTATCTGACCAACGCTCAACAGAATATCTAAATTTTTTCAAATCATTGTCTGAAATCCTTTTTCCAATAATATCATATATTTCCTCTGGAGATAAAACCTTTCTAGTTATTAAAGTATCAAACACATCAAAACTAATTATTTCATGAGTATCAATTAAGCTTTTTAACTCTTCTTCATTTCTGTCAAAATACTCATTCTCACTATTAAAAACCTCTTTAGCAATGCTTAAATCATTTCCATTACAATCAAGTGCAAGAATATTATTCTCATTACAGAAATCTTTAATTCTATCATAAATAAGCTTAGTAGAGCTAATACGAGCTACAATAATTATAACCTCTACATTTAACTTTTTAACTTCATCATATCCCAAAATATTAAAGCCATACATACTCCCACTATTCTTAAATCCATCCATAAGCCCAACAAAATTAAAGCCACTTACATTATTCAAAATAATCTTAGTATTGGCCCCTGTACCATATAACGCAATTCTTTTTTCTTTATACTTTGAAAAATTATTTAAAAAACTATCTACAACATACTTTTCCTCATCTTGCATCCTAATTCAATTCCCCCCTTGGAATTTTTTAGTTTCTTAGAATCTTAATTGTCTTTTCTAATCCACCTCTTAAACTATTATTTTCCCTAAAGCCCAAATTATACAATTTATCACAATTTAAAATCGCTCTTTCTCTAACATCTATATCATTTTCTGCAACAACTTTACCATTAGATATATCTGCAATAATCTCCGCAAGTTCTCGTATAGATACCCTATCTTTTCCGCAAATATTATAGCCCTCTTTATTTAACCCCTTAAACAATACATAAAAAATAGCAAGAACTGCATCTACTACGTACAAATACGAACGCATTTGATTGCCCCGGCTCCTTAATATAATATCCGTACCATTTACTGCATATCTAATAAACTCAGCAACCACTCTACTATCTTCACTCGTCATAGTAGGTCCAAAAACATGGCAAGGTCTAGCAATAACTCCGTCAATATCATATTCACTAATAAAAGACTCTAAAAGAGTTTCAGAGGCCCTTTTAGAAGATGGATAACAAGCTCTTACTTTGGTACAATCAACGTAACCGCTATATTCTTCACTAAAGCTATCTACTTCACTAGAAGCTGCGCCATAGACATCACCAGAAGATATATATACAAATCTTTTCATATTATGTACTTTTCCATATTTAAGTAAATTAAACGTCCCAATAAAATTTCCTGTCATCGTTTCAACAGGTCTATTATTAAATTCAGCTGGGTGGGCACCACTTGCAGCATGAATAATATAATCAAAATCAATATCTAAATCTAATTTATTCGTTATATCGTGACAAATAAAATTAAATCTTGGATTATCAAAATAATCTTTAAATCTATTTTTAGCCTTTTCTAAACTTCTTCCCATACAAAATACATTAACATCATTAAGTTTCATAAGCACATCAATAATACAAGACCCGATAAGTCCAGTACCGCCAGTAACTAAAATATTTTTCCCACTCAAATTGTTCCAAGGTAAATCACATGAAAATATAGATTCCAAATCATTTTGGTATAACTCATTAATCATCTACGCCACTCATCCTTTTCTGCTCTTAGTAATGCTTTAAAAATATCTATATCATCAGATGTAGTAAGTTTAAAATTCTTTTCAGAACCAATACTAAAATAAACCTTCTTACCCAATTCAACCATCATCGTACATGAAGCAACAGAAGAAACTATCCCTTTTTCAAGCGCTTCCTTATGAGCATCTACTAAAAGACCATACTTGAACCCTTGAGGAGTTTGAGTCCTTAAAATCGTATCACGAGATACTTGAGAAGTAGAATCTGTATGATTTTCAGTAAGAAGCATTGCTTCGTTACAAGGAATAACTGCGGTAGCATTACCATATTTTCTAGTTTTTACAATACAATCCGAGATAATATCTGTAGAAACCATAGGTCTTACAGCATCATGAATAAGAACAATGTCATCGTCTTTTACTTCATCCTTTATATATTCTAGTCCATTTCTAATAGAATCTTGACCATTTAGGCCACCGATAGTAACCCATTTTAACTTAGAAATCTTATACTGATTAGCATACGCCTTTAATATCTCTTCCCAACCTTCTAAGCATACAACTTCAATAGCATCAATATCTGGATGGTTTTGAAAAGCCTCCATTGTATAAACAATAATAGGTTTATTATTCACATTTAAAAACTGTTTAGGTACATCTTGATGAGTCCTAATACCCTTGCCACCAGCTATTATAATAGCTACATTCATTAAAATTCCTCCTCGTCAGGTCCAAATAATCTCAAAAGCTCTATAACTCTTTCACATTCTTGTAGCTCTTCTATAGATATATCTTTTCCCATATTTAAAAGCTCATTCTGAAAATCTATCATAGTATCCATATTCCATGTCTCAATATCTATAAGAAAAGTATCTTCACTTAAACTGCACATAGGTAACCCCAGTAGGGTCTCTATAAACTCTAATTTTTCTTCATTTTCCATGCATAATCTCTCCCAAAAGAATTATACAATAGCATTCTACAAAATTCAACTATTTACTTTATCTCTAACTAAAACAAAAGAGTCCATATCTGTATGGCACAGATAATGAACTCTTAAAGTTACAAGATTATTTTAATAATTTATATTGACCAATTATAGGCAATTCTTTTTCTTCTCCATTTGCAGCATTAATTATACCCATTATAGCAAATACAACTAAACAAATATTAGCTGCCCAAGCAACAAGGCCTAATGCAAGTCCTATAACATAAATATCAAAAGCAGCAGTCATTACACCAATTACATTACATGCAACAGTTAAAATAATATAAGCTATAATCAATACCAAACCTTGATTAGCATGAAATTTAACAAACTTAGAATCTTTACCAGCTAATATTGGAACTAAAACTAACAACCCCAAATACGCTAATACAGCCATTACTTTATCATTAGACGCACTATTTGATGTGTTTTGAGTAGCCCCATCATTATTCACTACAGGTTCTTCAACAGGAGCTCCACAAGCTTGACAAAACTTTGTTCCTTCAGGTACTTCTGCACCACAACTTTTACAAAATGCCATAAAACATTCCTCCTATTATTATTTTATAACAACAACTGTATTGTATAATTTTACAAATTTCTTGTCAATAAAGATTATTTAAATTCCTTTAGGAAAAATAAGCAAAAAAAAAAAGACATCGGGGGCTGCCGATGTCTTTAATTCAAGGTCTTAATCTTCGGGTAGGACGATGATAACGTGGTCATCATCCATAGGAGTATCAACTGCCATCTCGTTCTGATACCCGCACAGGGGGCATTCCCCGTGCGAGTGATGGTCGTGACCGAACTCGGCCACGAGTTGGTCACCAGTATAATAGGCAATACACCTATCATACTGCTTATATACCCTGTACACCAGGGCGTTGGTTCCTGCCGGAGCCACAAAATCCATGTATGCCATGGTCTTGATATAGCAGGAGGAGCCGTTGGCCTCCTGCTCGCAGGTGGTAGCGACGGCGGTGGCATTTGCACTCGCCAAGGTCAGGGTCAGGATAATAGCCAGAACAAAGAAAAACTTTTTCATCATTCGTTCCCTTTCTATTTAATTAAGTAATTAATATATGAAGCAGTGTTCAAGCCCAACACTGCTAGTCAGAAAGGTGTTTCGCTACGTCCATCTCCCTTACAAGGGAGATTAATCTGAATTTCTCAGATACTATTATTATACCATATTATTACCTTTCCGGCAACTAATTATGTATACGGTGTACTCTCTTTCTTCCCACTTCCTCACAACCAAGGCATTTTTCCAATATTTAAACTCATTGACGTATATTAAAAGTCCAGACTTTTCCTAAAGGTTTTCACATAAATGTGTTGAAAACATATATTGAAAGGTAGTGACCACTATGGCTATAACAATAAATCTAGTATCAGATAAAAAAAATATGATAAATGAATTATTAACTAAATACTTTGAAAAAGATATGTTAACAGACGCTAATACTTCAGAGTGGAGTTATGTACTAAAAGATCCACTAGATGCCGTAAACATTATAAGTGCAGTTATGGATAACTCTTTAGAAAACG
>JAEEXS010000088.1 GCA_016287855.1 Clostridia bacterium
AATACGCAGCGCCAACTATCATTGTCCAAATTGTAACTCCATACTTAAATGTAGGCTTTACAAACTTTCCGCTTATAACATCTCCTGCTGTTTCTAAGTTTCTGTACTTGTATATAAAATATCCTGCTACTAAAAATACAACACATATAACAGCATCAATTATAAAATATGTTTTTACAGAAAAGTTTGAGTTATAACCTGCAAATTGAATAGCTTGAGCAAGTGGCGAAACATTTAATAAATTTTCAGCAAAAGTTTCATTCATTGTAAAGCCATACAAAACTCCCCTAAATAAATATTGAGAAACCTCAAATATTCCAGGAAGTAAGAAATTTGCAATGTATGTAAATATAACTTGAGCAATACTACTACCCGTAAACATTCCAATAAATACAGTCCAAGAATATAGTGTAACTGAAACTACTGAGGAGTAGAATAAATATTTCAAAACCACCTTATCTGAAAAATAAAGACCACCAAAACCACCAATTTGAATTATACTTAAAAATGCTGCATTTAATAAAATAGGAGTTAATAACAATATTAAACCAGATATTAAATTATTTACATACAATCTAAGTCTTGTGTATGGCATTGAATGCATTAACACCATTGACTTTGGATTTTGCATATACCTAAATACCATAACTGCTATAAATACCGGAACTCCTAGCAAAAACAAAACTGGTCCTTCATATACATCATCCAAGTCTACTCTACCAGATCGCGTTAAAATTACTAATGGAGATGACAAAAACAAAACTACAGTAAATAAAGCTGAAATCCACCAAAATCTTACTATATTATTCCAAATAATCTCTTTATTAAAGAACGGCTTCTTTGATTTCATCAGATTCACCTCCAACTTCATAAATAAATATCTCTTCAAGTGTGAGCGGGATAATATCTAAAATTATAGGGCTATATTTCTGGTATTCAGATATTATAGCATCCTTATCCCCTTTTAATATAACGGAATAAACCGTACCAAGCTGAGTTTTTCTAAGGAAATTAAACTTATTTTCAAGCTCCTTTGGAAACTCTTTATCTTTAAATGCGACTTGAAGCTTATGAGTTTCTGTTTTTAAGTCGTCTAATCTTCTCTCTATTATCATCTTACCGTTAGACATAATTCCAACATGGTCGCAAACATCTTCTAGCTCTCTTAAGTTGTGAGAAGATATCATTATTGTTGTATTAGATTCCGCAACATCTTCCATAATAATACTTAAAACCATTCTCCTCATAACAGGATCTAACCCATCTAGTGGTTCGTCAAGTAGAAGTACCTTTGGGCGAGCAGATATTGCTAACCAGAAAGCGACTTGTTTTTGCATACCTTTAGACAATTTATTTGCATTCCTCTTTATATCTATTTTAAATACATCTTTTAATTTATTAAATCTCTCTTCATCCCAATTTGTATAAACCTTACTATACAAACCAGCCATTTGTTTTATAGAAAAGTTATTAAAGAAAAATAGGTCGTCGGAAATATATATTAAATCATTTTTTATATCAACATTTTCGTACGCCTTTTTATCGTCTATTAATACTTCCCCACCATTTAATCTATATATCCCAGCAATACATTTCATTAAAGTAGTTTTTCCGGCTCCATTTGGTCCAACTAAGCCATAGATTGAGCCTTTTTCTACATTAAGATTAATGTCTTTTAAGACTGTAAAATCATCAAACTTTTTGACAACATTTTTTATTGTTATCATCTCTTTTCCTCCCCTCTAATATCTTTTGTATTAAAGAAATCTTCAACCGCATCGTTAACATCTTTTTTTGACATACCTAGAGTAATTGCACGGTCTAATATATTAAATAATTCACTCTTTATATTTAATATATTTTTGTTAAATATATCATTACTTACCTTGGCAACAAAATTACCTTTACCTGGTATTGAATATATATACCCTTCTTGCTCAAGTTCTTTATATGCCCTTTGAACGGTATTTACGTTAATTGCAAATTCACTTGCAAGTTTTCTAACAGACGGTAACAACTCATCTTCTTTTAATACTCTGGTTAGAATTAATTTTTTCAAATTACTTTTTATTTGAATATATAATGCTTCTCCGCTCCTATAGTCTATTTGTAACATCGGTTTCCTCCTTTCTAACTGTACTATTACTATTAACACAGTTATAATATAATTATTTTTTTCACCTGTCAACAAAAAAGAGAAAAATTTTCTAAAAATTTTTCTCTCTTATTCTGCAATTATTTTTAATATCTTTTTCGCTTTATCTAAATCTTCTTCACTCATACGACTCAGCATTTCCTCTATTTCATAAATAGCAGACACTCTAAAATTTCCAGTCGCGCCTTCTAAAAAATAGGCAACAGGTCGATTCAATATTTCAGACACTTTCTCTAATCTTTTCAAATTAAAACATTTTTCGCCATTTTCAATTTGACAGATAAAACCAGTAGAAACACCAATTTCATTTGCTAATTCTGTTTGAGTTAATTTTTTAATATTTCTAGCTTCTCTTATCTTTTTACCAATAAGTGAATAATCTATCATACTAAGCCTCCGTATCATTTACGCTTCGCCTTCATTATATAGTTTTAGCATAAAACCCATACAGAAACTATTATGTATATTTTTTTACATATATGTTATTTAATAATACACTTCCATTAAATATAAACCTTGTGCAGGGACAGTCTTTCCCGCTTTTTTTCTATCTTTCGACAAAATAATACTTTTTATATCTTCTGGCTCTATTTTACCAAGCCCAACATCAAGTAAAGTTCCAACTAAAATTCTAACCATATTGTATAAAAATCCATCACCAACGAAATTAAATATTATTCTTCCGTCATCTCTCTTTTTTATCTGAATTTTAGAAATAGTCCGAACTGTATCTTTTATAGAGCTACCTGATGCCATAAACCCTTTAAAATCATGAGTACCTTCAAAAAACTCCGCTGCCTTTTTCATCTTTTTATAGTCTATTTCATAAGGAAAATAATATTCTCTATAAAAATCTAAAGCCGAACGAATCGGCGAATTATTTACTATATACATATACTTTTTACCCTTTGCGCTATATCTAGAATGGAAATCTCCGTCAACTTCCTCAGCACTATTTACCACAATATCTTTAGGTAAATACATATTTATAGCATTAGGTATTTTTTTTACAGGAATACGACAATCTGTATAAAAATTAGCGACCTGTCCAAATGCATGAACACCGGCATCTGTTCTGCCGGCGCCATTTATTTTTTCCACATCGCTACAAACTTGATGAATTGAATTAGTTAAAATCTCTTGAATACCAGCACCATTTTTTTGGGTTTGCCAACCGTTATACTTCGTACCATCGTATTCTACAATTATCTTTATATTTCTCAATTAGCAATCCTCCAACTTAAGTACATCTTTATTTTTTACTATATAATCAACTCCAGAAAAAATAGTCATTACTATTGCAACAATAATCATGAAAGTAGCAAGTATTCCAATAGTATTTTGAATAGGTGATACAAAATATGTAGAGAATAAATTCTTTATTTTTTCAATCATAAACGGATCTGCATCATACGCAGCTAATCTAGGAGTAGGATCAATTAATAATAAAGAAATTGCAATAATTTGAGTTATTGTTTTAACTTTACCCCAAATACTTGCAGCAATTACTCTACCTTCTCCGTTAGCTAATAATCTAATACCAGTAACCATGAGTTCTCTTGCAATAACGATAGTTGCAAACCATGAAGGAATTTTATCCATTCCAACTAAAGCTAATAAAGCTGCAGAAACAAGCACTTTATCTGCAAGTGGATCCAAAAATTTTCCAAAATTAGTGACCATATTCCTTGAACGAGCAATATGGCCATCTAAACTATCTGTTATTGAAGCTATTAAAAAAATTATAAGTCCGACTATATTAGACCAACTGAATGGTAAAAGTAACACAATTATAAAAATAGGAACTAAAAAAATTCTTATCATTGTAATCTTATTAGGTAAGTTCATAATTTTATCTCCATTATTTAAAATAATTATCTAATAAATGCCATTATTTCAGACAAACTTGTAAGTTGCTTTGCAGTAATATTAGAAAATTCTACGGCATACGCACTAAGTCCGCTTCCCATATCCATTCTTCTTTTAACTGTTCCTTGAAGATTAAGAGTATTATCGTCTTTAATTCTATTTCTTAAAGTAAGAACAGCTTGAATATCTTCGTTTACATCAAAATTAGCAGTTGAAGTAAATTTCATCCCTCCAGCTGATATATCTTCAAGACCGATTTCATGCCAAGTTCTCTTATCGGTAGTTATATTAAATATTCCTTTTGGATTATCATATCTTGTATGTTTTCTTTTATTTGCACCGCTCATACATATATCCCTCCAACATTCTGACTATAGGCAATTACACGCCTACATTTCATATTATACCACATCTTTTGAGGAATGTACATATTTTTTCCAAAAATAAAAATATTTTACGGTATTTTTTTAATAATTATTTCTTTCCTTTATTTCTATGTCATATAAATAAAATCTTGCCCTTGTAAGACCAACGTATTTAAAATTATATTCAGTATTTTCTCTATGTAAATATAAAATTATATTTGATTCCATTCCCTTATACTCAGAAACTTTAAATACACCCACAAAACTATCCTTTGAAGAAGCAATTTTATCCTTCGAATCGAACTCAAAATTTTGTAGTATTTCGTCATTATATAAATCATCATCTATAATAATATTTATAAAACATTGCGGAACACTATCTTCTTCAATTAACTTTTGCACTACTCGATTAATATATCTTATAGCTTGATTTGATGTATTTACACTAATCATAGCCGGATCCGGACCATCTATTTGATTTGAAAACGATGTTTCGCCCAGAGCTGTCCTTGCTTTAGCCCAATCATATATATTTTTAGTATTCCTCAAATTTTCAGTCAAAACATATGGTTTTGAATCAATAACGAAATTATTAAGCGTTTCATTTAAGTTATTGCCATATATATTTTGTTCATCATCATAAAAAACATAAAATTCACTGTTATTATCTTCATATAAAAGTGCTCTAATAAATATTGCTTCTCCTGGTGAAAAATCCTGAGCTTCATCAACTATTATTACCCCATATTTTTTCGAACTATCTATATTTATCTTTTCAACATCATTTTCCCCAATTTCATTTAATAATTCATCAAAACTTAAAATATTTAAATTTGGGTAATTTTTTATATTTCTTAGATTTCTAAAATAATCAGATAAATACCTACTTTTACTAACTAAAAGTGTCTCTCTCCCTTTAATTATTCCATTCATACAAGCCATTTTATATGCTATCCATGACTTTCCAGTTCCTGCTGCACCTTTCATAGCAAACATCTTATAATTTCTTAACAAATTTATTATATTATCTTGAACTGTATTTATCTTTTCTAATTCTTTATTTTTATATTCTATCCAAGCTCCTTTTGAAGCCTCTATTGCATATATTCTTTTAAACATATCACACAACTTTTTTCTTGCCTCTGACACAAAAAATTCCATTGCCGTAGAATTTTTTCCACACCAATATATAAAAGCTTTTTTTACACAACTTTCAAGATTACTCATATCATTTACATCAATTGTAACATCTGGAACTTGATTAAAAAATTCTTCAACATGTTGCTTCATTTCATAATTAGGGAAAGCAGCCATAAAACCATAAACGCCTTTATATTTGATATTATAAATCTTTTCATAATTACTAAGAAAATATCTCATACTGTGTTCAGCTTGCTCGTATGCAGATATCTTTTTCTCAATCCTTTCTCCATTAGAACTGCAGACAATATATTTATCATTTTCATGAATATATTTTTCGCCCCCCTTTACTTCTATACAAAGGAATCCCCTTTCTCTATCCACTATGATAAAATCTGCCTCTGAATTTATCCTATTATTTTGCTGATCTTTAGAATACCAAACAACTGAATAAAACACTTCATAATTATCTGTAAGTTGCTCTTTCAATGGTTTGTAT
>JAEEXS010000089.1 GCA_016287855.1 Clostridia bacterium
GGCAAGGGGACAAAATCTGAACCATACATACTAGGCTTAGAACATGAGTCAATTCCAGTAGGAAGTTATATAAACTACAGAGTAGAAGGATATAGTGGTGAGTGGGTTGTCTTAAGAGATAATGGTATAAATATAGAAATAATAACAAAAGAGAGTGTAGGAGATGTAACATTAGATGGTGCAGATGGCTATGCTAACGCAGTAAAAATATTAAATGATAAAGCTAGAAAATATGTAAACTCTAAATATGCAGTTAATGGAAAAGCTTTAGGAGCAACGGATGATAGTGTAGAACAAATAGATATAATACAATATCCATTAAAATTTCCTGTAACTAGTAGTATTATATCACCATATAGTGATGACGATGCGTATGAGAGTATTGAATCATTAATGCAAAATAATAAAAAATTATTACAAAAAAATGGAGATGTATGGTTAGGGCTACGCTGTACAGGATATTTGTCTGCTGATAATAAAGGTCAAGGAGGACTTTCTTGTTTTGGATTATATTGTTTGACTGGTAGTGGAAAGGTTGAGAGAACACTTTTGTATTGGGATTATTCAGGAGGAAAAACATCTACTGCTACTGTTTCCTTTGGAGTACGTCCAGTTATAACATTAAAATCTGGTATAAAAATAGTAGGCGGAAAGGGGACATCTACTGATCCGTATCAGATAAGTTTATAATGGCTGTAGAAATTATATAGAAGAGAAAAGCGAGGAGCAACAACGTAGCATATTGACAAAACTATATGAAGTGGAATATAATTAAAACAGAGGACGTGAGTCCGTAATATACTTTGTGCATTGAAAAAATACCAAAAGAAAAAGGCAAGGACATGACCCTTGCCTTTTTCTTTTGACAATCTTTAAATACAAACATCAATAAGAAGTATGTATAAAAGAATTATCAAAAGTTGAACTTTTAATACTCATATAGTATAATAACCATAAGTTAAAGGTGGGATTTACATATGATTAAATTATTAATAAAAAAATTTGTGCCAAATAGTGACAATGTTTCAGATAAAAATGTACGAGAAAAATATGGTGTACTTTCTGGAGGACTAGGAATAATCTGCAACTTTTTCCTAGTTGTATTAAAACTTGTAATAGGGCTAATCTTAAACAGTATTGCAATAATTACAGACGCAGCAAATAACTTATCTGATATGGGATCTTCTGTAGTAACTATTGTAAGTGCAAAATTGAGTAATAAACGCCCAGATAGAGAGCATCCTTATGGACATGGAAGAATAGAGTATATTGCTTCCATGATAGTATCTTTTATTATAGTATTAGCGGGTTTTGAGCTACTTAAAACATCTATAAGTAAAATACTAAATCCAGAGCCACTTAACTATAATTTGGTTTTAATAGTAATATTAGCGGTTTCTATTTTAGTGAAAGTTTGGATGTATTCATACAATAAATATATGGGTGAAAAAATAAATTCAAGCATCCTAAAAACTACTGCAGTAGATAGCTTAAGTGATTGTATTTCAACAGGTGCAGTTATAGTATCTGTTATTATAAGTTACTTCTTAAAAACAATACCTGTTGATGGAATTATGGGTGCAATAGTTTCAGTTCTTGTTATTTGGGCTGGTGTAAATATAGCTAGAGAAATAATAGGGCGACTTATAGGGAACCCACCATCTCCTGAATTAGTAAAAGATATAACTGAACTTGTAATGTCGGCAGAGGGCGTTGTTGGAGTTCATGATTTTATGGCTCATGATTATGGTCCTGGTATGACTATAGCTTCGCTTCATGCAGAAGTACCAGATGATTCAGATATTGTAAAAATCCATGAGGTAATAGATGATATAGAGAAAAGTGCTTTTGAAAAATTGGGGGTATTATTAGTAATTCATATGGATCCTATTTCATTAAATTCCGAAGAAACTAATTCGGCTCGAGATATGGTAAAAGATATTGTAAATACCATAAATCCAGAATTTTCGATTCATGATTTTAGGCTTGTAAATGGCGAAAATCACATCAATTTGATTTTTGATATAGTCGTTCCTATTGAAATGAGTCCTGAAGAAAGAAAAGAAGTTTTACGTATTTTAGAAGAAAAGATAAAAGAAAAAGATAGTAGATATAATATTGTTGTGCAAGTAGATAATGCATATTAAGAAAGGAATGTAGATATGGACAATGCTCGTGAAATTGCGTTAAATATTATTATGAAATTTGAAAAAAATGACGCATTTTCTAATATATTGTTGAATAATGAATTAAATAAAGCAGATATTAGCGATATAGACAAACGCTTTGTAACGCAACTTGTTTATGGTGTAGTGTCTAATAAAATAGCAATAGACTATATTATAAAAAGTCTATCTAAAGTAAAAATTAATAAAATTTCTAATTTGATACTTAATATATTAAGATTAGGGATATTTCAGATTTATTATTTAGATAAAATACCTAATTCGGCAGCTTGTAACGAAGCTGTTAAATTAGCCAAACGACATGGACAGATAAAATCGTCGAGTTTTGTAAATGCAATACTTAGAAATGCTACAAGAACAGAAAAAGATAAGTTTTTTGAAAATATAACAGATAAAGAAGAGTTTTTATCTGTTTATTATTCATATCCAAAGTGGATAGTAGATATTTGGGTTTCTCAGTTTGGTTTTGATGAAACTGAAAACTTATTAAAAGCAAATGAAAGTGTTAATTACGATTCGGTAAGAGTTAATACGTTAAAGACCTCTTTAGAAGATATGTTAAAGAGGTTTGAAAATTCTAAATCTGGTAAGTTAAAAGATATTTTTTATACTGACAATGTAAAAGAAATAATAAACTCAGATGAATTTAAAAAGGGTCTAATTACCTTACAAGACGAGGCTCCAGCATTGGTAGCTCATTTATTAAAACCGGAAGAAGGACAAGATATATTAGATATTTGCGCTGCACCTGGGGGAAAAACTACTCATGTAGCCCAACTTACAAACGACAAGGCAAATATAATTGCATGTGATTTATATGAAAATAGACTTAAACTAATAGAGGAAACGGCAAACCGACTTCAAATAAAATCAATTAAAACAAAGGTATTAGATGCAACTGTTTTTGATAAATCTTTTGAGAATAAGTTTGATAGAATTATTGCAGACGTTCCTTGTTCTGGACTTGGCGTAATAAGGAAAAAGCCAGATATTAAGTTTAATGTAAAAGAGGAAGATATAGAGGAAATTAATGAAACTCAGAAAAAAGTACTAGAATGCGCGGGGAAATACTTAAAACCAGGCGGAATATTAGTATATAGCACATGTACAAATGTTTTTAAAGAAAATCAAGAAACCATAAAATGTTTTTTAAGTAATAATAAAAATTTTAAAATAGCAACTGATGAAAGTATTATTCCTGAGGAATGGAAATCAGGCTTAAAAGACGGAATGTTATCTTTACTTCCAAGTCTTCACGGCTGCGATGGCTTTTTCATATGTTGTTTAACCAAAGTAGAGTAATTTTATAAATTTAGGGCATACTATTTCACAAACTATGTTTTTGAAAGGATTGTGATTTAGTATGCCTAATTTATTATATAAAGAAAAATCTCCATATTTATTACAGCACGCTAATAACCCTATAGACTGGTTCCCTTGGTGCGAAGAAGCTTTTACAAAAGCTAAAAATGAAGATAAACCGATTTTACTTAGTATTGGTTATTCAACGTGCTATTGGTGTCATAAAATGGCTAGAGAAGCTTTTAGCGACAAAAAAATAGCTGAGTATTTGAATGAAAATTTTGTTTGTATAAAAGTAGATAGAGAGGAAAGACCAGATATAGACTTGGTTTATATGGAAGCAGCTCTTTGCATGTCTGAAAATGTGGGGTGGCCACTTAATATATTTCTTACTACTAATAGAGAGCCATTTTTTGTAGGTACCTATTTTTCAGTAAATAAAGAACGTGGAAACCAGGATTTTCTTACAATTTTGCACCAAATTAAGGATTCGTGGGACAATAGCCGTAGTGAGGTGGAAGCAATATCAAAAGAAGTTTCTAGAGAGCTTAATGCAAAAAGAATTGAAGAAGAGCCAATAAGCGACAAAGCGGCAAGTGATGCTCTTTGGATAATGAAATCTATTTTTGACAATAGTTTTGGGGGATTTGGGGGAGAGCCTAAGTTTCCTATTGCCCAACAAATATTTTTCTTACTAAGATATTGGTATTTATATAGGGATGAATATGCTTTATATATGGTGGAAAAGACTTTAGACAATATTCAAAATGGTGAAATTTACGATAAATCTAACGGAGGCTTTTTTAGATATGCAACAACAGTATCTTGGAATAGTCCACACTATGAAAAGATGCTTTATACCAACTCATTAATGGCGATGGCATATTTAGAGGCATATGAGGTTATTCAAAAACCTTTATATAAAGATGTTGTTAATGAAACTCTAATGTATATGAAAAAGAGGTTAAAATCTGTAGAAGGAGGTTTTTATTCAGCAGAAGATTCTGAAACAATAAAAGGGCAATTACCTTTTGTTGATGAAAAAATATCTGCTGGATGGAATGGGTTAGCAATTGCTGCATTTGCAATGGCAGGTAAAGTTTTAGAAGACCCAAGCTATATTAAAATAGCAAAAGATGCTGCTCAATTTGTACTAGATCATTTATATAAAGGAGATGGAACTTTAACGTCTTACTATATAAAAGGTAATTCTTTTGGAACTGCGTATTCTACAGATTACTCGTTTTTAACTTGGGGATTAATAGAATTATACCAGGCAACTTATGAAAATATATATTTAGATGGTGCAGTAAAACTAAATGAGAAAATACTTGAAGAGTTCTGGGACGACGAAAGAGGAGGAGTTTTCTTTTATAGTAAAAATAGTGAAAAGTTAATTATAAATCCAAAAGAGACTTATGATGGTGCAATACCTTCTGTAAATTCAATAGTAGCAATGAACTTTATACGGCTATCTAGACTTTCAGAGGATATACGGCTTAATAGTTTTGCAAAAGAAATATTTAATAGTGTAGGAAAAGAAGTAAATAGGACTCCTGCAGATTATTTATATATGCTTTGTGGCTTCTTATATGGCAAAAGTACAAAGGAAATTTTAATTGTAGATAAAGATAGCGATATTTTGAGCAAGTTTAATAGTGAATTTAGACCATTTACTATGGAAATGCCACTTGAAAATTTTGAACAATGAAAAAATTAACAGAAAAATCATTAGTATATAGCTTGAAAAAAATTTTTCGTTTTTGTAATATAAAGTAAAAGGAGTGTGATGAAAGTGAAAATAAGTAAACGAATTTTAGCAATATGTCTTATTTTATTTGTTATAGCTTTAGCACTCTCATCAGGCTCTATTGGTGTAGAATATTTAACACATGATTGTTCGCATGATAGCGATTGTCATATTTGTATAATGTATACTTTTGTTAGCAATTTTATTAATGCAATAATAATTGTACTTATTATGAGCCTATTTATCGTATGTTCAAAAAGGTGCAACTTAAAATATAGATATGAAAGTTTTAAATTACTTCCAATGGAATTGAAGGTTAGAATGAACAATTAAAAATCATTCCTTGTTATATAAAAATATTAAAGGGGATGAAATTATGAAGAAAATATTAAATATTTGCATAGTATTAGTATTTCTATGCGTTTTTGTTGTTACATTTTCTAGTTGTACAAATAAAGGAGAAAATATTAATAGTGAGAAGCTAAGTGTTATTGCAACAATATTCCCACAATATGACTTTGCAAGAGCGATTGGCGGAGATAAAGTTGATGTAAAAATGCTATTATCGCCTGGAGTTGAATCTCATGGCTTTGAACCCACTTTACAAGATATAAGCAATATTGGAAAAAGTGATTTGTTTATATATGTAGGTGGAGAAAGTGATGAGTGGGTAGAAAGTGTATTAGACACGGTTAAAGATAAGAATATAAAGACTATTTCGTTAGTAGATACGGTAGAAACTGTTGAAGAAGAACTAGTAGAAGGAATGGAAG
>JAEEXS010000090.1 GCA_016287855.1 Clostridia bacterium
AAAACGATCTTCTGGACCTGTTCCAGGAGTACCTGTTGTTCTAAATCGTATGCAAAGAGCGGGAGAAAATACAATCTCCCGCTCCTCTTTTTTTAAATCTTTTCACATATTTCGTTTATTTTTTCAACTAAATCTACCATACTACTATTATTCTTTATGAGAAAGTCTGCAAGCTTTATATAGTTCTCAACTGGCATCTGTTTCTCAATTCTTTTCTTTACACTTTCTTCAGATAAATTAGAGCGAGTCATAACTCGTTTTATTCTAGTTTCTTCATTAGCAACAACAACGATTATCTTATCACTTAGATTTATAAAACTTTCGTTAGGTAGAGGGACATCAAGTATAATATATTCGTTATCTTGTTTTAACTCATTTACCTTTTTTTCGATTTCTTCTATAACGTATGGATGAATGATTTTATTTAATTCTAATAATTTATTTTCATTACTAAATACAATATCTGAAAGTTTCTCGCGGTTTATTATTTGAGGGTTATCAAAAATAGATTCGCCGAAAAATTTTTTTATTTTTAATATAATTTCTGGAGAATTTACAGCCTCTTTAGCTATTTTATCTGCATCGAGTATTGGGGCATTTAATTTTTCGCTTAAAATACGACTTACAGTAGATTTACCACTACCAATACCACCAGTTATTCCTATAACTTTAGACATTTTTTAGCCTCCTTGAGTAGTCTAAATTCATGATTTTATCTTCAGTTGCCATAGTATATATATTCGTAGCAAGTATATCCGATAAAATCATTTCTTCTTGAATTTCATTTGAATTTTCAAAAAATTTATTTACAGATGTCACAACTGGAAGGGAAGTAGTAGAAGTAATAGTAGATAATAATTCTTGCCCTTTTTGATTAAATGAAAGTACTCTAATATATTGAGGACCACCAGATTTATCAAAGGTATTTAAGTTGGTTTTTGACATATCTAAAAGGGCAGATATTAATATTCTTTTTATTCTAGTTAATGGATATCTCTTTGTCTTTATATTATTTATTAATTCTTCTAAAGATTTAGAGTTTTGGATAGCATAGAATATCCTATTTTCTAATCCTTCAGTTACGTCTGGTAATTCTCTTAAATCTTCTAGTGACATTTTTCTTAATGCATATATTATATTTTCTTCAAAGTCTTCTAGAAATACAGGAGTATACATATTTTCTAGAGTAGTACTAGGCAAATATACGTCAACATCTTCATTATTTTTTAATTTTTCGCGTATACCAGTAGCACTTAAAATGTTTGTATTTGAGTCTGTATCGTAATATCCGGAATCTACGCGATCTAATAAAATAGGAGTAATATTTGATTTTATGGCTTTTAAAGCTTTTAGATACTCTATTGCTAAAATATTGTTAGGTTTATTTAAGATATTATTTGAAATGCCTAGTATTTTAGATACAGCATTAGAACGAGCTTCAGGGTAGGATAGTCCTAAATCAAGTTGTTTTTTTAGTTCATCTTTATAATTAACTGGCTCATTAATTAGTATATCAGTAATAGAATTAAGTTTTTCTATATCATTATTTTCAACGCCAAAAGCAATAGAATTAACACCGCATTCAGATAATAGCTTTACAGCACCAAACGCAAATTTTTCAGCAGTAGCAACAGAGTAGTATAGTGGTAATTCTATTACTAAATCTATTCCATTTTTTACAGCAATATCTGCACGAGTGAACTTATCTAATAAAGCAGGTTCTCCTCGTTGAATAAAATTTCCCGACATAACAGCTATTGTAGCATCAGCATTAGATGATTCTAAAGCTTTTTGCAAATGATACAAATGGCCATTATGAAAAGGGTTATATTCAGCAACTATTCCTAATATTTTCATATTTATCACCAAGTATAATTTATACAATTTATTGATAATATTCAAGATAAATTCGCTTTTTATTTAATAATGTGATAAAATAAATATGGTTTTTAAGAGGGGTGTTATAATGATAATTTCAAAAGATTGGAAAGATTACGAATTAATAGATACGTCAAATGGTGAAAAATTAGAAAGATGGGGAGATATTATTCTGCGCCGCCCTGATCCTCAGATTGTTTGGAATACTCCTATGGGAAAAGAATGGAATAAAGTAGATGGATGGTACCATAGAAGTAACAAAGGCGGAGGAAGTTGGGAGTTTTTCACTAACGTACCTGAGACATGGAGTATATCATATAAAAAATTAAAGTTTGTTATTAAACCTATGAATTTTAAACACACAGGTTTATTTCCTGAACAAGCTGTTAATTGGGAATGGATGATAAATAAAATACAAAATGCAAATAGACCTATTAGAGTACTAAACTTATTTGCATATACTGGTGGAGCAACAGTTGCTTGTAGTTATGCTGGTGCTTCAGTTTGTCATGTGGATGCTTCTAAACGTATAGTTGCTCAAGCAAAAGAGAATTTAACTTTATCGGGGCTAGGAAATAGAGAAGTAAGGTTTATAGTTGATGATGTAGGAAAATTCGTAGAAAGGGAAATAAGAAGAGGGAAGAAGTACGATGCTATCGTTATGGATCCTCCAAGTTATGGAAAGGGAAGTAACGGAGAGGTTTGGGACATAGAAAAAGATTTATATCCATTAATTTTAAAAACTTTAGATATATTAAGTGATAATCCTTTATTTTACTTGATAAATTCATATACTGCTGGACTTGCACCAAGCGTATTAGATAATATCTTAAAGTTAACTATGAAGAATGGTAAGACAAGTTGTGGAGAAATAGGACTACCTATTACTAAACAGAATATTGTTTTGCCTTGTGGAATTTTTGGAAGATGGAGCGATGATTAATGGAATTAAAAGTTATTTATGAAGATAATCATATAATAGTCGTTGAAAAACCGGTAGGAGTTCCTACTCAAGCTGATTATACCAAAGACGAAGATATGTATAACTTGGTAAGAGAATATTTAAAAGAAAAATATAATAAGCCTGGACAAGCTTTTGTTGGTATGGTTCATCGTATAGATAGACCTGTTGGCGGGGTAATGGTTTTTGCAAAGACCTCTAAAGGTGCATCAAGACTTTCTGAACAAATTAGAGATAGAAGCTTTAAGAAGATATATTTAGCTGAGATTTATGGACATATGAAAAAGAAAAAAGGATCTTTAGAAGATTATTTATTAAAAAATGAACCTAAGAATATGTCAGTTGTTTGTGATAAAAATACGCCTAATGCAAAGTTAGCTCAATTAGATTATGAAGTAATAGAAGAGAAGGAAGACACAAGCATAGTAAGAATTGTGCTTCATACTGGCCGGCACCATCAAATAAGGGTTCAATTTTCGAATATTGGTCATCCTTTGGTTGGCGATAATAAATATGGTAGTCGTGCTGAGAAAAAACGTTCAGATATACATCTTTGGGCTTATTCATTAAAGTTCAAGCATCCAACTAAGGATGAAATTATGGAATTTACTATAAAGCCAGATTGGATATAATTTTTTAATATAATTGTTTTAATAATTTTTATCTAATTATTATTAAATGAAATAGAAGAAAGGGGTAGAACGTTATAAGAGATACTCCTTTCAAAAGATATATATAATTGCGCAAAATAAAAATTTTGTGCAATTCGGGGTAGTACAAAAATGAGATATCTTTGTTTAGGTATCTTATTTTTATACTTCCAAGCATCTTTTATGATTTTAGCTCTTATATATGTAGTTTTTATTTTTATCTAAAACTAATATATATCATACTTAAAATCAATAAATTTCTTGAAAAATTTTAACGGCTCTAATTTTATTATTTTTTACAGACATATAACTTGTTTACCCTTATCAAAAAAATGTCTTAAAAACGATTCTCGTGCGTCGATTTTTTGAGCTATTTTTAGGAATTAAGTAAATATCAACATTTTGATTAAGTTTTATAAATTTTACTATAGATTATAAATTGTAATTTTAAAATTCAAATATTCAAACATTTAAATTATTAAGTTTTAAATTAAAATATCTTAAAATCTATTTTGAAGTATTTAAATCATTAATATATATTTAGGTTGAAAATTAATTATAATAAAAAAATACATATAGCAACAAATGTTCGCTTTTTAAATATACCCTTATATAAATGAATTCCTTGGACATTATATCATGCCTCATACTTTATGTTAACTTTTGATGAAATATATTCCATTAGATAAAAAAATAAGTGTGTATCCCTATTATTGAATACACACTAGAAATATTTTCTTTACCTTTCAAAATCTTTCTCTGTCTCATAATAAGCTACAACACGATATCCGCCTCTAGGATCATCTTCTATTCTAAAATCTTTATATTTAGAATTTGGACCGCTATGAACTTCTCGTACTTTTTCTAATTTTGCCACTGCTTCGGCTTTTGTATAGCCTGTATTGGAATAATGATTTGAATAATATTCTTTTTCTAACATAACTTATTTCTCCTTTCCTAGGAATTTTATTATAATTCTGGTCCTTCAACATCAGGAATATTATTAGGTTTTTCTTTTTGATTTCTTGATTTAGAAAATTCTTTAGCAACTAATTTACGCATTTCTGTAAATTTATCAACAATTCCATAATCAGAAAGAAGTGTTTCATGTGGTAATTCTCTAGATGTATCATATTCATCCAAAAATTTGCCAGTTTCATCGTCATAATAATAGGATTCATACCCTGGCTCTAAAATATCACCCTTTATAATAGTATCTTGTACCCATTGATTATTAATTTTTGAGATACCTTCACCTCTACATCTTTTTTCATCTTCTTTAGTACAATTAGGTGAATCAGTATAATATATACGTGTACGTTGTATTTTTTGTCCATCTATTAAAATAGATCTCATTAAACTTCCTGTACTATCTATTAAAAATTCACAATGCATTTTCTTTTTAGGTTCTTCAGAATCAACATCTATAAACATAGTTTCCCAGCACTCTGGAGCTTCTTCATACCAATCTCTAGAATTGTAGCCAACATACTCTCCCATATTTAATAAAGTGAATGTAATATTAGTACCATCTTCTTGCTGCATTTCGTATACTGCTTTGTTTTTGTCTTCTTTTTTTAGATTCATAACTACATATCCCTCCTTAAAATAACAACTACAGATGATATCGACAAACCTTATAAAAAATTTAACCCCTATCTCCTGGGTTTTCAGGTAATTTGGAATTTCTAATATCTGAAATCGATCTTGGAACTTGCCTTGGATTAATTTCAAAATGTTGTATTTCACTTTCAGGATGTCCTTTTTTAACTAAAATTATATTAACAACAATCCCAATTGTATAAGATATTACTAAAATCTTTATTTTTTAGATCATCCTTATTTATAAAGAAATTGGCTATTCCAGAATCTCCCCACATAATATCGCCATCAGAATCTATTTGCAAAAGCAAAGTATCATATTTTTCATATTGCCTATATCTTGGATCAGACTGGGTAAAAAATGGATAACCTAATAATTTATGGCCGCAACTACTAAATTTTCTATAAAAATCTTTATCAATTTCGTCTAAATAGCTCTCTACTTTCCTTGGATCAACAATAACATTGAATTTTTCTTTTAAAATTTCACTAACTACAGGGCCAAAATTTCTATTTCCAATATTTATTACAGAATCAATCTCTTTGAAAGTAATTTTATAAGCATCCGTAAATGGCGCATTATATTTAGGCAAAACATCTTTAAATGTCTTTATACCATTATTTCTTATCTCATCTTCAGTCACTTCATAATTTACATTTTCATGATAAACTACTCTAAAATTCATCTGTTTATCGGGCTCTTTGTATAGCATACCATACATATCGTCATTAGTTGATATGAAAAATTGTAATAATCCTTTTTTAGGCAAAGCATCATTATCTAAATTTTCTTTATCAAAATTTATTTGTGCTAATAAATTTAGTTGTAACCCTTGATTATCTTTCGGAAACTCTTGAGACAAATCCCAATATGGCAATC
>JAEEXS010000091.1 GCA_016287855.1 Clostridia bacterium
AAAATACTCATCAATAACATATTCTAATATAGGTAGAATTGGTATATTAGGAAAATATCAAAGTTATATTGATTATTTCTTGTTTTTAATTGCACCTGAACCAATAGAAAAGATAAAATGTTCAAGTTGCACATATATGGATAAGATAATTTTTACATTTACATCAATATTAAATGATAACAGCATAGAAAGATTTTTTTTGAATTTTTTAAAATCGCAGCAGGTTAAAGTTGAAGTTGAATCAAATCAAATATTAGATTCAATAGAAAAGGAAGAGAAGAAATGATATATCCGAAGAAAATAAAAACTAAAAAGATAAATAAATTTTTAAAAATATTTACGTATAGCTTAATATTAGCATCAATATTATTAGTGATTATAAATAAACTAACTACACCAAATATTTATTGGAGTGTACTATGCATATTTGGATTTATTTATACTAATATAACAGTAAGATATTCTATGACAAAAACAAGAAATATAGCAGGTCATGTAATGCTTCAAACTATATTATTAGCAATATTAGTAATTTTTATAGATTATCGTATAGGATATATTGGATGGTCAATAAATATGGCTATTCCAATACTAATTATGATATCTAATATTGCCATGTTTATAATAACAATTATTAGTTATAAGCATTATGGAAAATATGCAGTAAGTCAATTAGTAATAGTATTACTAAGTTTTTCAATAATATATTTAGTATATAAAGGATATGCAAAAGAAAATGTTTTAATTAATATATCAGTGATGATTTCAATAGTTAATTTTTTGGTAAGTTTAGTGTTATGCCATAGAGATTTTAAAGAAGAGATAATTAAGAAGTTTAATATATAGTGAATGTGGGTGACAAATATGAAAATAAACGAACATGATTATTATAGCAGTTTAGCCAATTGGTCTTTTGAAGATATTAACTATACAAGTGAAGTATTTACAAATTGGATATATGAGGATGAAATAGCTAAAAGAGTAAATAAAGATTCCAAAATTTTAGATTTAGGTACTGCAGCAGGAGAAAAAGTAATAAAAAAATTCCCTGAATGTGCTGAGATATTAGGAACAGATTTTTCTGCTGAAATGATAGAATCAGCCAATAAGAATTTAATAAAGAGTGGAAGAAAAAATATTTCATTTAGAGTTATGGATAATTTAAAAATGGATACACCAGAGGATTATTTTGATTTAGTAACAGCTCGCCATACGATAATTGATCCTGTGCAAATATATAAAACATTAAAAATAGGCGGATATTTAATTATAAGAGGCGTAGATAAACTAGATTGTTGGGCTTTAAAAAGATTGTTTGGACGTGGACAAGCATACTTTGATAAAAAACCTATAAGTTTAATAGATTATGAAGCGATACTTGAAGCTGGTTTTAAGGATGTTGAACTGATTCCAATTCATGCAATAGAATATTATAAAACTAAAGAAGATTTATATGCACTACTTGTCAAAACACCTATTTTAGATGATTTTTCCGAAGAATCTTCTAAAGAATACGAGAGAAAACCAATAGAAAAAGAAATATTTGAAAAATATGTAAGTGAAAATACAACTGAAAAAGGAATAAAGTTAATAAGAAGATATTATGGAATAATTGCAAGAAAATAAAGAGGAGGATTAAGTATGGAAAATAAAATATGTCAAAGCTGTAGTATGCCTATAATGTCAAATGACCAATTAGGCACAAATAAAGATGGTAGTATTAATGAAGATTATTGTAAATACTGCTATAAAGATGGAGAATTTATAGACAAAGTTACGATGGAAGAATATATAGAAATGTGTTCTCAATATGGAGAACAGGCGGGAATGACTAATGAAGAGATGAAGGCACATTGTGAAAAGATATTTCCAACATTGAAAAGGTGGAAGACGAATTAAAATGGATATACAAGATTATGGTTTGAAAAATAATTTAATAGAAAATATAGATGAAAATAAAACTATTGCTAGGATTATTGCGACTCATAAAGACAGATATGAAATCGTATGTAATAATGGAAAGGGCTTTGCACAAATAAAAAGAGGAGTTTATTATGATAACCCCAATAGCATTTATCCTACAACAGGAGACTTCGTTTTAATTGAGAGGAACAATACTGGAGATAGCATGATTTATGAGACGTTAAACAGACAAAGCTCATTTTCAAGAACCGCATCTTCAAGTGATAGAAACCGTGAAATGCATAACCAACATGAGCAGTTGGTTGCAGCAAATTTTGATTATGTCTTTATAATGCAATCTTTGAATAACAATTTCAATACAAATAGGATCGAAAGATATTTGAGTTTAGCTTGGAGTTCTGGTGGAATTCCGGTAGTTGTATTAACGAAAAGTGATTTAGTTTCTAATGTAGAAGAATATATAGCTGAAGTTAAAAATGTTGCAATTGGCGTAGATGTTTATGCAGTAAGTTGCGTAACAAAAGACGGTATAGAAGATATTAAAAAATATTTTCTTAAAGGGAATACTATTGTGTTTTTGGGTTCTTCTGGAGTTGGGAAATCTACACTAGTTAATACCTTATATGGAGAAGAAGTGATGAAAACTTCTGAAATTAGAGAAAATGATTCAAGAGGAAGACATACAACAACTTCAAGAAATTTAATAATGTTGCCAAATGGGGCAATGATTATAGACACACCTGGAATGAGAGAGCTTGGAATGTGGGATGCGGAGGAAGGAATAAGTAAAACATTTCAAGATATAGGGCAATATATGGGACAATGTAAATATTCAGATTGCACTCATACAAATGAGCCGGGGTGCAAAATACTTGAAGCAATAGAAAATGGAGAAATAAGTCGTGAAAGGTTTGAACAATATTTGAAATTACAAAAAGAATCGCAATATAATACTAATTCAGAGCAATATTTAAGAGATAAAAAAGAAAAGTTTAAAAATATAGCTAAAATAAATAAGCATAATAAAAATGTATGGTAAATACAAATTAATTTTAATTTTCTAATAAGAAATATGTGAAATGTTGTCGAAAAACAACATTTCTTTTTTAAAAAATAATGACAACAACTTTGTAATATGATAATATATGAATGAAAAATTTAATGAAAGGAGTTCGCAAACAATTATAGCGAGGACGTAGTACCCTAATGGGTATTTAATAGATTATAGAGAGGACGTGGGTAAATAGAGGATTTGCAGGACTGATATAGCTATAGCATCGAGGAGTTGAAAATACAATGTATTACACGATGCGAGAAAGATTACGAATTGAAAGAGTAAAACACGATATCAGAGGAGATAGGTATGAAACTTGTTCCTCTGGTAACTATCCGCCATGTGAGTACGAATCACACAAAAAAAGAAGGAAGAACAATTCTTCTGAGAAAGCATATACTATAAAAGAAAATGCTAAGGCAGATAATTCGTGATTAATTATAGCGAGGATACAGAAAAAATATGCAGAAATTAAGATAAGAAAGGACGTAAAAAAATGGCGAGTGAAGTTGTCAAAAAGACCTATGATGAAAAAAAACAGGAAGTGGAAGCCCAGCTGCGAGCCGCTGGCTATGAGCCTTGCGGAAACAACCGGTATTCCCGGACTGAAGCAAGTGGCAAAGAGTACGTCGTTTGCATTGACGAGCGCGGCCAGCTCTGGACCTTGTAAAAATTAAAATTAGCTCCTCTGTCCGAGTATGGACAGGGGAGCACTTTTTTGGAAAAATACTTGAAAAAAATGTGCATATATGCTAATATTATTAAAGCTGGAGAGATGGTCGAGCGGTTTAAGGCACACGCTTGGAAAGCGTGCGAGGTGACGAGCCTCCGCAGGTTCAAATCCTGTTCTCTCCGCCAAAAAGACTTCAATTTGAAGTCTTATTTTTTTATTGTAAAAATATTTAAAATATATATTGAGTCTGATATACTTATAAAGTAATTCTAAACAGATATGAGGAGAATTTTTATGGAAATATTTGATGCGGAAAAGGAAGTTAATAATATTGTTGAATTCATAAGAAAATACTATAAAGAAAACAATTTAAATGGTGTAATAATGGGAATAAGTGGAGGAAAAGATTCTGCTGTAGTTTCTGCAATATTCACTAAAGCCTTGGGAAAAGAAAATGTAATAGGTGTTACAATCCCGTGTCACTCGAATGTAGAAGATTTTAATGATGCTAAATTAATTAGTGATTACTATGGCTTTAGACTTATTAATTTAGATATCACGAGTGTATTTGATACTTTCAAAAACGAAGTAAATAAGTTGGGTGATTTTAGTAAAGAAGAACTAAAAAATAGTGATATAAATATAAAGCCACGTCTTAGAATGACAACTTTATATTATTTAGCTGCCTTATATAGTGCAGTTGAAGGAAAGAGATATTTAGTTGCAGGGACTTCAAATAAAAGTGAGCTTTTTGTAGGGTATTTTACTAAAGGCGGAGATTCAGTAAGTGATATCTCTACAATAGCAGATTTTACAGTTGAAGAGGTAATAAAAATAGGCGAATATTTAAAAGTGCCTGAAAAAGTATTATATAAAACCCCTAGCGATGGGCTTTCTAGTCAAAACGATGAAGAAAAATTAGGTGTCAAATACTCAGATATTTCTTTGTATATGGAAGATAAATCAAAACTACCTAAAGATGTTCAAGAAAAAATAGAGAAATTACATAAAAGTAATCAACACAAGTTTAATATACCAACATATAAAAGATAGTCATTTGAAAGGATGATTAAAAATGAAAATAGGGATATATGTAGGAAGTTTTGATCCGGTTCATATTGGACATAGAAAAATAGTTAATCATTTATTAGAAAAATATTTAGATAAAGTAATATTAATGCCAACTGGTGCGTATTGGGACAAGAATGATTTAGAAGATATTAGTGATAGAATAAATATGCTAAAGTTTTATGAGAGTGATAGGGTAATAGTGCAAGCTGAAGGTAACGAGCTACCTTATACATATATGGTAATGGAGTATTTAAAAGAAAAATATCCCGAAGATGAGCTTTATTTGATTATTGGCGCAGACAATATAATAAATTTTGATAAATGGCAGGAATATGAAACTCTACTAGCGGGGAATATGATTATTATCAATAGATTAAATATTGATGTAAAAAAATACTTAAAGCAATTAAATAAACAAGAAGGCTTTATTATAACGGATGATTTAGAAAATATAGACATTTCTTCTACTCAAATTAGGGAATATATTAAAACGAAAAATTGGGGTGCTATGCAAGAAATCGTTGACAAATCTGTTTTTGAGTATATTATAGAAAATAAGTTATATATGAATTAAGGAGTAAGGTATGTTTAAAATTCATTCAAAATACAAGCCTACTGGGGATCAGCCAGAGGCAATTGAATATTTAAGTAATGGAATAAAAGAGGGCAAAAAGTTTCAGACTTTACTTGGTGTTACTGGTTCTGGAAAGACTTTTACAATGGCTAATATAATAGAAAAAGTGCAAAAACCTACGCTTATTTTAGCTCATAATAAAACACTTGCTGGCCAACTTTATTCCGAGTTTAAAGAATTTTTCCCAGAAAATGCGGTTGAATATTTTGTATCATATTACGATTATTACCAACCAGAGGCGTATATTGCCACAACTGACACATATATTGAAAAGGACTCTGCAATAAATGATGAAATAGATAAGTTGCGCCACTCCGCAACAGCAGCGTTATTTGAAAGAAAAGATGTTATTATTGTTGCGAGTGTGTCTTGTATTTATGGTTTAGGAGATCCTGATGATTACAGCAATATGACAATATCTTTAAGACCTGGAATGACTAAAAATAGAGATGAATTACTTAGAAAACTAGTTGAAATTCAGTATGATAGAAACGAAATAGAGTTTACAAGAAGCAAGTTTAGAGTTAAAGGAGATACTGTTGAAGTATTTCCTTCAGG
>JAEEXS010000092.1 GCA_016287855.1 Clostridia bacterium
CGCGATCTCGCCAAGTTGCTATACCAGTCCGCCACGGTGCAGGACTATTCGAACGGCAATGATGCTCTGCTCAGGGCCGCTGCCCTCCGTGAAATCTTCGAGAGTATCAAAGAGAAAATTCGGGAAGAGAACCTCTTCTCCATCGCATCTCTGTATGATGAAGATTTCATGGATCAGGACCTCTTCGGTGAGAAGTCTCCGTACATGCTGGTGTACAAAGGAGGAAATTACCTCAATCGCCAGCAAGAGGAGAATACCTACGCGGAGAAGCTCCTCAAGCGTATGGACAACGTCCTCACCCAGCGGGAAAAGAATTACCTCTGGGGGCTTTGCTCCCAGTACTTCGTCGGTAACGACGAAGAATTCAAGGGACTGGTCAACGAAGGACTTGCCCCTGAGTATCTCCCGATCTGGGAGAAAGTCGTGAAAGAAATGGAGGTATAAAAACAAGCCAGGCGGTTAACACCCGCCTGGCACTTTTTTAAAACACAATCAATGGTATTTGCATCTCATCTTCTGAATCTCCACTATGGCATCCTTTTTTCAGTTTTGCTCTATCAAAGTCGTCTGCCACATATAAAAATGCATGCTCTCTATCTAATAATGCGCAAAAATCTCCAAATCTCTTTTTGGCTCTATCACATATTTTACCTGGTCCTATTAAATGCATTTTATCCATTTCTTCTATAGATAATAATCTTGCAAATTTTCCATATCTACTATTAAATAGTTTCTTAAACTCTTCTTTCTTTCCAGCAAGCACATGGAAACATACACATCTAGAATCGCCTGATGGTGGTGCTTTCAATAGCTTCATCATTTCATCTTTACTATTAATCGTAAAGAAATTCTCATTTTTTATTCTTACTTGTCCATGATCTGCTGTAATAATTGTATTTACCTTGTCTTTATATCTTTTTGCATATTTCTCAACAAAGGTATTTATTGTTTTTAACATCTCACGTGCCTCTTCACTATCTGGTCCGTATTTATGGCAAGTAGTATCAAATTCATCAATATATAAATAGATATATTCTTTTTCGTTGTCTTTATTAATAAGTTTGGCTAAAGTTTGAAAAGCACCTTTAAACGTCCTATAGCCGTACCCTTTTGTATCTCCTCTTGACCATCTCGAAAAGTCAGATTTTACAATACTTGAATTTGCAATCATTGAAACCTTACCAGGTAAATTTTGCATACGAGTTTTAGAATGGAATAAATCTGTAAGTTTTACTTTTAGTTTTTTATCTACATCAAAGCGGTTTACAAATGGTAAAGAAATAACTGATTCGTCTGTTTCTTCAATATAGTTAAACCAACCATTTACACTATGTGTAGCAGGATATTCGCCTGTTGCTAGTGCTGTAAGTACTACTGCTGTTGTTGATGGAAATAAAGCTCTTGCTACTCCTTTTACATTTTTGCTTAAAAATGAGTCCGGCAGTAAATTATCTAATAAAATCTTTCCCATTCCGTCTATTAAAATAAAGACGGTTTTATTTTTTTTCTTAAATAAATTATTTATTTCTTGCTCTTCTTTGTTTAGTTCTATCTTTCCTCCTGCTTTGTAATATACAGCATTTGCTATATTTAGAAAATCCATATCTTCCCCTCCTTATTCCTAGCTAATTACCTCTACATGTGTGTGTCTATAAATAAGTTTTTGAATCTCAACTATTGGTATAATTGAGAAAGACAAACCAAGAACCCAAATCCATTGAGTTGAATTCATTATTTCAACTTTAAATAGTGTTGCAACTGCCGGAACTGTTAAAACTACTAATTGTAATATTGCTGAGCCAAAAATTGCCCAAACCAAAGTTTTATTTGAAAATACCCCAAGTGTAAATAATGACTTATCTAAAGAACGTACGTTAAATGAGTGAATAAGCTCTGTAAAGGATAATGTTGCAAATGCCATAGTCATTCCAAGGGCTTGATCTTTATATACAAATTCGCCTATGTAATATGCAAGCAAAGTAAGTCCTCCTATTACTATTCCTTGGAATATAACGTTTGTACCCATTCCATCGTCAAAGAAACTAGCTTTAGCTTTTCTAGGCTTTTTATTCATAACATCACTTTCTGCTTTTTCAACACCTAATGCAAGAGCTGGGAAAGCATCCGTTACTAAGTTTATCCATAATATCTGAACAGCAGCTAATATATTCCAATTTTGTTTTGTTACAAGTCCTAAAATTGTAGCAAGGAATATTGCCACCACTTCCGCTAAATTAGAAGATAAAAGGAATTGTACTGCTTTCTTTATATTACTATATATTTTTCTTCCTTCTTCTACTGCACTTACTATTGTTGCGAAATTATCGTCTGTTAATACCATATTCGAAACGCTTTTAGATACGTCTGTGCCGGTGATTCCCATTCCTACACCAATATCTGCATTTTTAAGAGCTGGTGCATCGTTTACTCCGTCACCTGTCATTGCAACTGTTTTTTCGTTTGCTTTCCATGCCTTTACTATCTTTACTTTATGTTCAGGAGATACTCTAGCATAAACAAAATATTTTTTTACAAGTTCTTTATAATCTTCATCTTTTACTTTGTCTAATTCTTGCCCTGTGATTGCTTTTGAGGCATCATCTATTATTCCAATCTCTTTTGCAATTGCAACAGCTGTATCTTTGTGATCTCCTGTAATCATTACAGGTCTTATTCCTGCACGTCTACAAAGTTTTACTGCATCTTTTACTTCTGGTCTTGGTGGATCTATCATACCAACCAATCCTACAAAGACCATATTATTTTCTAAGTCATTAGACTCAGCCTTTTCAGGCACAGCATCTAATTCTTTATATGATGCTGCAAGTACCCTAAGAGCCTTAAATGCCATATTTGAATTTGCTTCTTCTATTTTCTTTATATCTTGAGATGTTATATCTCTAATCTCTCCATTTACTAAAATCTTAGAACATCTTTTTACTAGTAGATCTGGCGCTCCTTTAGTTAGCGAATATACATTTCCGTCTATTGTATTGACAGTTGTCATGAGCTTTCTTTCAGAATCAAAAGGAATTTCTTTTACTCTTTTATATTTATTTTCGCAATCGTTTTTAGCATATCCTCGTGGTGCCGTATATGCTACTAATGCGGTTTCTGTAGGGTCACCAACATATTCTATACCTTTTCCACTAGATGTATTTTCTTTTGAATCATTGCATAGTGTCAAAACCCATGCCATTTTTTTGCCATCATTTTCAAAATTATTTACTTCTTCGGCTTTAAATGCTTTTTCAGAATAATATAATTCTTTTACTGTCATTCTGTTTAGAGTTAAAGTTCCTGTTTTATCTGAACAAATAACTTCGGTAGAGCCAAGTGTTTCAACAGCTGAGAGCTTTCTTATTATTGCATTTCTTGATGCCATTCTTTGAACTCCCATTGCTAAAACTATTGTGATAACAGCAGGTAGTCCTTCTGGAATTGCGGCTACTGCTAAGCTTATTGCTCTCATAAATAATTCTAAAATGCCCTCTGCATTTATATTTGGTTGTGCAATCCAGCTAAATACAAATACCAATACACAAATAACACTTATTGCAATAGTTAATATCTTGCTTAGCTCCTCCAACTTCACCTGTAGTGGTGTTAATGTATTGTCCGATTCAGAAAGATAAGTCGCAATCTTTCCTACTTCTGTGTTCATTCCTGTATTAGTAACAATTCCTACACCTCGTCCATATACAGTACTACTTCCAGAGTATGCCATATTAACTCTATCTCCAAGCGATGCATCTTCTTTTTTTATTACAATATCTTCCTTTTCTACCGGAACTGATTCCCCAGTTAACGCTGATTCCTCTATTTTTAAAGACGCCATTTCAATAAGTCGCATATCTGCTGGAACAAAATCTCCAGCTTCTAGTATAACTATATCTCCCGGCACGATTTCTTCGGATTTTATATGCGATACTTCTCCGTTTCTCATAACTTTAGCAAATGGAGCAGACATACTTTTTAAGGCTTCAAGCGATTTTTCTGCTTTATTTTCTTGAACTACCCCTAAAATAGCGTTTACTACAACTACAAATAAAATTATTAGTGTATCGACTAAATCGACTTTCCCTTCTCCAGCCAATACTGGTGCAACAGCTGAAACAGCTGCTGCAATCAGTAATACTATTATCATTAGGTTTTTGAATTGATCAATAAACTTCGATAAAAGGCTTTTTTTACCTTTTTCTTCTAGTTTATTATACCCATATTCTTTTAATCGAGCCTGAGCTTCTTCTGTTGATAACCCATTTCTTGAAGAATCAAGACTTTTTATTACATCATCTACTGACATAGTAAAAAACTTTATTTCATCTTTTGTCATTTAATAACCCTCCTATTAATTTGTAAGCTTCGATTACATTTATATTATATATGTTTTTCTTTAAGAACTATCTTGTACAATTTATTTTACTTTAAATTTAACTGTTTCATTTGCACTATTTGCAAGTACTTTACCAGAGCGGTCTGTAATATATGCAGGTTCAACAGAGAACTCACCAGCTAATACATTTCTAATTCTATAATTTATATTAATCTCACCAGTATGATTGCTTCTTATATAGAAATATACTCTTTGACCATCCCACTTAGATAAGCCCCATTTGTAATCGGAGCTTCTAGCAGAAACAAACCTTGAGGATGATGGTATTACATCACTTACTACATAGTACTTACTGTCTACAGGTAGTGTAATTTTTAGGTTTACATCAGTATAACCGCCTAAACTTCCTTCCGTTACTTCTTTTCTAATTGATACACCACTATCTATCTCAAATAGTTCATCTGCGCCTCCAATATAGGATACTAAAGACTTAATTTCTCCTTTTGAACTTTTAATAGTAAAGCTATCAAATTCTGGTTTGTTTAGAGATAAGAATTTAACTTTGTCTTTTGAAAAATCAACTTTCTCTTCTTGATCTAAAACAGAGTATGTAACTTGAGATTTGCTGGTTGCTGGATTGTAATTATTTATAAATGCCATAAGATCCATAACTGGGATATATTCTGTTGTATCGTTTGTTAATACATATTGTAGTACTTTTTCAAAGTCTTTATGTTGTGTTAAAGCAAGCATTGGAAGCAAACGAGATGTTGCTTGATAGTAGAAGGTTTCATATTTAGAATCTATAGATTTTTCGTAATCATTCTCTTTCATAAGTGGTTGAATAATAGATTCATAATAATTAGTTGCGCCTTCATAATCTCCTAAGTAAGCTAACGCATCTATTAAGTCTATTGTTTCTAATATTTCAAAGTTACTTTCATTTTCTAATAAATACCTTACATCGGTTAACACTGGTTCTTTTAATGCTGCTAATCCCATATATGCACATGTTACTTCGGAAGGATTTGAATCTGTATTTTCTAATTTGTTGTTAAAGAAAGCTTTGGTTGCATCAGCATTTATATATTCTCTTGCATTGGCTACTACTTGTGCTGTAAATAAGTCGTCTGAAGAACTATCTTGAATTTTGCTTATACCATTATCATAGTTTTGTAAAGCTACTCTAAATTCAGTATTGTATTTCTCTTCACCTAAGAATTCATTTAATTTCTTGTATGCATAATTTCTAGCTAATGCTTGTTCGTTTGTTCCGCCATTTGTGTTAGATATTATCTTTTGAAGAGTTTTATAATACAATGCGTTATCTTTATCAAATAACATTAATTCTACTGGGTATCTCTTAATATTAACTTTATTTAAGTTTTCGATATTTACCTCTTTAGATAGAGATATTTCATGTAATGAACTTGTTACTTCAAATTCTTTTAATATTGCATCACTATAAGTTCCTCCAACTGCAGATACTTTTACTTTATATTTTCCCAAATCTAGTTTGCCTAGATTTATCATA
>JAEEXS010000093.1 GCA_016287855.1 Clostridia bacterium
AAACTTGTAACCCAGCCTAAAAGCAGTATTAAAAAAACTCCACCACCAGCACCCAACCCAGTTAATATTCCCGCAAACGTACCACAAAGAAAATTAATCATACTCTACCTCAAAATCATTCTCACACCACTAAATAACATTACTATTCCTAAAATTATTTTAAGTACCCTCTTTGGAATAACTTTAGTAAATTTTGAACCAATAACTCCACCAAGTATTCCACCCGCTGTAACAAACCAAAGAGTAGTATAATCCGGAATATTTTTCACATAAAAAATACAAGTTATCGTACTAACAACAACTAAAATAAAAAGTGACGTTCCACGCGCCACTTTACTATCCATCTTCAATACAGAAATAAGCCCAGGTAAAACAACCATTCCAGCTCCAGAGCCAAAAAGACCGTTTATAAGTCCAGCTAGTAATCCAATTAAAATAATACTCATTAATTCTCCCTATTAGTTAAAAAATGAACTCCCTATAATTCCAACACCAGTAGCTAAAAATGCAATAACAATAATAATAGCTACTATTCTTATGATTAATTTTTTATGTGACTCTTTCATATTTTCTCACCCTTTTTGTATTATATTCAAAAAAGTAAAAATTCGCTTGTCCAACAAATAAATTCTATCATTTTAAAAGTTCATATTCAAGAGGAAAAGTTTAACTATTGTCTTCCGTAATACGCTTTCATAACATTTTTCATCAACATCGCAATAGTCATAGGTCCTACCCCTCCAGGTACAGGAGTAATCGCAGAAACTTTCTTAGAAACATTCTCAAAATCTACATCTCCCAAAAGTTTTCCATCAACTCTACTTATTCCAACGTCAACAACAACAGCACCCTCTTTTACCATATCTTCTGTTACAAACTTAGCCTTACCAAGTGCTGCAACTAAAATATCTGCATTTCGACAAATTTCTTTTATATTCTCTGTTTTAGAATGACAAACTGTAACTGTAGCATTTTCCTTTAGCATAAGTGACGCAAGAGGTTTTCCAACAATATTACTTCTTCCAATAATTACAACATTCTTCCCCTCAATTTTTATTCCTTCATGTTTTAACATATATACAATTCCAAGAGGTGTACAAGCTACAAACGAATCAATACCCGCAGAAAGTTTTCCCTTGTTTATTACATTAAACCCATCAACATCTTTTTCAGGTGCAATTCTATTAAATACATTCTTTTCATCCGCTTCGCCCTGTATTGGATGTTGAATTAAAATTCCATCTACATCATCATTTTGATTTAATTCATCTACTAATTCATATAGCTCTTTTTCAGTCGTAGTATCTGGAAGTCTATATACAAAACTCTTAATTCCTAATTCCATGCAAACCTTTGCTTTATTATCTACATAAACCTTAGATGCCGGATCATCTCCAACTAAGATTACCGCAAGTCCGGGTTTTCTAGAAAGAGACATAACCTCTTCTTTTATCTCTTCTCTAATCTCTTTGGCAATAGCCTTTCCATCAATTATATTCATACGAAACTCCTTTTTATTTTACTCTTATAATATAAGTAACAACTAGAATAACTGCAATAACTACTCTATAAATAACGAATACGTTAAAGTTACTCTTTTTCAAATACTTCATTAAAAATGCAATACTTAAGAAACCTACAACCATAGCAGTAAGAACTCCTACTATGCAAGGTAAACTAAATAACTCACCCATTGCAAGTTCATCTGGTTTTAGTACAAATTTATAAAGTGCAGCACCTGCAATTATAGGTGTTGAAAGTAAAAATGAAAACTTTGCAGCAGCTTCTCTCGTAACCCCTAAGGCTCTAGCCATAGTCATAGTAACGCCAGATCTAGAAGTACCCGGAATAACTGCAAACGCTTGGCTTATACCAATTAACAAGGTATCTAAAAATGTCATTTTTTCATAGTCTCTTTCTTGCTTTCCATATCTATCTGCAAAGAATAACAAAATACCCATGATTGCTAACGAACAAGCTAAAATAATAGGCATAAGTGGTCCTCTAAATACATTTTCAGCTACTTCGTCAAGTAATGCACCAGCGATAGCTCCAGGAATAGATGCTACAACCAAGCACCAAAACATCTTTCCTTCAAAAGTTTTTATTCCCTTTGTAAGTCCATCTTTTATAAGTATAAACCAATCTTTCCAAAAAAATGCTAAAACTGCAATTAAAGTTCCGACATGAAGTGCAACATCAAATGTCAAAGAATCTTGATATTCCCAATTAAAAAGCCATGGCACAAATAATAAATGGCCAGAACTAGAAATAGGTAAAAACTCTCCGATTCCTTGTATAATTCCTAAAATAATAGCATTTAATAAAGTCATTTTTCTATCCCCTTTTAATATAATCTACACCTTAATTATACTAACATTTAATCATATAAATTACAATATTTTCCGTCGATATTTTTTCCTAAAAATGACTTGTATCTTTAATTTTTTTTGTGTAAAATATTTTAGTAGTGTATTTTAAGAAAGGTGGTAATTTCATGTCTGTTGTTTCACCAGAACAATTTGCAATGCTGAAATTTGCGAACAAAGACTTTAAGAATATCCAGAAACACTATAAAAAGTTTCATGATATAAATTCAAATAAATATCTTGCAGTATATAAACAAGGACTTTATGGTATTTTAGATATAGAAACTGAGAAGTTAGTTGTTCCTCATCAATACCAAAGAATATGCGATTTTACCGAAGGGTTTGCATGGATAAAAGCTAAAAATAAATGGGGATTTATAAATAAAGATTTAGTAGAAGTTGTTCCCCCTAAATATGTAGATGCGTTTGGTTTAGATAACGGTAACTTCCAATTAGGAGTTATTCATTGCGTTGGGAATCCTACAATTGCAAACGATTTATCTGCACTTACTAATTGGTACAAAGAAAATAGAAAGAAAAATCCGCCTATTTTATACAATAGAATCCAAGGTTTTAGCGAAGGACTTGCACCTATAAAACTAAGAAAAAAATGGGGATTTATAAATACAAAAGGGAATCTAGTAATAAAGCCACGTTTTGAATATGTAAAACCATTTTCTTTTGGAACTTCTGCTGTTTGCCTTAATGGGAAATGGGGATTTATAAATAAACGAGGAGAATTTGTTATAAAGCCTCAATATGCTGACTGTACTTCCTTTATGAAGCACCCTCAAGCATTAGCAAAAGTAAACTTAAAAAATCACAATGCATTTTTAACTTATCTATATAATATGTTTAAGAAAATATATGTACCTACAAATTCAGATATGCCTTTTGCTCAAGTAGAAATTCCATCTGAAGATTTAGGGAAAATAAAAATTGCTTGTATAGATACTAAAGGTTCTAGAGTAAAAAGAAGTTCAAAGAAAGATATTGAAGTTCATTCAGAAATATATTAGACTTGGGGACATCCAAAAAATCGGCATTCACTTGCCGATTTTTTTGTCGTAAAACAACGAAATTGCTCAATATATCGCAGTCGAAAATGCTGTAAAGCCCTAATTATGGTGGTATAATTATTAAGAGCGAAGGCGTTAAATAATGCTAGATATAAAACAGCATTTGATAGACATCATTTAATTTTTCTCCTATTATAAAAGTAACATGTTGAAATTATACGCATAATATGTTATAATATGTATATAATATGTTGGGAGTTGATAATATGGCTACTATTAATGTAAATGTTGATGAAGAAGTAAAAAAACAAGCTAAAGAGATGCTCGATTGTTTAGGAACAAATTTTACTAATGTTATCAATATGCTACTTAGACAAATTATTCTTACAGAAAGTATTCCTTTCGAAGTGAAGATACCTCGATTAAATGCTGAAACATTAAAAGCTATGGAAGATGCAGAAAATGGGAAAGGGTTAAGTAAAGGCTATACTAATTTAAATGAAATGTGGGGAGATCTAGAGAAAGAGGATTGATAAGCTTGTTAACGGTAAAATATAGTAACTTGTTTAAAAAAGACTATAAATTAATGAAAAAAAGAGGACGAAATATAAAGCTTCTACAAGAAGTTATTGAAATATTAGCCAACAATAAAACTTTGCCAGCAAAATACAAAGATCATATTTTGCTAGGCAATTTTAGTGGTTATAGAGAATGCCATATACAATCAGACTGGCTTTTAATATATAAAATAAATAAAAATGAGTTAATACTAACTGCTTTTAGAACAGGAACTCATTCTGATTTATACAAAAAATGACACGGGATCTTCCCGTGCCATTTTTTATTCCCAATCTTCTACATCTCTATCCTCGCAAATATCACATAAGCATTGTGAAACCTCAACATCAAAATCACAATCTAACGCAATATCTCCTAAAGATACTAATCCTACTAACTTCTCATTATCTACTATAGGAAGTCTTCTAACTTGCCAATCTGACATAATTTCGCAAGCCTCATCAAGTGACATATCTGGCCTTCCAGTTTTAACACCAGAAGTCATAATATCTTTTACCATAGTAGTTTCAGGATCTTTCCCTTCAGCAATATTTCTTATTACAATATCCCTATCTGTAACCAAGCCAAGTAAAACTTGATTGTCATTACATACCGGTACAACTCCAACATCATATTTTTGCATTATTTCAGCCGTTTTCTTTAAATCTGTATTTGGAGTAACCCATTTTAAATTTGTGTTCATAATTTCTTTAATTTTCATACTCTTCATTCCTTTCCAAAGAAAAAATAGACAAACTACACATCTTTTTGTAGTTTGCCTATTTTTTTATTACTTATTCATTTTTTTACTTTTAATAAACGTACTTAAGTCTAAAAACCTAGTGTATATGGATTATCTACTGTACCAGCTCCACCCGTTATTTTAACATTTTGTCTTAAAGTTATTACTGGACGCACACCGCGAGAATACGATGCACCTTCACCTTCACCTTCTGAATCTATCCAATACAATCCATTATAGGTCATTACTCCTTCAGTATCCATTCTACGTAAATCGAAATTAGTGCTATACTCATTAATACGTACAGAACGCGAAGCTAACCATACCATACCACTGCTGTGTTTCAAATTTGTATTATTAGCTATTATTGTTTGATCTGCTACATAATATTCATCATAATATGGCAATATATAATCTCTTACAACTTCATATGCTAATGGGTAGGTTCTTGTATTTATCTGACCTATACTATCGTTCGTTGTTCCTACACTTCTTCCACTTGTTGCATATGTACTATTTACATATGTTGCACATTTATCGTTTAGTATTTGTACACAATTTGCATATCCATCTGCTCCGCTTAAAGTTAAGTTTCCTACACTTTCCTTACTTATTATCTCTATAGTTCCTCCGTTATTTCTTAATACTACCCATTTCCCGGTATAGTCTCCTCCGCTATACGCTATATAACTTCCAACAGTAACTGCACTATTTTCCATTATAGCTACTACGCTACTTCCGCCTCCGTTTCCACTTCCACTACCGCCACTACTTCCTCCTGTTATTCCGGCGAGCGTCTTTACTGGTGTAAACTTTGTGTTATTTTCCTCTACAAACTTACTTATCTCTTTTCCTTCTGTCCATGCCCATCCTGCTCCACTATTATCTACGTACAAATCCGTAGATATTTCTTGGTCGTTCTTTCCTATTCCAACCAATATCTTTTTTCCTGTATCCGTTTGTATTGCGGTTACAATATAACCTCCGTCTGGCATTGATTGAGGAGTTAATCCTGGTTTTATATAATCTTCTACTTTTTCTAAACTATCATACTCTACTACCGTAGGATATAATTGTATTCCCTTTGATTTATCTAAATCTGCCTCTCGTACTGCCAAGGCTTTTCCTATTTCTCCGCACGTTGCTTTATCTGAACGCACTTTCATTCTTT
>JAEEXS010000094.1 GCA_016287855.1 Clostridia bacterium
TTACTGCTTTTGCTTGTGAAGTAGTTCCAGAGGTAAATAACAAGATATTCATAGCATTCTCATCTATTTTATAATCCACATATTCATTCTTTCCGGCTTTTAACTTAGTTCTTCCTGCTTCGGTCAATTCTTTAATATTTTTATATTCCTCTATATTATCCATACAGATAAATTCTTTTAAATTTTCTAAATTCTCTTTCTTCACTTCTTCAATTAGCTCTAATACTTTGGGGTCAAATACTATAGCATCAGCTTTACTCTTTCTTAAAGAATTGGTAAGCTCCTCCAACTTTAAGTCCTTATCTAACGGAACAGACACAATCCCACCTAAAAGGTTGGCAAAATGAGTAAGAACCCACTCATATCTATTCTTACCCATTATAGCTACTCTTTTCCCTTTTAATCCTAGCGAATAAAACTCCGTTCCGAGACTATTTATATCCTCTAAAAACTCTTTATAATTAATATCTCTATAACTTACCTTATCATTCTCTTTATTCTTCAAAGTAAACGCTATATTATCCCCATACACCTTAGCTGAGTTATATATAATCTCCTTAATAGTACTAAACTCAGGCACCTCAAAATGTATCTTATTTTTCATAACATAACTCCAATCTTTTGTAATATTTAATAAATTATACCATATTATAAATTTAAATGAGGACTTTGTCAAAAAAACCTCCAATTATAAAATTGAAGGTTTCTCTTAATTATTCTACATCAGCTTTCCATAGTCCATGTTTATTGCAATAAGCATATAACTTTGAATTTGGTATATATTTAAAATGAGTTTCTGCGGCTTCGCCAGGTTTAAAGTACTTAATACATTCTTTACCATCAGAGACACTACTTACCCACTCTATATAATGCTCATCTTCCATAACATGATTTACTTTTACATATACTTTACCATCCTTTACTTCAAATGTAGGAACGTGTTTTTCAAAAGCTGCATCTACAGAATTAGGTACCAATACTTGCATTTCTTCTCCACAACATACTATTCCGCAACCAGGGCAATTACAATCTTCTATTACCTTAACCATTGCTCCACATTTCTTACATCTTTTAAGAACTAGCTCATTATTCATACTATCTCCCCCTTAATATTTATATAAATTTAATCTAAATACAATTTCTCAAATTTATCATATATTAGGTCATCACATTTCTTTATATTAACAGGTTTTAAATCTCTATTAGTAAAGCAATGTTTAGTATATGCTTCTATAACAGTATTCCCAGTTTTCTTATCTAATACTTTATAAGTAACCGTCATTTTTACGCCATTATACTCAGTTATTTTAGGCTCTATTGTAATTTCATCTCCACACGTCACATGATATTTATACTTACAATTTACCTCTATAGTCGGAATAGTATAACCTCTTTCTTCTACAAGCGCCATAGGAAGTCCGACTTTTTCCATCCAATAAGACCTTGATTCTTCTAAAAATCTTATATAATTAGAATGATGGACTACTCCCATCCTATCTGTTTCATAATAGTTGATCTTTCTCGTATATATAAATTCCATTATCTTTCACCTCATACAAGGTATTCTATTATATTTTTTTCAAGATTTCTAGTTCTATTTAGAATATTTTTTTCTTTCATTAAATCTATGCATTTCTTTTAAAAGTTCTTTTTGCTCTTTATTTACTAAGTATTCCATATTTAAGTACGACAATATTGCAATGGATTTTCTATCTAAATCTTGATCCCAAAGCTCCTTTGTTTCGTCATATTCCCAAGTATAATTTTTGTCCTTATTTTCTTTAATAGAGTTTCTAATATCTAGAGGTATTTTATTTAAATCTTCTTCACTTAAATGATTTAATACCTCATCTACTTGTACTAAACATTTTTTTTGATCCATAATTATTTCTCCTTCAACCAATTATACTACTATCTTTCTAAAGTTTGCAAACCTAAAACTATTTGCTTTCCTTCTCCAATATTATATGTAGCTAAACCTTTTTTCTTATCTAACCTTGCCAAATGTTTAGGTGTTATTTTTACCGACCTATCCCCTAAAAAGCCTTTCTCTATCCTCTTTAGACGAGGCACTACAAGACGATCTAAATTATTATTATGTGATATAAATCCATCTTTCGTATACAATAATTTAGGTAAATACAAATATGTAAGTCCTTCGTTATTTAATAAAAAGTTTTCTCCTACATACATTAAATTATCTAATTCCACCCTTCTTAAGTCCACATTAGAAGCCAAGAACTCATTACCAGCTCTGCTTAAACGTGGCAATTTTAATTCTTTTAATTGTTCATTACGTTGCATAAAGCCATCTCTTACACTTTCTAATAATGGCATTCCTACTTTTCTGATTTTTTTATTAGCTGCTAAAAAATTATTTCCAACTGTTCTTAATTGGGGCAATACAATTGCTACTAAATCTCTATTTGAGCTCAAGAAACAATCCCCTACTTTTCTTAAATTCGGTATATTTACTTTTTTTAATTTTCTATTTTTATCTATAAAGGAATCTCCTATGCTTATTACACTTGGTAAATCTATTTCTGATAATTCTCCATTGTTAAATAAAGCAAAGCTACCTATTAATCTCAAAGAAGGTAAATATAATTCTTTCAAACACCTATTTGAATATAAAAAGCCTTCTCCCACTATTTCTAATTTAGGTAAATATAAACGTTTTAATTTATTATTCCAAAATAAAAAATTTGCTCCGACCTCATATAAGCTTGGTAACTCTAAATGCTCTAACTCACTATTGCCATTTAAAAAGTTTCCCTCCGCTCTTTTCAATTTAGGTAAATATAAATCAGTTAATATCGTATTAACACCTAAAAAAGCCTCTCCTACCTGTTCTAATTTAGACAAAATCAACTGTTTCAGTTTTTCGTTAGCATATAAAAATTCATCTCCTGCTTCACGCAATTCAGGCAAGATTAACTCACTCAAATTATTATTATATGAAAGTGCTTCGTCCCCTAAATATCGTAATTGTGGCAATTCTAATCTTTCAAGTCCTTTATTATATTTCAAGAAACCATTTCCAGCTCTTGTAAGCATTGGTAATTCTAAATATTTTAATTTTATATTATGTTTTAAAAAATTATTTCCTACTGCTTCAAGTTCTAAATTCCTATATCCTATTATTTGATTATCTCTATCTATTCTGATTTCAACTGGGATTTCACTATTTTTCTTCTTAATAACTATTACTCTTTCGTCATCTTTTGAGTATTTATCTTTTACTATTTCTATTTTTTCTATATCTTGTAAATCGTCAATAAAACTATCTTCATAATTTCTTTTTACTCTACTACATTGACTTATTGTTTTATTTACTAAATCTATCTCAAAATTTTCTATTAGCAATACTTTTTCTGGATCACCTACGTTAATTACTTCTTCCCCATCTATAACAATATTTCCAGGACAATAACAACTTGCATATATCTCTAAATTATATTTGTAATATTTTCCGTCCCCTGCTACTACATAATTGGGAATATTAAGTTTTGCTATATTATTCCTAGTAAATTGTAAGCCACGTTTTAAAAGCAAATTTTCAAAACTTTGACTTAATCCTGGTATTATCCTATCTAAGTCATTGCCATAAGTTGCATCTGGATTATTTACTGTATGATTATATCTATTTTTTATAGATACCGTACATAGCCCTTTCTTAAAGAATTGTATACTCATAACAGATGTACCATATTCATCCTCTCGTTTAGGATAACGAAAATCTTCTCTTTTTATTTCATCTACATTCTTTTTTACCGCAAAAAACACCACACATCTATTTAATCTTCCACCATAAAACGTACAAAGTTCTTCTCCATGTGCAAAATATTTCTTAAATTCCTGTATTTCTTCTTCAGTTTCACATTCATATAAATCATATCCCGCTTCATCTAATAATTCATATGGTGTTCTTTCTTCTACTACTTCAACCGTTCCTTCTTTAATATCTACCTTACTATATATAAAGTTTTTAAAACCTATTTCTAAATTATTTTCGTGTATATCTTCATATAAAGTTCTAGAGTTATTGGCAAATGTATTTTCAAGTATGGCAAATAAAGCTCCTTCTTGTTCCAAAATAGTTGGAAAGAGGTCGCGACACATATGCATAAATTTTTCACCATATTTTTTCTTAATTTTCTTTAATTCTACATCACTTGCCATAACTACTACTCCTTATATAATTACTAATATCTTGTTATATTGTGTAATCCCAAAATTACTTGTAACCCTAAAACTATTTGTTTTCCTTCGCCTATATCATAAATCGTCATGCCCTTTTCTTTATCTAATCTTGCCAAATGTTCAGGGGTTATTTTTTTCCATTTACTTCCTAAAAAATTGTCACCTACTAATTTTAGTCTAGGAAGTATAACTCGTTGTAAATTATCATTAAGTGGCATAAAATCACATCCTGTACTTGTTAAACTTGGCAGTTCTAATTGTGTCAACACCTTATTAAAGTGCAAAAAACTACTTCCTGCATTTTCTAAACTTGGCAGTTCTAATTGTGTCAACACCTCATTAAAAGGCAAAAAACTACTTCCTGCATTTTCTAAACTTGGCAATTTTAACTCTTTTAATTGCCTATTCCATAACATAAAATTCTCCCCAACCGTTTCTAACGATGGCATTTCTACGCTCATAATTCTTTCGTTGGCAGATAAAAAATCTTCTCCGGCAAATCTTAATTTAGGTAATGAAATTGAAGTCAACTCCTTATTGCTATCCAAAAAATAGTCCTCTGCTTCCTCTAAATTTGGTAAATATACAGATTTTATTCCCTTATTACCAGACAAAAATCTCAATCCTGCATCTCTTAATTTAGGTAATGATAATTCTTCTAATCCCGAATTAGCTCTCATAAAATTTTCATACACTGTTTTCAAATTTGGCATATTTATTTTTCTTATTTTTATATTGTACCTCATAAAGTCTCCACCTACCATAAATATATGTGGCAAATCTAATGACTCTAACCTATCATTGTTTCTTAAAAAATTATCTCCTACTATTTCCAATAGCTGTAATTTCACACTACATAATATAGTATTCTGAAATAAGAAATTATCTCCTAATCTTACCAAATTGGGCAAATCTAACTGCTCAAGTGCTTTGTTACTATACAAAAAATTATCCTCAGCTTTTCCAAGCATAGGAAGTTCCAAATATTTTAATTCTCGATTATAATATAAAAAATTGCTACCTACTTCTTTAAGCTCTAAATTCTTATATCCTATTATCTGATTATCTCTATCTATCCTAATTTCGATAGTGTTTTCAGTATCTTTCTTTTTAATAATTATTACTCTTTCTCCATCTTTTGAGGTTTTATCTCTTAATATTTCTATTTTTTCTATATCTTGTAAATCGTCAATAAAACTATCTCTAACAAAGCTATCTTTATAATCTTCGTCATAATATTGACTTATTGTTTTATTTACCATATCTATTACAAAATTTTCTACTAATAATACTTTTTCTGGTTCGCCTATTTTAATTGCTTCTCCCCCTTCTATAACGATATTTCCAGGGCAATAATAAAACCAATCCATTTCAAAATTGTACTTATAATATTTTCCATCACCTAATACTACATAATTTGGAATATCAATTTCTTCTATATTCCCAAAATCAAGATTAAGATCCCTTTCTGCTAATAATTTTTTAAAACTTAAACTTAACCCCGCTATTATCCTGTCTAAATCATTGCTATAGGTTGCATCTGGATTATTTACTGTATGATTATATCTATTTTTTATTGATACTGTACATAGGCTACCTCTTGAAAACTGTATGCTCATAACAGAGGTACCGTATTCATCTTCTCGTTTTGGCTC
>JAEEXS010000010.1 GCA_016287855.1 Clostridia bacterium
ACTCTAATCATTTTCTTTAATGCTAAAAAGAATGAAAAAAGGACGACATTTTTGGTATCAGGCATATTTTTAGCATTAAGTAATTTATTTAGAGGAATTGGAATAGTTTTTTTAATTGCTTTTTTAATATATTTATTGTTATGTACTATGAAAAACAAATATACCAGTATGCTTTGCGTTATTGGTGGCTATTTAATAATGACGTTAAGTGTAAGTGGAATATTATTAGGACTTAATATTATACAAAGGCCTTTGTGGGTTGGGGCTGAACCGGGCTCAGTAACCCTTCTACTAAAAGGTACTAATTTTGATCATAAAGGTAGTTGGAATATAGACGATGCTGAATTTGTTGAAGAACATTTAAGAGACGATAATTTGGTAGAATTGTGTCTTGATAAAGTAAAAGAAAGATTATCCTCAAAAACTCCTAAAGAAATATTTTTGTTCTATAAAGAAAAAATTATTGAACAATGGATAGTTGGCGATTGTAGTGGAACTTATTGGGCAGCTTGCGTAGGTGCAAATACTGCTGTAAGTAGTTTTATTCCAAGACCTTTTCAGTATTTTTATTTAATAATATTACTTTTATCTATAATTGGACTAATAAGAAAAGGGAATAATTCATTACTATGTATAATCTTGTTTGGCTTTATATTGCTATTTATGATAATTGAAACTCAACCAAGATATTCGTTTGTAGTAAGTTTTATCTTTATAATTTTAGCAGCTATAGGGATAGAGTATATATTTAATCTTATTCAGAAAGGGAAAAATAATGGCTGGAAAAATAAAAAAAGTATTAGAGAGTATTTTTTCGAATAATATAGTCATTTCAATACTATTTTGGATTTTTGCTATCTTACCGTTAGTCACATCAGATATAGTGCTAAGATATGTCTTAAATCCTATAAGGTTAAATAATAGCTATGTTTTTGTGCCTATTTTATTTAATCTATTCTGGATAGTACTTATTCTATATATATGCAAATTCATTTTGCCTAAAAAAATAGGTAGAATTATTTACGTTATATTTACGCTTATATTTGGATTTTGGTTTTTTGTGAATTTTATAAGTTTTAAGATGTTTTCAAAGTATCTATGGGTAGAAACTGTATTTCTTTTTTCTGAGGCAAAAAATTATGCTTCTGCAGTGTGGCAGTATATAGATATAAAAGTGTTTTTGGTTGGAATAATATATATAGGTTCTATTATACTTACTTGTATAATGTGGCAAGAGAGAAAAATAAAAAACAGGATATTAAGAGTTATACCTGCAATACTAAGTATAATAGGTATTTTAGGAGTAAACGCCTATATGGGTATAGCATTAAATAAAGATAAAGCAGGTGGTGCTTGGGAAGTATGGGACAAACCAACACTGGTGTATGATAAATTTGCAGATTCAAACAAATCATTAAATATAGCGGGTATTTATCAATATACGTTTAAGAGTATATATAAGATATTTGCAAATAATAACAAGGTTTTGCCTGAAAAAGAAAAAATGGTAGATGATTTCTTTGAAGGTAAAAGTATAAAAAAAGAAAATGAAATGACCGGTATCTTAAAAGATAAAAATGTAGTATTTGTACTTATGGAAAGCATAGATAGCTGGATGATAAACGACAAATACATGCCAACAGTCAAATATATGATGGAAAATGGTATTAATTTTGCTAATCACTATATGCCAAATGTTGGAGTAGGATATACCGTTAATGCTGAATTTGCCGCTAATACTGGTTTTTATTGCCCATCAACTGAAACGTCAGCAAGTATTTTTACAAAAAATTCTTTCCCGTATGCATTAGCTAATATGGCTAATGAAAAGGGATATGTTGGAACATCGTTCCATTCTAACGGGAGAAACTTTTATAATAGACTGGCGTTACACAGGCAATTTGGCTATAGCGACTATAAGTCATTTATGGATTATTTATCTATAGAAAAATGTGTACAAGATAGCGAAGCAGTAAAGTCAGACAAAATATATGGGATGATGACAGGAAACGACAAATTTTTAGACTTTATAATTACATATTCAGTGCATCTTCCTTACGATAAAGAAGATAATAAGTTAAAAGGTGCAATGGCAAATTATCCTGACCTTATTGATGAAAGTTTAGATTTAGAAACTAGAAATGCTTTATTATTAGCACATGACACGGATGAGTTTTTTAGAATTTTATTAAAAAGGCTAGAAGAAGACAAACTTCTAGATAATACTGTTATAATAGCCTTTACAGATCACTATTCTTATGGTATAAGTGATAAAAAGAAGGTTTTAGAATTAAGAGGTGAAGATGAGGACGCTATAATAGAAAAAGTTCCGTTCTTTATCTATTCGCCTGGCTTAAAGCCTAAAGAAGTAAAAAAAGTTACTAGTACAATAGATATTTTGCCTACAATAGCAAATATGTTAGGCTTCGAAAATAACGGTTATTATTTGGGAGAAGATGCCTTTGATAGTAATTATAAAGGATTGGTATATTTCCCAAATGGCAACTGGTATGATGGAAATATATATTATAAAGATGGGCAAGTAGTGGCTGAAGACAATAAAGAGTATATTGATGAAATTAATAAATATATAGCGAAACTTGTAGATATAAATGATTATGTTATATTAACAAATTATTTTTCAAGATTAAAGTTAAGATAGAAAAGGGTGAAAAAATGGATACGCAACATACCTCAAAATTTGTACATGCAGTTGAGAGTAATAATAAAAGAGCAATTAAAGCAAATGCTGTAGCAACTCTTACCTTAGAAGAGTTTGAAGCTGCATACATATATTTTGGGGGCAAGTGCGCTTATTCCGGGCAAAGTTTTACTTCAGAATCTCAAATAAGTATAGAGCATATAATTCCTATTATGTCTGGCGGACATAGTATGGCATTTAATTGCATTCCAGTTATAACTAAATATAATTCATCTAAAAGTGGATATCACCTTCTTGATTGGTGGAGATGCCAAACTGATGGTATGAATAATACAACGTACAATCCTTTTAGATTATTAAAATTAATAAACTATATGATAAAAGCTCTAGAAGGAATAAATACTCAAGATAGTGTTGTACATATTTTAATGGATAATGAAATTGATACGTTTTTATCTCAAAATAGGGAGAAGTTAGAAACTAATTTTGAAAAGGGTACAGAAAGACAAGATTTTAAAAAGATAAGTCAATTAGAAGTTTTAAGAAAAATGGATATGGTAAGAATAGAAGACCTATATGCCATTTATTCTGAATTAGATAATATAACATTAAATCCTGCAATATTCTTTGAAGAAGCATTGCATGAGCTAGATGGAAAGATTCCAGATGATGTATTGGCTATTGTTAGTTCAAAGATTAATAATTTACCAGATATTTATATAGATGGTAAAAAAGTATTTAAGAAAGAGATGAAGCCAGAAGATATAAAGATAAGAAAAGCGGTTTTAGCATGGGCTGAGAAAGAGAAACTTGAAAATAAGTATGGTATTATTGGATATATGGACTTTGAAGTGTTAAAGTTGCAACCTGATGTTACTGAGTTCTTAGAAAGTAGAAAGAAATTAATTTTAGGCGAAATAGGAGCAAATTCTAGGGATTTTAATAATCTCATTAATAAGGTGCCTAATATTTTAACAAATTTGGGTGTAGATAATAGGATTAAGGATATTGCTAAACATTTTAATTTAAGTACGGATAAAACTTCTTCAAGAAGTAGTGAGTTGTATAGGTACGTTGTAAATAAGCCGGATCTACTACTTTCTGGCGAGAATATGGAGATACTTCTTAGGTATGTGGAGGAGCTAAAAGTAGATAAAAGGTTACTAAAAAAAGGTGTACCTATTCCAACGATAATAGATAATATTGAAATGGCTATGGAAATAGTAAAAAGAGCTGAGCTTAATGCAGATGAAAAAGTTCAAAGACGAGTATTGCTTAAGCTTATAAATAGTACGACAGGTAGTTCTTTAAGAAGTGCGTATAAGGAATTTAGAAATAGAGTAAAGGAAAGAGACGAGTCGCTAGATACTAATACAATAAAAAAAGATGCTTCTAGGTGGATAGTTTGTATTTCTGAAAAGTATAATGCGTCTGAAATCTTGAAGGAAAAACGTATAAACAAGACAAAAGGGTTATATCAAAATATGAGATTTAATGAAGAGGGATTTATGATAGGAGTTAATGTAAACGCCTATATAGTTCCTAAGATAATTTCTTTAGCAAACCTTGATATAAGCCGCGAGGCTGAGGCAGAGATAATTAATAATGTGTTCCTTATTAATCATATAAAACAAGGCCATAGGGCAGATTTAGTGTTAAAAGATTTAGCAAGTGTGTTAAAAGCTGAAAATAAAAAGATGTCGGATGATGAGTTGATGCAAGAAGCAGCTCGTTGGTTTGTATTTTTATCCGAATCCTCTCAGGTATATTTGGGGGTTATGTTCGATAATAATGTAAAAGGTAGATATATTGATGTTACAAAGAAGTATTATAAAAAGATGCAATTCGATAGCAATGGGAATTTTGTGGATTTTGAGATGGAGGAGCTAAAGGATCTTGTAATAGGGATAGATTATATGAAATTAGCCGATTCTTTCTTAAAGTCAGCTGGTGAGTTCTATGTAATAAAGGGAAAGTACATACCAAAGGAAGATATACGCGAAAAGCTATATGAAAAGCTTTCAAAATGTAAGAATAAAAAGAGTGTTAAAGCAACGTGTATAAGAATGTTAAGAGATATTAGTAAAAGTATTTTAGAAGGCGAGGAAGAAGACCTTGGAAGAGATTAATAAAATATTGAACGATTTAGGTTTAGATGAAGATGAAATAAAGAGTGTGGAAAAGAGAAATAAGTTATTAAATCAGACAATTCCAGAAGACGTTAATGACATTGTTAATTTCTTTTCTCTTAAGTGTAGCTTGGGTAAGGATGATATTGCAAAACTTATAATAAAAAATCCGCTTATATTAAACGAATCCTTTGAGAGGATAGATGCTCTTTACGAGATATATAAGAATTTAGGCTTTTCGAGAGCTGAGTACAAGAAATATGCTACAAATTTTGATAAAGCATTTTCATTAAATCCTAAAGAGGTACTAGATAATGTTTCTAATATGCTAAAAGATGGATATAAAGTCGAAGAGATAAAAGAGTATTTGATAGAAAAGTCAAATAAGCTATTTGAGTAGTTTTGGGGTGAGTATATGGATGATATATATTTATATTTGTTAGCGATAAATGTAATAGGATTTCTTTCTATGGGAATAGATAAATTTAAGGCAAAAAATAAACTTTGGAGAACCAAGGAAAAGACTTTATTTGTAATTGCTATGATAGGCGGAAGTATTGGTTCAATTATAGGGATGTATACGTTTAGGCATAAAACAAAGCATAATACTTTTGTATATGGTATGCCTATTATTTTAGGTATTCAAATCGGGATAGCGGTATATTTAGCTTTGCGGGGATAAAATTTTGCATTTTTTATTGCGGTTTACATAAAAATATGATAAAATGATTATGTCATGTGTGAGTAGTAAAAAATTAGTATAAATGGAGGAATTAAAAATGGCATATTCAAAGGAGCTAATAAAAAATGCAGTAGAACGATTTTTAGATGGTGAAGATATAGAAATAATAAGTAAAGAGACAGGATTAAGTAAAGAAGTATTATACAGTTGGATTACTCCTGAGATTGGTAGCGAAGATAAAGATTTTCAGAAAAAAGTAAGTATGAAAATAAGAGAATTAATTGAAAAAAGAGAGTTATATGAAGCACAAAGAATATGTGAAAGATTTGGAGATAATAGAATCATTCAATCACAATTAGTAACAATACTAATAACTAAACGTAAATTTGATAAAGCCAAGGAAATATGTAAAAAATTTTCTGGGCATATTCCTATGCAATCGCAACTGGTGACACTGTTAGTTAAAGAAGGGAATTTTGAGGAAGCACAAAGAATATGTGAAAGATTTCCAAATCATATTCCTTTACAATCTCAATTAATTACAATATTAAAGAATCAAGGAAGGTTAGAAGAAGCAAAAAGAATATGTGCAAGATTCCCAGACGATGCTGGAATAAGCTCTAAATTAGAATCAATATTAAATAAAGAATCCAAATTAGAAGCTGGTGAGATGACATTAGGTCAAATGTTTTCAAGAGAAATTTCTCAAATTATTTCTAGGATTGGTAAGCAGTTAAAATTAGAAGGAAGTAAAGATAAAAGTGATATAGAGAAATTAAAGCTAATTGGCCAAAGTGGAGAAAATGATTTTAGAGCAAAAATGCAACTTATAAGTTATTTGAAGAGATATGGAATGAATGATGTTATAGAGGAAAGATTGCAATTAGAAAATGAAATATATCAAGATATATATAGACTTGTTTTGTTCTCTAGAGATAACCCAGATTTTAGCAAAAATAAATTAAATAGATCAAAATTAGTTAAAGATTTAAAACATAAAATAATGTTAAAGTGTGGAGACGAAGAATATGCGAGTAGTATCCTAAATAAAGCAATGGGTATGGGAATAGAAGAACCATGTTTATAAAGGAGCGATCTTTGAGATGGAGAATAGTGTAAAAAGGAGACTTTTTTGCGAAATATCACCACTTACATATAAAATATCTAAAAGAAAGAATATTTTATTGAGAAAATTAAAAGACTTATTTTCAAAAGAAAAGTTTGCAAAAAAGAAAGTACAAGAGCCATTATCAGTGGTTGTTTATAAACATACATCGCTTATTAGAAGGAAATTAGGTAATGTTGATTTACAATTACAGGAAAACAAAGCAGTAAATCTTTCTATTGCTGCTCCTAAGGTTAATGGAATAATTATAGGACCTAATGAAACATTTTCTTTTTGGCAATTAGTTGGAGAAGCGACAGAAAGAAAAGGGTATAAGCCAGGGCTTACAATAAAACAAGGAAATACATCTAGTGGAATTGGTGGGGGAATGTGCCAATTTACAAATTTAATACATTGGATGGTTTTACATACTCCTTTAGAAATTGTGGAACATCATCATCATGATGGCATGGATCTTTTTCCTGATTTTGGACGTAAAGTACCATTTGGTACAGGAACTAGTGTTGCATATAATTATTTAGATTACAGATTCAAGAATAATACCAATCAACCATTTCAAATAATTGTATATACAACAGAAGAGTATTTGTGCGGAGAATTAAGGACTACAAAGCCGTTAAATTATTCATATCATATAAGTTGTGAAGATGAGTATTTTTCTCGTGAAGGTGAAAATGTATACAGAAATAATAAAATTTTAAGATTGATTATTGATAAAAGAACTGGTAATGAAATAAGCAAAGATGTAATAAAGACTAATCATGCTAAGGTTATGTATGATACATCTAATTTGGATATTAGAGTGGAAGTAAAAAATTAAATGGGAGATGGTGTGATGCTAAAAATAGTATTAGAAATATTATCAAGCATTGTTATGCTTTTGACAATTTATGATTTTGCTATTAAACCAGCTTATCAGCATATAATGGGTGAAACGAAAAAGTTAAAATATGAAAAAGATTTTGAAAAATTGAGAGAGAGTAAAGAAGAATACCAAAAGGATGTGCTTAGTGGTAAAATAAAGACGGACATATTAGTTTTTGATTGTGATAATAAGAAATTTATTTCAAAAACTAAAAAACAAAGAAAAATTATTGTTAGTATTTCTACAATTTTATTAATATTGGGTATACTTGGAACTCTGTATGGATTTAAGGAGAGGCAAAGCGCTATTTTACAAAATGGTATCTTATGTTTTTTTTGCTCAATAGTAGGGTTTATATATTATGCAGCGAGATATTATGATAAGAGTGATGATATTGCTAAATACAGTCTATACTATGACGTTAATAAAGATATAATTTTTTTAGATGCTAGTGGTGCAGAAATTAGTTTTAATTCGCTTAAAGAAGTTAGTAAAGTAATTTACTTAATAAAATCCGTATCGTATATTTTGGTAGATAAAGATGAGATTACGTTAATAGGTGACGTTATAAGAGTAACTTTTAATAAAGCCCCGGTGGATAATTCGTATGTAGATTATATACAGCTTAATAAGGAAATTGAGTTTAGTAGTGATAGTATAAACATAAAAATGTTTGCGCAAGAAGTAAAAAGCATTAAAATTTTACGAGGATATTTTGGATTTGAAGAGTTTTTAATTTCAAAAAATTATATTGGAAGTGAAAATTTACATTAAATATTTTAGAATGAAGGAGAAGCTATGGAGTATTCAGTAGAAGTAATAAAAAATGCAGTAGAACGATTTATAAATGATGAATATATAGAAGATATAAGTAAAGATATAGGAGTTGCTACATCTACAATATATAGTTGGTTGACGCCTGAAAATTGTCCTAAAGATGAGGAGTCCTTAAAAGCATTAAGTAAGCGAATAAAAGAATTAATTAGGCAAAAAAAATTTTCGGAAGCAAGGATAATATGCGAAAACTTTATAGATAATGAGATAATTTGCTCACAACTAGTAACAATATTAATAGGTCAAGGTGAGTTAAAAGCAGCAAAAGAGATATGTAACAAATTTAAAAATCAAGTTGCAATACAATCTCAATTAGTTACAATATTATTGAAGCAGGGAAATATTCCAGAAGCCAAAAAAATATGTGAAGATTTTAAAGACGATGATGGAATGCAGTCTCAGTTAATAAATATATTAAGAAAAGAAGGCAATATATCTGAAATTAAAAAAATATGTGAGAGATTTAAAGATAGCGAAATACTTCAATTTCAATTATTGATGATACTAATGGATGAAGGCGATTTAAAAGCTGCCAAAGAAATATGCAATAGATTTAAGGATACTGAAAATATACAAAGGCAATTACCAAGAATATTAATTAGAGAGAATAAATATAAATCGATAGGAACATTTTTTGTAGAGGAAATTTCACAAATTAGAGACAAGGCTCAAGAGAAGAGAGAGGCCAATGATAATTCCTATGTGGAAGATTTAAAGAAATTAGATTTAATTAGCAGAAGGACAGTAGGCGATTTAAGAGCAAGAATGGAGCTTGTGCTATTATTAAAGAAATATGGTTTGAACGATTTTGTAGAAAAACAGTTGCACGATGAAAATGAGATATATCAAGAAATGTATAGACTTATTCTATTTGCAAAAGATAATCCTAATTATAATAGAGGGAAATTGGTTAAATCTAAATTAGTTCAAGGTATAAAAAATAAAATTATTTCAAATGGAGGGAATACACCATATGCATTTGAATTAATTGATAAAGCAATAAAAAGAGAGCCAAAGGAACAATCTCGTTAAAAAACAAGCTTACAGATTTTGCTGTGAGCTTGTTTTTAATTGAGAAATATGTTTTAAATATCTTGATTTTTAGACAATATAATGTTACTATTTAGTAAGTTGCCAATATGGCTCAGTCGGTAGAGCAACTGATTCGTAATCAGTAGGTCGCCGGTTCGATCCCGGCTATTGGCTCCAAAATAAGATTTTCAAAGTAATTGAAAGTCTTATTTTTTTACAAGTAAAAATCAATAGGTTGGGAAATAATTGAAAATTATATAAAACTATGATATATTGAGAGAAAGGGGAATTTTTATAAGAGTTAAAACTTGAAAGGATAATAAAATTCATGGGAAATAATGTAATTGCAATCGTTAACTATAATCAAAAAAAGTACAGTATTTGTAATGAAAATAATACAATAAATTATGCAGTATTGGATGATGAAAAATCAGATATAGATGCTGAAGCTATCGATGTACTAAATAAAGTATATAATCTAATTAGCTATGATAAAGATTATAGCGTTTTTTGCGGTAATTATAAATTGAATAATAATGAATTTGGAATATATCAAGACTTAAGAAGTAAGTTATATACGTTTGTTTTAAATAGAGATGGAAAAAAATATGTTCCTAGTGAAGAAGATACTATAGTTTTGAATTCATACTTTAATGATGAGCACTTTGTATTTTACAATGAAAATGGGCAAAAAATTAAAGGAAATAATAAAACTCGTAAATTTATAAAAAAAGTTTTGACAATAGGTGCAATTACTGTGGCTGTACTTATTTCCGCTACAGTTTTAACATATAATCTTCCTCAAGAAACCAAAGCTAATATTGATTATAAAATAGGAACGACTTTTAGAAAAGATTTAACTCAAGAAGATAAATCTTTTACTTTCGAAGATGTAAAAGCTGCAATTGATAGTAACGATAATATTCCAGAAGAAGATAAAAAGTTTATTAAAGGTATGTTAGAAGCTGAATTTGAAGAAAATAAAGAGTATATGGATATACCAATGATAATAAGAAAAATAAAAACTCTAAAACTTGAATATGATAGGTATTATACATATAACGAAAAAACTGGAGAATATGAAATAACACATGGAAAGGATGTAAGAAGTTCTACTAGTGCTTATTATAATTCGCTAAACAATAAAATAACATTTTTGGAGTCCTACTACGGTAAATCTAAAATTGAAGATAAAAAAGATGAAGATTTTGGATTCAACGAAGTAGATAAATCAACATACTATCATGAACTTAACCATATGTTCACAAGTGAGTCATTAGATTCTGTATTAAGTCATTTGGCGGAAGGAATGGAATTTATAGAGGTTAATGATTATATAAGAACCAATACGGGGATTTTTGAAGCTATATCTGATGATATACAAGGAATTTGCAATACTAGCATATTTAGAGAGACAATAAACGAAATCTTTGCTCAAGAATATGTAGATAAGTATTATAAGTTGTATCCAAATCAAAAGAGGGGTATAGGGTATCGTGAAAATTTGCCATATATGTATTGCTTAGCTGAGATATTGCCAACAGATGTATTAAGAGAATATAAGTTTAATGATAATGATTCGATAATAACAGAAGCGCTACTAAAAATAAGCGATAATAAATTAGAAGTTTATAGGTTTATTACATCATTAAAAAGTATAGGGTTATATAGTGATTTAGTACTTAGAGCTGAGACTAATAATAATATTGATGAATTCTTTGAAAATAGAGGTAGTTTTTTGGAAGATTTAATGCATCCTAAGGAAGATAGTGAAGAAGTAAAGCAAGCAAAATTAGAAGAAAAAGAAAATTATAAAAGAATTCATGATGGTTTTGCATATTTTTATAAAGCTAAATATGGTAAAGAAATGTCAGATGATATGAATATGTTGTTATATTTATATAATACCCCAGTTTTGACGGATAAAGAAAGGCAAAAAGTAGTTAGATTCTTGCATTTAGCAACAGAAGATTTCCCAATAAAAGTTGATGCTAAAGGATATTTTTCAAAAGATTACATAGAAAATCATCCATATGTTGAGGTTACATTTACAGATAAAGATTTAAATAAAAAGACTGTTACTATTGATGATAATAATAGATATTTAGAAAATGGTCAAAGTATTGAAAGATAAGCGCGAAAAACATTCAAGAAATTGAATGTTTTTTTGCAATGGGGAATAAAAGACACTTATGTTGCATTTTACATAAAATTGTGATATTATTATTGAGAAAAAATGGTATATATTCTGATGCCGTACGAGAATTCGGGGGCATTAGCCTCCGAAAAAGGACAATATTTTGGGGAGGTTTTACAATGCACTGCGTTGAGAGGAAACGGATGGAATTAACGGACCTTGGAGATGGCAAGGGTATAGGTGGTCACATTACCTTGGAAAAGCTGGCTATTCCCGGAACGGTAAAAGTAGTTTTGAAGGGAAAGAAAAATATCCCGGGAATGGACTTTATTCCCGTATCTTTCGATTGCTACGGGCATCCCAATTTCACTAGCGAACAGGAGAGACTCTATTCCTTCAAAGAAGAAGAATTAAGAAGGGAGTTGGGCGAGGAATATACACCTGGAGCAGTCATCGAGTACGAAGAGGAAGTTTTCGACAAACTGCGGGTCAAATTTGATTCAATCAAGGGGCTTGATAGGGCACTGTTCAACCTTGAGAGCCTGAATGAGGCTCTAAGAGACAGGAAGAGGTTCCACAAAGCATACCCCAAAGAACCTCTGAATTCGTTCGTGATTTTCGGCCGTTACAACCTTGACGAGTGGGGACAAGTTTGGGCAATCGAGGCTCCGAGAACGGTGATGTTCAATATGGGCGTTGATGTCCTGGACTATGATACTTTTAAGAGCAATATCAAGGAAGTTTTTTCTTTGACGCATGATAAGTTTGTCATTCCTCCTGCAGATGCTGTTTGCCCGTGTTGTGGCAAGAAGTTCCAAATGCTTGATGTGGTATTCGGTACAGTCAAACGTATCGATGGAAAGTATTACCACGATGCCTGCTGGTGCAACTACAGAAAGCTCCTGGAAATCGACAAGTTCACGCGGCAACTGATGAGCAGAATCTACAAAGAGTCCGACTACAAGTTTGAGCTGCTTTCCAACGGATATTGCAACGAGGACTGTTGTTCTCACATCCCGTGGTTTTTGTTCCATACCATCGATGGAGACATCGTTATGGGGTGGAGAAAGAGAGTCATCTCAATCGAGTGGCAGGGTAACTACAAGCCGTTTGACATGAAGGAACTTTTCGGGGACGAAGATGTTACCAAGTGGGAAGAAGGAGAAAAACGTGGTATTCATGCCTGGGGTGCAGAAAAGGCATTTGAATATCTGCAGAAGGTCGTGGAAGCCGTAAATCCGGACTATTCTGCATAAATCTTTTCCAGATATTGCGCAAAAATTAAAGTATCGGCAATATCAGGAAAAATAACATTAAAAAGCGAGTCGTGGAAAATTCCACGACTCACTTTTACGTGTTTATTTAATTTTGAGGTATGCTTTTACTAGGGAAACAAAGGTGTAAAGCTCGTAATCAGACTTGACTTCAAATGAAAATTGGGAGTGATTATCCGAATATTTCCCATAAATCTTATCTTTTGGAAAATAGTTTATGGAAAATCTGGATTTTGGCTTTAGTTTGTCGAACATCCTGGTGAGATATATGATGTCGAGCGGATCCATTTCAGATTTTACAGAAATTTGCCAGGCGTCGTGGCAATTAGGTCCATGATAATACTGAGCCAATACCATTTCAATCCCATATATGGGATTACTGATTTGAAGAACTGGTAATGGTTTCTCATCAGAATAATAGGTAGCAATTACTAAGGGACTGTACCTTAGTTCTTCATCGAAGTTATGATGCAAAAGTGGGTTGATTTTGCTGGTTATAAAGGATATTTGGCGATTGGCGAGTACAGAAGAATCATTTACCAAGTTCCATGAATCGGCAGGCACGGGAAGATGGGTATTGTAGTAGTCTTTTGCGAAAGCTTTTAAGCCGGGAATGTTATATTCATATGCGCTTATAAGGGAATCTCGGTCTGCTTTGCTGAAGTTAGGGATGTTTCTTTCCATATCTTGTAATATACCTTTGAGTGTTGCACGATCATTCCATTCTTCTAATTTCATAATATTCCTCCAATTAATTGTTCAGAGAAGTGTCTCTTTTAGAGCATTTGCCTTAAAGTATAAGTTTAACCTAACATAAGAGTATTATATCACACTTTACATAAAATTCAAGGCCCTTAATACTGAGCAATATATCAAGTAAAATTTTATATTGAAATTAACAGTTTGAATATAGTTGCAACTTATAGTTATCTATGATAAAATCATGTAGAAATTAGTGACATATGTTATCCAATAACAATTGTTAAAAGAGGAAAAATACTTTAAAATTGACACAGTACTTAAAATAGGGGGGAGTCATTTTGGCTAGGAAACTTTGTGCGTCCTGTTATGTGGTCGATTTTAAGGCGAAAGAATTACTGGTGGTGTATAATAAAAAAGTACAAAAATGGCTCCAGCCGGGCGGACATTCTGAAGGCGATGAGACTCCGCTAGAGACTGCAACAAGAGAAGTGAAAGAGGAAACTGGTATAGATATCATACCCATAGGAGTAAAGTTTAATAATCATGTTGAACCATTTGCGGTAGAAATCTATGATGTCCCGACTGAAAGTATGTTGGATATTCAGTTTGTGGCAATTCCAAAGAGCAAAGTTATTATTGACAAAGAAGGGAACCATACTCGTTGGGTTACGTTGGAGGAACTAAGAGAGTTGGAACCGGTAGATGAAGAACTACGGGAAAAGTTCGATTATATTTTGAATGTACTATAGGACAATAAAAATAAGCCATGGTGTTTAGCCATGACTTATTTTTATTTTTTTACACTTTGCCAGGTAAAAGTTTGAATTCATGTCCTGCACAGGAACCATCATCAGACAGACTACTGATTTCAACTACTGTGTTGATAGGAAGAAAAACGATGGGCTGCATGGATTTCGAATAGATTTCTTGTGATGTTTCAGTAGGAATATATCTGTTGTGGCAATAGACCTTAACGAAGTTGCTGTGAGAACCGGTTTTCGGTGGAATATAGGTCCATACATCTTCGCTTTTCAGGGAATCTGGAATCAGACGAAGTAACTCAGGGGTAGGAATAGCACCAATACTGTGAAGTCTGTCATTTTCATACAACTTAGCGAATGCTTCGAAAAATTTAAAAGGAACACAGGTAGAGGCGCTAGTCCACTTGGTATCGGTTGGTTCTGCAATAAGAAGTATACAGTCAGGCTTGTAGATAACGGGGTGCCAACGGAGACCGAATTCGTTTTTGATTTCGCAGGAGTCTTGTTTAAGGGTTCTTTCAGAACTGGGATTGTAGCTTATAACGTCTTTTGACGTAATCATCCCAGTTTGTAGGGCATGTATTAAGCGTGTATAAGTTGGCATGTTTTACCTCCAATTATTTTGTTTAGAGAATACGTCTTTCAAATGCATTTGCAATGAAACTAACTCAAAAATTTTAACGATTTATTATATCATACTTTACATAAAATGCAAGATTTATTATTGAATTTACATACAAATTATGTTAAAATTGACAAGTTAATATGGTTTGGTGATTCAGAATATTTTTATTCGGGAGGACGTTTATGATGGAGGTGCATTTGTTATTTTTAAAAATATAAATTATTGAAAAGGAAAAATTTAAATGATATATTTCGAGTAGAAAGTAATGGAGAGGAGAATTAATAACATGAAAATTACAGTAATAGCATCAACAAAAGTAGGATATACAATGCCAAAAGAAGAAGCAGTAGATTTTTCAGGAAAATCTGCAGGAATTTGTTATTTGCCTGATACTGTTGAAACACTTTTTTCTGAAGCCCCTGAAAAAACTCAAAAAAGAGCTTTGGGAAATATTAATTCCGGACATCATAGTGTATTTGGTCACCCAACATATAACTTGTGCTTAGAAAATATTCCTAAGATTTTGGCAATGTTTTTGAACAATGAAAAAATGTACAATACATCTGAAAAGTCTGCAAGATACACTCACATGGATCCTTCTCCTCAAGAAAAAGAATTATATGAAAAGTGGATAGAAATTTATAAACAACAAATAACATTAAAATATCCGAATTTTGATGAAAAACGTGTCTTAAAACTTGCACAAGAAAATGCAAGGTATCTTATAAGCGTATTTACACCAGCTACTGTAATGGAGTATACGGTTAATTTTGAGCAACTCAATTATATAATCAACTGGGCAAAGGATTATATAAAAGAAGGAGCAAATGACGAATTTTCATTAAAACTCAAAGAAACCTTCAAAGAATTTTTACAGGCAGTTCCAGATTTAGAGGTAGAAGGGTTAAATTCTAGTGTTAAAAATCGCAGTTTTTCACTTATTGCTAAACGCAAAGATAGGGCAGAAGAGTTTGGTGAAAATTATTCGGTAACATATTTGGCAAGTTTTGCCCAACTGGCTCAAGCTCAAAGACATAGGACATTAACTTATGAAATGAGCCTATTAGATAAGCCAGAATACTATATTCCACCTATTATAAGGAATACGGAGTTGGAAGAAAAATGGCTTAAGGATATTTCCTCTTTGGAGAAGTTTTTCCCTCAGGGAATGTTAGTAAAAGTTAATGAACGCGGGACTATTGAAAATTTTGTACTAAAGTGCACAGAGCGTTTGTGTGGCGCTGCACAGTTGGAAATTATGCAACAAACTTTAGCTACAATGGATAAATATCTAAAAGCGGTAAAAGATAGACCGGAACTTTATAATTATTTATTGCCTTATTCAAAAGGGGCAAGGTGTACTTTCCCGGGCTGGAAGTGTACAGCACCATGTATATTTGGTGGAAAAGATGCTATAAGTAGAGTAATTTAATAATTTGTAACAAAAAAAGAAATATGCATTATCTGCATATTTCTTTTTTGTAGCATAATTTTAATTAAATTCTATCTCCGAGAAACCAGTATCTGTATAGTAACTTCCTTGGTAAACATCTAAAATAGTAAGTTTTACGGAAGTAGTAATTCTAGGTTTTTCAAAAGTAATAACATATCCTTTTTTTGCATCATAGAAGGATGCTTTTTCTAAATCTCTAGTTATTATTTCACCATCAGAAAATTCTATAGATAATTTTTTAATTCTTCCGTTATTTAAATAAACTTTATCGTTTTTTAAGTACCCATTATATAAAGTTATTGAAGAAATTTTTTGATTCTTTTCAGAAGAATATATTACCCATTCATTAATTCCATTTCCTTTAACACCTTCAAGCCACGCAGTTCGTAAATCTTTGTCTGTAGTATTACTTACTGGATAATTAACTAGGGTAGAAGAAGTACTTACCCATGAAAAGGCAGGAGGACCGTATTCAATAGGTTCTGAAGGAGTATCTTCAGTAATAGAGGTGTTTTCAGAAACAATATCTTCGCTAGGAGTATCTATAATAGTAGAATCTTCTGGTATTGTATCATTTTCTTGTTGTTCACTTTCAGAAGGCTCATCTATATTTTGGGCAACTTTTTTCTCGCTATTGATTATAGCAAATACGTTATTGTAAAATTTAAAGAAATTTTCTTTTACTCCAGGGATATAGTATATATAGGCAATTCCAGCCGCAATTGTTAGTAATAATATAGAAAAGTAAATTCCTTCTCTACTTTTATGTTTTTTACCCCAAGGGGTTCCACAATTTTTGCAAACTAAGTCGATTCCACTCATTTGAGCACCGCATTTTTTACATGAAAGCATATTAACCCTCCATTTTTAATATTACTACGAATACTAGTATACCCAATTAAAATTATTTTGTCATTATAAATTTGACATTTTATAAAAAAATTGTATTATAATAAGTTAGTGATTTAAAACACAAATTTAAAGGAGAGAAAAATACTTATGAAAATATTAGTTGATGCTATGGGAGGAGACAATGCACCTGAGGAAATAATAAAAGGTGCAGTGGATGCGGCGTCTGAAGTTGATGCTACAATTGTATTGGTTGGAAATGCAAAAGTTATAAAGAATTGTTTAGACAAGCTACCCAAAAGAGATAATATAAAGGTAAAACACGCAAGTGAAGTTATAACAAACGATGAAATACCTACTAAGGCTATAAAAGCTAAGAAAGATTCTTCAATGGTAGTTGGACTTAATATGATAAAAGAAAAAGAGGGGGATGTCTTTATTTCCGCAGGTAGTACGGGAGCTTTACTTACAGGAGCTTTGCTTAATGTGGGTAGAATAAAGGGTATTTCTAGACCTGCGATTTGTCCAACCTTACCTTCTCAAAAAGGGCCTTTTGTAATAGTAGATGCGGGTGCTAATACTAATTGTAGACCAGATTATCTTTTACAATTTGCTCATATGGGTAATATTTATTGTAAGAATGTATTAGGAATAAAAAAACCTCGTGTTGGACTACTTAATATTGGAACAGAAGTAGAAAAAGGAAATGATTTAACTAAAGCAGCATATGAATTGTTAAAGAAGCAATCATTTAACTTTATTGGTAATATTGAAGGTAGAGATTTGATGACCGGAAATGTAGATGTTGTTGTTTGTGATGGATTTACAGGAAATGTAATGCTAAAAACTATTGAAGGTTTTGGTCTTGCAGTTTTTGGTATATTAAAAGAATCTTTAACTAAAAATATATTTAGAACTGCTGGGGCATTAATGATAAAGCCAGCATTAAAAGAAATAAAGAAAAAGATGGATTATACTGAATATGGTGGGGCATTGCTTTTGGGAATTGATGGTGGTATTATAAAGTGCCATGGAACGTCCAAAGCTAAAGAAATAAAATCTGCTATTTTGCAGGCATATGAATTTGAAAAGACTAATACAATAGAAAATATAAAAGAGGCAATAAAGTAGTTGCAATTTTCTAAAAAATTGATATACTTTATTTAAGATTTTTAAATTTCAACTAAAGTGATTAAAAAATCTGCCGATATTGGTTTTGTGACTAGTAATATTTGGTCTTATTTTTTGGAAGGGGGTGAATTTGTAGATGGTTTTCGAAAAGGTTAAAGAAATTATTGTTTCTCAACTTGGGGTTGATGAAGACGAAGTTACATTAGATTCTTATTTCGTTGATGACCTTGGTGCCGACTCCCTTGATATGGTTGAATTTGTTATGGTGTTAGAAGAAGAATTCAATATTGAGGTACCGGAAACTGATGCAGATAAGATAGTAACAGTAGGTGATGCTGTTGAATATATAAAGGCTCATCAAAAAAATGACTAAGGGCTAATTACTCTAGGCTGTTGATATATATTTCAACAGCCTATTAAATTTATCTTTGTTAGAATATGATTTTTAGGTTTACTTTTTTTTATAACGGATAAAATAATTTATGAGAGAGGAATGTAATAAAAATGAATGGTTTAGAAGAATTACAAAACAATTTACAATATAAATTTAATAATTTGAGTTTACTAGAGAACGCGCTTACTCATACTTCCTATTCTCATGAACATAATAATACCAAGAGTAATGAGAGATTAGAATTTTTAGGAGATACTATTTTAAACTTAGTTATAAGCGAAAAGATTTATATGCATGTTCCTGAGATATCTGAAGGAAATATGAGTAAGATAAGAGCGACAATAATATGTGAAGATGCTCTATATGAAGCAGCTCTAAAGTTAAATTATGATAAATTTATTATGCTTGGTATAGGAGAAGAGAAGTTAGGAGGCAGAAAAAAAGCCTCTATTTTAGCTGATGCTTTTGAAGCTGTTCTTGCAGCAATTTATTTGGATTCAGATTTTAATACTGCTAAAGACTTTGTATTAAGGAATTTAAGTGAGTTCTCTGAAGAGGCTATTGGGCAATTAGGTCAAAAAGATCATAAAACAAAACTTCAAGAAATATTGCAAAAAGATAGTAGTGAAAAGATTTCTTATGAAATAATTGATGAAAAGGGACCGGACCATAAAAAGGAATATGTGGCTATTGTAAAGTTAGGAAACAAAGTTTTAGGGCAAGGAGAAGGAAATAGCAAAAAAGAAGCAGAGCAAAATGCTGCAGATGCTGCATTAAAGAAATTAAATTAAAAAAATAGACTTGTTTGTAAAAACAAGTCTAATTAAGCAAGTTTTGAATGTTTGAATTATCCGAACAACGGATTACTTCAACAGTATTTGTAAGTACATCTGTATAGCTATATGCTATCCTTCTTGAAGTTGAAGACTGCTCGTCCTCAAATTTAACAGTAAATATGTTTGGATATGCACTTTCAACTACGCCTTCTTTTGTAAGTACTTTCTTTTTTCCTTTGTTTGTAGTAATTCTTACGCTTTGACCAATGCAGAAACCAATGTCTTCTTTCAATTTCGACAAATCATTTTTTCTTATCAATTTGATCACCTCATTAGTAAATTATGTTGTAAGGATAGCATAAAAAATATAGTTTGTCAAAGACTGGCGAATACTGTCAATATAGCTCTATGACTGACATAAAGGCAGCCTACAGTTTATGTTAATAATCATAAAAACGCACAATATAGCGAAAAAATTTTTATCGCTATATTTTTTTCAACAAATTTTATAGCATCAGTAATTTTGGATTTTAATTTTCTTGACGAAATTTAGATTATATGGTAGATTTAAGAAGAATTAAAAAATAAGAGAATTTTCGATTTTTGGGAAAATGGACGTTGTAACACGTGGAAGTGTAAAAATATTTAAGGAGTGAAAAGGAAATGAAAAAGGGCAGAACACTGATTCAGAAAACTGCAGGTATGCCAGCGGTTGGGGCTACTCCTCAGAAGCAGAAAGTCATCGAAAGGCTGAATTCCAGCAGCGGTGCAAAAAAACAGGGGAAGCCTGGAACTGGTGCCAATTTTTCCAAAAATAAGTAAAAATTTTACGAAAAAAGGGGAGAAGTAAGGGCCGAATCTGTATTATAAGAGGAGTAATTTTGTGAATCAAAAAAATAAAGACAAAGATACAGACAAGCAAAATCTGCTCAGCAAAGCGGAATTTAGAATCCGTTTGATGGAATATCTTACTTCAGAGCATAAACCCAAATATGTAAGAAAGGGGTATCGCTCAAGGAAGGCTAATAAGCAGGTAGTTTACAAGAAAGTATAAGCATAAAAAATGGGAGCGGTCAATTGACCGCTCTCGCTTTTTTGTGTTTAGATATTCAAATACGCATTCCAAATTGTAATAAGTATACCCAATAGTCCTAGGACATATGCAACCACAAAGATTGCCTGCAGAAAAAAGTGAATCCAAGTGGGATTTTTTTTCTTAAAGAAGTTTTTTAAAACCTCTGGGCAAAATACAGCCAGCGTCAGAGCAAGTAATACTACTCCAGTGCATAGCATAAAAACGACATCCTCAAAACTGAACATCTTAAATCCTCCTAGATTTTGTGTAGTTATTGACCCAATCTAAAGAAGGTAAGAACTAGCCCCATAGTACACATCTCGCGCCCTCTACAATTAACGCCCCGATTTTTCAGCTATTTTTAGAGCTCTTTCAGGGGTAGAACCATTGTAGTATTCGTTTTCAATGTCTACGAGAGTATCTTTCGACAGAGAAACTATAGGCAGGACTCCGCAAATTATGAATTTATCATCGCTTTGCGGTGAAATTTCACAGGATATATTGGTGCTCACTGCACCTATTTTTTTGCAACTATATCCTTCAGAAGCTATTTTATTAAGAGCAGATATAGCCTCTAAAACACCAATTTCACCCCTCAGGTGGATAACGGTTTTGGTCTTGCTATGAGCAATAAGTGTGATAGAATTCAGATTTCCTCCATTTTCGATTGAATCTGCTTTGGACATCAAATGCCAACCGCCGAGGTCCTCCGTTGTAAATACCTGCTCGCTTTCTCCATCCAGTTCCTTGGGCAATACAGTTTCCTTTGCATCAGGCTTATAGCCGATAAAGAGTTCGCTGAATTTTCGCATGTAAAATTCCGTTTCATGCTCATTATCAAAAGGGGAACCGGTGCCAAAGAGGTAATAATATGCATTTTCTAATTTTACCCATCTTGCCATGTTGAACATCCTCCTAATCCTTAGTGTTTTTTATTTTTAACCCCACAACCGTCTATTAAATAGCTTTTTAGACTTATTAATATATACAAATCCGCCTAATTATATCATGAGCCTGTAAAAACTGCAACTTAAAGTGAAAAATATATAGAAAAATACTTGCAAATTACCAATATATGTGATATATTATTTCAGTAAAAAATTCACACATATCTATAAACCACTTATGGTGCCGTGTTATCGGTTAGTGAATGTAAATAGATATGGAGGAAAAACCAAAGGAGGAAAAAATAATGTCAGTTATTGCAATGAAGGCTTTACTTGAGGCCGGTGTACATTTTGGACACCAAACAAGAAGATGGAATCCTAAGATGGCTGAATATATCTTTACAGCTAGAAACGGAATCTATATTATCGATTTACAAAAAACTTCTAAGAAGGTTGATGAAGCTTATGCTTTTATCAAATCAATCGCTGAAGAAGGAAAATCTATTTTATTTGTAGGTACAAAGAAACAAGCGCAAGATGCTATTAAAGAAGAGGCTGAAAGATGTGGAATGTACTATGTTAACCAAAGATGGTTAGGTGGTATGCTTACAAACTTTAAGACTATTAAAAAGAGAATCGAACGTTTAAATGAACTTGAAAGAATGTCTACAGATGGAACTTTTGATGTTTTGCCTAAAAAAGAAGTTATCCAATTAAAAGGTGAAATGGAAAAACTAGAAAAGAATTTAGGCGGAATTAAGGATATGAAAAAGCTTCCTGGAGCTTTATTTATCGTTGACCCTAAGAAAGAACATATTGCTGTTTTAGAAGCTAGAAAGTTAAATATTCCTATCGTTGGTATTGTTGATACTAACTGCGATCCAGACGATACAGATTACGTTATTCCTGCTAATGACGATGCAATTCGTGCTGTAAAACTTATTGCTGGTGCTATGGCTGATGGAATAATTGAAGTAAATCAAGGTGAAATGGGAGAAGTATCTCAAAGCGCTCCTACAGAAGAAAATGTTGAAGAAGTGGCTGCTGAAGAAGAGGTTTCTACTGAAGAAGCACCACAAGAATAATCTTGGGAATTTAAAGGGGTAACCATGAATGGGTATTTTCAAGGTTTATCCCTTTTTTCGTTAAAAATTTAATTAAGGAGGATGTTTATTATGATTACTGCTGCTATGGTAAAGGAATTAAGAGAAATAACAAGTGCAGGGATGTTAGACTGCCAAAAGGCTTTAAAAGCTACTGATGGAGATATGGACAAGGCTATTGAATTTTTAAGAGAAAAAGGGCTTGCTACTGCTGCAAAGAAAGCTGGAAGAATTGCTGCAGAAGGTATTGTAAAAGCTTATCTTACTGACGATAAGAAAGTTGGTGTTTTACTAGAAGTTAACTCTGAAACAGATTTCGTTGCTAAAAACGAAGAATTCCAAAACTTTGTTAATGATGTAGCTAAACTTATAGCTGAAAAGAATCCTAAGGATGTTGAAGAGTTAAAAGAACTTCCTTTAGGCGGAGAGACAGTAGGGGCTAAACTTACTGCTTTAATTGCTAAAATTGGTGAAAATATGAATATTAGACGTTTCTCTAGAATAGAGGGTAATGTTTGCTCTTATACTCATGCTGGTGGAAGAATTGGTGTTTTAGTTCAAGCTGAAAATGCACTAAATACTGAAAATTCTTACGAAGCTGCTAGAGATGTTGCTATGCAAATAGCTGCTATTAATCCTTTATATTTAAGCAAAGAAGTTGTTCCAGCTGCTGATGTTGAACATGAAAAAGGAATTATCGTTGCTCAAATTAAAGAAGATCCTAAGAATGCTGGAAAGCCAGATAATATAATTGAAAAGATGGTTATGGGTAAAATTAATAAATTCTATGAGAATAACTGCTTACTACAACAAGAATTTGTTAAAGATAGTGACCAAAAAGTTCAAGCATATCTTGCTGCAAATGGAGTTAATTTGTTGAAGTTTGTAAGATTTGAAAAGGGCGAAGGAATTGAGAAGAAACAAGAAAACTTTGCTGAAGAAGTTATGAAACAAATTAAGTAATTTTGTTGAAAAATTGTTAATATAATGATACAATGTTGGAGAGATAGTTATATCTCTCCAATTTGCTTATTTAAGGAGGATTTTTTATGGACTTTCCAATTAACGAAAAAATGAAGAAAGCTATTGATTCATTGCAAGAAAATCTTAGTACTATTCGTGCTGGGCGTGCTAATCCTGCAATACTTAATAAAATTAATGTTGAATATTATGGAGTACCTACTCCTATTTCTCAAGTAGCATCTATATCTGTTCCAGAAGCTCGTATGATTGTTATTCAACCTTGGGATGCTAATATTTTAAAAGATCTTGAAAAAGAGATTATTAAAGCAGATATAGGGATTATGCCTAATAATGATGGCAAGGTTATACGTTTAAATTTCCCTGAGCTTACTGAAGATCGTAGAAAAGAGATTGTAAAGAATGTAAAGAAGCTTGGAGAAGATAGTAAAATTGTAATTCGTAATATTCGTCGTGATGCTATTGATTTTGCTAAAAACTTAAAGAAAAATAATGAAATTTCTGAAGATGAATTAAGTAGTGAAGAAGATAATGTTCAAAAGATAACCGATAAATTCGTTACTGAAATAGATAATATAATTTCTGCTAAAGAAAAGGAAGTAATGCAGATATAAGGAGAATTTTATGGAGAATATAAATCTTAAGCATATAGCTATTATAATGGATGGTAATCGTAGATGGGCTAAAAAGAGGAATTTACCTATTGCGGTTGGCCATAGGACCGGTGCAGATACTCTTCAAAAGATTATAGAATATTGTATAGATATAAAATTAAAATACCTTACGGTGTATGCTTTTTCTACTGAAAATTGGAAGAGGTCGCCAGAAGAGGTTAATGATTTAATGAATCTTTTGAGAGAATACTTAGTAAAATTAGAAAAAGATAATAAAGACCGTAATGCAAAGATAAGAATAATAGGGGATATTAATAGACTAGATGAAGATTTGCAAGAAAAGATAATTAGAATTCAAGAAAGAACTTCTCAAAATACGGGCTTGGTTATAAATGTTGCGTTAAACTATGGTAGTAGAGATGAAATTATTCATGCCATAAAATCATTATCTAAAGATGAACTTGAAAGTTTAGATATGGAGAAGTTTAGTGAAAAATTATATACATATCCTTGTCCAGACCCAGATTTAATAATAAGAACTGCTGGTGAACAAAGATTGAGTAATTTCTTGCTTTGGCAAGCTGCTTATTCTGAATTTTGGTATACAGATGTACTATGGCCTGATTTTTCTGAAAAAGAGTTAGACAAGGCAATTGAAGCTTATTCAAAAAGAAATAGAAAGTTTGGCGGGAAGTAAAACAGGAAGGTGTATGTATGTTTAAAAGAATAATATCTGGCTCTTTAATAGGGCTTACTGTGATACTTATAATATTATTTGCACCAAAGCTTGTTTGTAATATAGTGGCTACAATATTAGCACTTGGTGGTATATATGAGTTTGTAAAAGCTATGGAAAAGGGTGGTTATAGACCAATAAAAGCCATACCGTTTTTTACTTGTCTTGGGCTTTTGTTTGTAAATTCTAATAGTTCAATTTTAGCTTATAAATTTTCATTTTCTATTTTTTCATTTTTAATTTTAGGAATATTAATATATGGACTTTTTCCTACAAAACGTACTTTAGTCGATGTTTCTCTTAGCATTTTTTCTATTTTGTACATTCCATTTTTACTTAGTTTTGTACTTTCTACATTCTATGTAGAGGGAATAGGTTCATATTTAATTTGGTTTATACTATTTGGAGCATGCCTATCTGATGCTTTTGCATATTTTGTAGGAGTTAAGTTGGGAAAACATAAATTATGCCCAAGTATTAGCCCTAAGAAAACAATTGAGGGGGCTATAGGTGGCGTTGTTGGTACTGCATTAACATTCTTGGTATATGCGTTTGTTTTGAATAAATATTGTAATTTTGACATACAATATTGGCAAATAATTCTATTTGGAGTGGTAGCTTCAATATTTGCTCAGATAGGAGATTTAGTTGCTTCTTCAATAAAAAGATTTGTTGGAGAAAAGGATTTTGGAAGTTGTATTCCTGGACATGGTGGAATTTTAGATAGAATAGATAGTGTGTTATTTGTAGCTCCTGTTGTATATTATGGAGTGCTAATGTTTGAAAGTTTAATTACTTTAAAATAAGGAGATATGTTAGTATGGCTATTGTTTCAATATTATGGGCAATTGTTAAGTTTATAATTTTTATTTCGTTTTTAGTTATTATACATGAAGGAGGTCATTTCTTAACTGCAAAGGCTTTTGGAATGAAAGTTAATGAATTTGCAGTAGGATTTGGACCTAAAATATGGGGCAAACAATCTGGCGAAACTTTATATTCAGTTCGATGGATTCCTTTAGGTGGATATTGTGCTTTAGAAGGAGAGGATGAGAGTTCAGACGACCCTCGTGCTTTTAATAATAAGTCTGTTTGGGCCAGATTTTTAGTTGTTGTTATGGGTCCGTTAGTTAATATAACTTTTGCTATAATTGTGTTTTTCATTATGTTTGTTTCTATTGGTCAATACCAAAGTACGGTTGTAGATAGTTTTACAGAAAATTCTGCTGGAGAAACCGCTGGTATAGAAATAGGCGATGAAATATATAAAGTAAATGGTAAAAGAACTAGGACTATGTCTGCAGTTAGTGAGATTTTAAGAGTTAATAAGGATAAGGAAATTGAAGTTACAGTAAAGAGAAATGGAGAAAAGTTAAGTTTTAATTTCTTACCTAATGTTGTTGAAACGGGATATGTTGGTTTGGAATTTGCAGATAATACTGGTGTAATCGCTGATGTTTCGGTAGATAGCCCTGCAGAAAGTGCAGAATTAAAGAAAAATGATAAGATAATAAAAGTAAATGATGTTAATATAACTACTTCTGAAGAGTTTTCTAATATAGTTTCGAAAAATGCTAATATTCCAATCAATGTTTATTATTTAAGAGATAATGTTGAAAATATGGTTACAATAACGCCTATTTGTCCAGATTTATTAAAGAGTTATGAGATAGGGTTTTATGGAAGAGTAGAAGACGATGTACCTGGATTGATTTCTAAGTCTTTTTTCCAGACATTCGACCAAGTTACTTTGATGCTTCATCAAGTTGTTGAAATCTTTACAGGTCAAATAAATCTTAAATATTTAAGTGGCCCAGTAGGTATAGTAAAGGTTGTAGGTCAAGCAAATACTGGCTCAGGCTTCCTATATTTATTAGTATTTATAAGCTTAAATCTTGGAATAGTTAATTTATTACCAATTCCACCGTTAGATGGCGGAAAGTTAGTATTTATAATTATAGAAGGAATTATTAGAAAAAAACCGAATCCTAAAATAGAGATGTATTTACAAATCGCTGGAATGGCACTATTATTAGC
>JAEEXS010000095.1 GCA_016287855.1 Clostridia bacterium
AGGTTTAAATAGATGGAGTGAATCATATATAATAAGAGTTTTAAGAAATTCATTTTATTGTGGAACTATAGTTTATAGAAAACAATTTGTTCCAGATTATCTTGAACAAAAACACAAGAAGAATAATGGTGAAGTAGAACAAGTAATTGTTGAAGGAAGACATACACCTATTATTAGTAAAGAAGTATTTGAAAAAGTTCAAGAAAAATTAGATGAAAATGGAAAGGTAATAGCATCATCTAATAATTCTAGAGGTATAGGTAATCGTAGTAAAGAAAGTATATGGGGTAAAAAATTAGTTTGTAAATGTGGAGGATCATTTAATAGAAAAATATATCATAAACATAAAGAAGGAAATACTTGGTGTTATCAATGCTACAAACAAATACAAACAGGAACAATACAAACAAGACTTAATAAAGGATTAAGTATTGAAGGTATATGTGATTCTAAAATGATTCCAGAGTGGAAACTAAATTTAATGTCTCAAAGAATATTTGATACTATATGGAAAGATAAGGATACAATATTAGAAATAACAAACAATTACTTGGATGATGCCATCAAGAAAATAAATGATGAGGATGATCCAACTGAATTAGAATTATTAAGAAAAAGAAAAGATAATATTACCAATAAGCAGAATAGATTATTAGACAGTTATTTAAATGAATTGATTAGTAAAGATAATTTTGTAGAAAAGAGACAGGAATTAGATAAAGAATTAAATGAAGTTAATGAATTGATAATGGAACTTGAAAAAAAGCCAGTAGCAAAAACTACATTAATTGATAAATTAAATTCACTTAAAAAGAACATTGAAATTAATTTAAATTTTGATAAAGATAAAATATCAGATGAGCTAATTGATGTTTTAGTAAAAAAAATAATTGTTTTTAATAATAGATTTGAATGGAAATTAAATATTTATGATAAAATGGAAGAGGAGGTAGAAAATACAATTTTAATAGCAAAATTTGTTTTTACAAAAGATGATATAAAACGATATGCTAACGACAATAATATACTAATTAAAAAATATGACGAGTTTTTTGTAGATTTATATATTTAAATGATAAATTAGGCTGGTTCTTTTTAATCATTGATTTTTTATAGGAAATACTCTTTATCGCCTTCTTTTGAAAACTACTGCACAAGCTGCAATCAAAGCAAAAAATAATAAATAATAAAAGAAAAGACTAGAAAAATCTAGTCTTTTTTTGTTATACTGCTTAATAGGAGATGATATTATGAAAGATAAGAAAAGTATAATAATATATTTTAGTAGAGCAGATGAAAATTACTTTGGAGGTGAAATGAGATATGTAGATAAGGGTAATACTGAAGTAATAGCAGAATACATAAAAGATATTGTAGGAGCAGATATATTTAAAGTTGAACCATTAAATCCATATCCAGCTGATTATATGGAGTGTATAGAAGAAGCTAAAGTAAGAACTAGAGAACATAATGCACCTATTAAAGAAAATATACCTGATATATCCAGTTACGAAGTTATCTATATAGGTTCACCTATATATTGGGGAGGAATGCCAGAAGAATTATTTACCGCTTTAAAAGAATTAAATTATTCTGGTAAAACTATTCGACCATTTACAACACATGAAGGTTCAGGATTATCTGGAGTACCTAGACAATTAAAAGAAATATGTAACGGTGCTGAAGTTCTTGATGGTCTTGCTATTAATGGCTCTCAAGTTAATAATTCGAAGCAAAAAGTTGAAAATTGGGTTTAGGAGGATGATGAAATGAAAAATAAATTTATAGCAACATTAATTGCTTTATTATCGGTTTTAATTATTACAGGATGTGGAACACAAAAAGAAAATAATATTACTACAAATAATGATACAAAAACAGATAAAAAAATAGCAGTTATTTATTTTTCAGCTACAGGAAATACAAAAGAAGTAGCAGAAAGCATTAAGGATATAACAGGTGGAGAATTGATAGAAATTATTCCATTAAAAGAATATACATCAGCAGATTTAAATTATAATGACGATAATACAAGAGCAACTAAAGAACAAAATAATCCATCATCAAGACCAGAAATAAAGAATACTATTAATGTAGATTATGATGTTATTTATTTAGGATATCCAATATGGTGGGGAGATGTTCCACATATTATATTAACATTTATAGATACATATGATTTAGATGGTAAGACAATTATTCCATTTTGTACATCTGGTAGTTCAAGTATAGATAATAGTTTAAATACTCTAAAAAACTATAATAAAAATGTTAATTGGGTTGATGGTAAAAGATTAACAAATAATAAAAAAGAAATAGAGAATTGGATTAATAGTTTAAATTAATAGGAGGAATCTTATAAAATGAGTTTAGTTGTTAACATATATTATAAAGGTGCAAATGCTAGAACTGGTGCATTAATTTGTCATTAAAATAATTAAAAACTGGATTTATCTAGTTTTTTTATGTTATACTGGCAGTAGGTGAGAATATGAAAGAAAAAGATACTTTAGTTAAAAAAATAGTTTATGTTACAGGAAACCGTGGGAAAATAGGTAGCGCTAAGCAGTTTTTAGAGCCACTTGGGTATGAAATCGATAATATTAAACTAGAAACACCAGAAATACAAGCTGATGATGTTTCAGAAGTTGCCAAATATTCTGCTAAGTGGGCTGCTAATGAACTCCAAATTCCAGTTATTAAAAATGACACTGGTATATATATAAAGGGTTTAAATGGATTTCCTGGTGCCTACATGAAGTATATTGCACAAACTTTAGGGGGAGATGGATTATTAAAACTAATGGAAGGGATTAGTGATAGGGAGGCTTATTTAAAAGAAGCTATAGCATATTGTGAACCTGGTTGCGAACCAATAGTTTTTGAAGGAATAACCTATGGTAAGATTTCTTTTCAATCATCAGGTGAGTACGGTTATGGCATTATAGATCATATTTTTATTCCAGCTGGTGAGGAAAAAACTTTAGGAAATTTTCAAGATAAGCAAAGATGGAATTTCTGGAGTATTGATGGTTACAAAGGGTTAGCAGATTATTTAGAAAAATTAAAATGAATTGTTTTTAAGGTGTTCAAATGAGCATTTTTGTTTTAAAAATAATTGCAGTAATTACTATGTTAATTGATCATTTGAGTCTTATGTTATATGGTTCAACATTTTCTTGGATGAGATATATAGGAAGAATAGCATTTCCAATTTATGCCTTTTTGATTGCTGAAGGATATAATCATACTAAAAATGTGAAGCAGTATTTAATTCGTTTGTTAATATTTGCTTTAATATCACAGTATCCCTTTGATCTATTTAATTCACCACGTATAGATTATATTTATTTAAATGTTGGTTTTACATTACTTCTAGGTCTTATATCTATTATAATTTATGAAAAAATAAATGAAAGAATTGATATATTAAATATTGATAAAATAGATAAATATGTTTTAAAACTTATTACATTATCAATAGTTATTATGATTTCAATGTTCTCCGGTTTTATTAATTCTGATTATGGCATTTTTGGAGTGTTATTGATATTTATATTTCATATATTTAGAAATAATAAAATATTACTTAATATATTTGCAGTAATATGGATTATTCTATATTATTCAATTAACATTAATAATTTATTAAATATAAGTGTAATAATAAAATTCATTTTCTATCTAATTCCATTTATTTTAATCAATTTTTATAATAAAAAGAAAGGACGATCTTTTAAAATTTTATTTTATCTCGTATATCCATTTCATTTACTGATATTTGGTATTTTAGAAATGATATTTAATTTATAAAAAAAGTAATGTTTATGATATAATTAATACGTGAGGAGCGATTGTTATGAAACAACTCAACAGTGAGTTAAAGGAATATATTGAAAAAAATATATTTCCTAAATATGATAAATTCTATTCACATGGAATGATACATATTAATAATGTTATTGATAATATGTTAATGTTAGCTGATTATTATGATTTGAATTGTAATATGGCATATACAATAGCAAGTTATCATGATTCTGGTTTAGGTGTAGATCGCGAAAATCATGAATATGAATCTGGTAAAATATTAGTAAATGATAAAGAATTAAAAAAGTATTTTTCAGAAGAGCAGATTGAAACAATGAAAGAAGCGATTGAGGATCATAGGGGTTCTAGAAAAATAAGACCAAGGAACTTTTATGGTGAATGTATATCTGATTCTGACAGAGATTTTGATATTAAATTATTAGCAAAAAGACAAATATCTACTTCAATAAAACATTATCCTGAACTCAAAGATTTTGATGAGCATTTTGAAAGATGTCATCAATATATTTGTAAGAGGATAAATGATAAAGGAAAATTTAATCTTTGGACAAACAATCCTATTTTGGTAGAGAGAAGAGATAAGTTTCAGGAGGAATATTTAAATAAGGATTATGCTAAATCAGTTTATAAAAGAGAATGGGATAAGATAACTAAAGATGGAACTTATGAAAAAATAATAAATTATTATGAAGATTATTAAAGGAAGTGATATAGATGGAAGAAAACAGAACAAATATTAACTGCGATAAAACAATTTATAGAAAGTTCCTGGAAACTATTGAAATCACTCACTTTTTAAAATGGAGATTTTTTCGTATTTGATGTTAGAATAGATTTAAGAGGAAATAAATAGTGATATTGTTTAATTATAAAAGAATATTTTAATATGAATCGGAGGAAATAAAAATGAAATTAAATATGTTAAAATATACAGAGATAAAAAAATATTTGGAAAACAAGGATTGTTTATTAATCCCAATAGGAACTTGTGAACAACATGGATTACATTTACCATTATGTACAGATACAATTGTCGCCGAAAAAATGTGTGACGAGATTTCAGAAAGATATGGTATATTAGTTGCCCCAACAGTAAATTATGGAGTGAATTTACCATTAGATAATAAAATAATGACAGGAACTACTGGAATAACTTATGAAATATTAAAAGACACACTAAAAAGTATTACTATGTATTGGAAAAATCATGGATTCAAGCATTTTTTTGCTGTTTCCTGCCATGGTGATATCTTTCACATAAAGGCTATAAATGACGCAGATAGTGATATTGATGTAATAGAAACATATGAAGTAGAACAAAAAGACTTACTAGAAAAACAAGAGTGTACAAGACATGCATGCGAATCTGAAACATCAGTTATGTTATATTTATATCCTGAATTAGTTGATATGAACGTAGCAAAAGATTTTGATATTCCAATAACAACTTTTATGCCATACCTAGAACACAAAAATGATAAACCTATAGAGGGTTATATTGGAAATGTAGGATATTCAACCTTTGCTACTAAAGAAAAAGGTAAAGTAATATATGAAAGAATGATAAAAAATTTGGAAGACGTTGTAAAAATGTACATAAATTCTTAATTTTAAACAATGTAAAATAATTTGATATTAATAAATTATAGGAGTGAATAATAGTGAATAATAAAGAAGAAAAAGACTTTCGACCAGCAAGCTTTTCCTGGAATATCCGTATTTTTCGAAAGGTGGACTAAAACCATTGAAAATACTGGATTTTTAACATTGAGAATTTTACATATTTATGAAAAGGA
>JAEEXS010000096.1 GCA_016287855.1 Clostridia bacterium
CTTCTCGGCTAATTCAGCAATCTTTTCTCCCTTGGCTTCTTTTATTGAACTTATATTATCTTTCGTATCTTTTCTTGTTTCTTGTACTGCTTCACCTATTGTTTCAAAGAAGCCTTTATTTTTAGGTGCCTCTTTTTCGCCATCTAATACAGCATTTATATCTTCTTTTGATTTTTTCTCATTAGCGAATCCGAATTTTTCTGCTAATTTTGATATAAACCTAGCAAATCTACCTTTCTTTTCGCTTTTTATTAACGCTTTGCTATTCTTTTCTATACTAGATATTTTTTCATCATGTAAGTCAATATCTTCTTGTACACCTTTTGTACTTTCTTCATACTCTTTTTGCAACTCTTCTAATTCTTTAGTTGCTTTTTCAAGTTCAGATTTTATATCATCTCTACCTGCTAATAGTTCCTCTTGCTGACTCTTTAATTCCTCAATCTTAGATTTTATTTCTTTGATATTTTCGCCTACATGTTGTCCCATTTCAGTTCTATATTTTTCAGCAATTTCTTTTATTTCTTGTCTTCTTTTTTCAATCTTATCTTCTGCAATAACTTTCCCAGCATTTTTAGTTTCCTCTGCTTTAGCTGCAAGCTCTTTTTTCTCTTCAGGAGACAAGTTCTTCAAATCAAACGGATTATCTTTTCTACCAGGATGATGTTTTGCATGTGCTTCTGCTAACTTTCCTAAAGTATATTCTTGTCCATTTTGCTCAACTGAATGCTTAATAAATGCACATGCCTCCAACAAGTCTGCATTTGCGACGTCAGTTCTAATAAGAGGCTTTAATACTTTAGGCTCTATTCCTAATTGCTGAGCCATCTTACCAATTATTGCCTCGCGTAACACGTCTTCTTTCTTAGTATATTCCTCATGGCTCATAGTTGAAGCTTTTTCTTTAGCAGGTGTTTCTTCATTTTTACTCTCTTTTGAAAATTCTTCTTCTATTTTTTCATGAACTTTATCAACAAAATCAGTCAAATCTTTATTAGGTTTTTCTTGGTATTTAGCCAATATATAATTTCTTAAATCTTCTATATCAGTTGCATACATTCTTTCCATTTTTTGAAATGGCAATTCTTTTTCAGTATAAACATAATAAAAAGTATCCAACACAACATTTTCAGGCAGCTTCTTCGCTTCTTCAGTATATTCCTCTTTAGTAAGCCCTTTAACATACTCTTCAAAATAAATAACTGCTTCAATATCTACCCCTAACTTTTCACTAACTATTTCTTCTGGTGTATGTGCAGTTTCTTCTGCCATTTTGACTCCTCCTTCTTTATTTTCCGTTTTTTCTACTTTCTCTATTTTCTCAGTTTTTTCTGTCCTTCTAGCCTTTGGTAATGTTTTCTCAATTAATTCTTTTAATTCTTCTTCCTCTTCAGCCGAAAAATAACCAGCTCTTAGACTAAGTGCATTTTTACCATCTATAATACTTCTAATATACAAACTAAGCATAGGAGATAAGCCAACAGTTAACATATCCAACTCTTCTTCTGGCATACTAGCAATATACTTAGCAAACTCAGCTTCCTCATCAAGGTCAAATTCTGGATTGTTAATATTAATTCCATACGAACGTTCATTAACCTTCCATATATATTTTTCATGCAACATCAAAATAATTTCTTTGTCTTTTAGCGAAAACTCAGGATAAAAACTAACTTTATTTGCTTTAGACAAATCAAATAAATTTGCAAGTGTATCTATTCCACTAGAAAGTTTAACAACATCATCTCTAAAAGTTTCATATTTTTCATCAGTTAAACCAGCAGCAAAGCCTACTAGATGATTCCATTTCTCCATACTTTCCAAATCGAACATTTATCATCCAACTCCTTTATGTTATGCTATAGCTTCTAACTTTTCTTGTAAACTAGCTAACGCTTCTAAATACTCCACTAATGCTTCTAAAGGCAATGTTTTCATTTCTTCTTCAGTTAAAAAGATATCTGTCATACCAATTCTCCTCCCAATATTTATATAAATTTGAAATTCATATTTTGATTCATCTTATGCACTATTCTAAAGCAGTTTTTATGTCAACTCGCCTCATATAGCCATACACAACATTAAAAATATCGGTATAAATATGAAAATAATTAACTATAATTTTTCATTATTTTTATTTCTTTCCATTTATCAATCACTTCAAAATCTAAATATGGATCATCATTATTGAAAAAATTTTTAGAATATAAATCAATGTGGGATTTAACATTAATATTGTCTAACGATGTCATTCCTGTTTCTATAAAATACTGCAAATATTTAATTTTATTAGGATTTAACCCCATCAATCTTGCTGCTACTATATCTGTATTTAATAAATCTTCACCAGCTATTAGTATATTTGAATGTTTTGATGTTGGACAAAATGGTCCTTGACCTTCTCCTCCACAAATTCCATCAATAACCGAAAAATACTTTCTCTCTTTTTTTAACATTCCCTTGTATAAATCAACAACCATTCTCCAAATCGTATCATTTCCAGGCCAAGCCCCTCTATGTGTTACTTTGGCTGTTTTAGCAGCCTCCAATTCTTTTTCATTTGCATATTCATCTCCACCAGTTTCTGGGGAACCTACTCTCCAGTGAACAAGTTGATTTTTTTCAGTAACACTTCCAACTAATCCTTTAAGATTTAATGTAGCACCTACTTTTTGATGCGTTTTTAATTTAGGTATTGAAATATAAACATCTGCATCATATAAACTTTTTCCATAGGTATATAATTGTGTATCTCCAGTATGTGCCTTGACAGTTTCTTCTCTCTCATTAAATACCCCTCTAAAAAGTGAAGGATCAACACTATATAACATAGAATCCTTACCGAGATTTACCTGAACCTCTCCTAATGGATCCCCAGTTTGATGACTCATTTTATCTCTTTGTCCGTAATCTTTTAAGTCCTTACATACCAGTGGTCTCATGTCAATAACATGGCATGGGACATTATATTTATTTTCTAAGTGTCTAATATTATTAAATTTCATTAATTCTTCAAAATCAGCATCAATTGACGGATTATCACCTATTATTATTTCACCTTTACCGTCTAATGCTAATGCAACTTTGTCTGATACAGCTTCAATAACTGCTTCATGCGTAATTACTGAATATAATGAATCTACGTGGTCAGCAGACTCTCTCCAACGAGAAGCTACCCAATTAGGCTTTATAAAAACTTTATTCCCAGGCTTTATAAAACTTGAAAATGGGTTTTCCTTGTCATATCCTAAATCTTCACATAACTTATCCATTGCTTCATTTAATGTTTTTGAGTTGTAGTCATATGCTTTTTCAATTGCGACAACATTTTTACTCATTATTTTCCACCTCGTCTAAATAATTTAAAAATTTTTCAAGAATCCAAACCATCCATTTTTGATCTCCTGTCATATTGTCTGTGCAATGTGGATAAAATTCTTTTCTCTCTGGTCCATTCCAATTTTTGAACCATTCATTAGTAGCCCTAGGCATAGGAATCTTATTTGGTATAACGCAATTTGGATATAATTGATTAAAAACTTCTCTAACAAGATATTTTGTATTACCACTACGTATTTTTTCTAAATCAATTTTGACATCTAACTTTGTTCTAGAATATGGACCTACAAACTGAATTCCAGCAGTTTCGCAAGCATTATTATAAGTTCCTAAAGCTTCCCATCTAAAATATTTATTTATAAATGTATAAGCATCGATATGCCCATCAATTTCAAATTCCTTATATGGCTCTAAAATCAATTCTGAATTTCTTAAAACTTTATATGGCAATATGTATGAATATCTATCTACGAACTCCCCAAAATACCAATCTTTAGCTAATAACCCATTCATTCCACCATAAATAATATCAGCATTCTCACCAAAAATTAATTTAGTAAACCCATCCTCTTTTGCTTTAAGCGCGGCTTTATATATTTGTACTTCAATTGAATGAAAAGGCATACCTTTATGAGCCATTAAAACTTTTGAATATTTTTCAAAATCTTCCCAATATACTTCTATTACTTTATGTTTTAAGCCACATTCTTCAGCAAACTTTGCTGCCATAGGGGTTTCATCAACTACCTCTATTCCAGGTACAATACACCTAAATGTATAACAAGTTGAACCCTTCGGCATAAATTTTGCTAAAATTGCTGAATCTATCCCCCCAGACAAACATAAGGCCGCTTTTCCATCTTTTGTTGCCTCAGCCACTTGTCTTTTTAATGAAGTAAATAAATCGTCACTATTTTTAATTAGCTCCCTCTTAAAATCTAAATCAGCAAAACTGGGCTTTATCTTATTATCAAATAATTTGTTTTTATCTACAATAGTTCTGTACATCAAAAATGAACTAGAGCAAAAAACTTTATCTATCATTTATTAGTTCCCCCATTTTTATCTGTTTCTATAATATTATCTGTTCCATCATTAGCCTTTGTCCATCCTCGAACAGCTTGAAGCGCTTCTCTAATTTTAGTTGAAGATATCCCATTGGTATAAGGGAAATATATTATCTTAATTCCAGATTTGTTAGCTTCCTCTTCATATTTTTTCCACTTTTCTGTTCCATACCAATCATCTCCGACAAACAAATATGTAGCCCCAATCTTTTTACAAACAGTTATCTTATCCATATCATTTTGTGGAATAGCTGCATCCACATATTTGCAAGATCTTACTATCTCTATTCTTTCGTTAAATGGAATCATAGCATTTTTTCCTTTATATGAAACTAAATCGTCAACTGTAACCCCTACTATTAACTTATCACACATACTTTTTGCATTCTTTAATAAAGTTAAATGTCCTATATGAAACAAATCAAAAACTCCTGCTGTATATCCAATTATCATATTTTTTCCTCCTATCTTAATCTATAAATTGTTTCAATATATATTCACATATCTTTTTACCAGAAGTACCAATATTCTTAAAATATTTATTTAATACTTCTTCGCGCTGTTCTTTTTTATAATCATTTTCTTTAGTAATTACTTCATCAAAAGTGTTTTTTATTTCATCTACACTATAACAAATATAATAGCTATTTAATATATCTTGTCCAATTTCATAATATGAGTCCATTTGATTCGGTAAATCAGGGTTAAACAAGTAAATACATGGATGACTTGACGGCAAATATTCAGCTATAAAGGAGCCACAATCCGTTATTAAACAAGCACTTTCGTTAAACCATTCTATATAATTAGTTCCCTCTAACACTATACCATTCTCAGCCTCATTCCAGCGCTTACAATATTCAACATATTCATCATAAGTAATTTTAGGATTATCATTACTTAGTTCAATATTCTTAATTCTATACCCCAAAACAGGATGAGGCTTAAAAACAAAAAATAGTTCTTTATGATTATTTCTAAATTCTTCAAAGAATTCAAAATATCTTTCAAAATTAGAATAAAATGGATTTTCTCTAATGCTCCAATGCGGAGAAACTATAATTATTTTCCTCGGGTCTCTTTCTTTTAATTTAGATAATTTGTAATTATCCAACTTAGGATATCCTAAAGATACAGCATTAATTCCTTTAGTTAGTGAATACTCTTGGCTCAATTTATACTCTGCATCA
>JAEEXS010000011.1 GCA_016287855.1 Clostridia bacterium
TTGTTGGTAAAGATATAAGAGAACCTAAAGCGTTTGGTATATATGAAGAAAACGGAACATTTTATGTGTATAAAAACAAAGCAGATGGAACAAGGGCAATTCGTTATCAAGGGGCAGACGAAGCATATGCAGTTAATGAATTGTATATGAAGTTAAAAGAAGAAATATTAAATCAGAAAAGAAATAACTTAGAGAAAAATCAATATGTTGAAGGGAATGTGAGAAAAAAGAAAAGTATAGTGAAAACAATATTAAAAGATATGTGGCTCCCTATATTTGGTATTATAATATTTTTTATAATGAGCATTACACACAATTTATCTGAGGAGCCATTAGCACACCATAAATATTATATATCTGCTTCCAATAATTTATTTTATTATTCTGATAGTGATTGGTGGAATTATGATTTTGCAAATAAAGATTGGTACCAATATGAAGGAAAATTAACAAAAAAAATATCAAATATATTAGCTAAAGGGATACCACCAGAATTAAAGAAAAAATATACAGAATATTATGACGGCTGGGAAGTAGCAAAACATCTAAATATTCAAGATATTAATTCAGTAGATATTCACAAAAGTCGCAGGTATTTAACTTTTCATCCAGTAAAACCACTTGAAAATTATTATAGAAAAGATGGAAAAACATATTATTTTTTAGATGATATTTATGGAAGTAAATATGGAATTAGGAATAATACTGGATGGTATTGTTACAATGATGATAATGATTCTTGGGAGTATTATAGTTCGTATGATGACAAGGAAAAATTAGGAGAATTATATTATGTTCCTGATGATTATACAAGTTACAATGAAAGAGATATATATGATTTTTCAAATACCGTATGGTATGCTGAGACAATGAATGCAAAATCGGCTTACAATAAATCTAATTCAGGTACAAGTGCCAGAAATAGTGGTAGTAGTTATAGTAGCGATAGCAGTAGTTGGAGTAGCTGGAGTAGTGATAGCAGTTGGGATTGGGACAGCGGAGATAGTTGGGACTCAGGTAGTACAGATTGGGATTCAGATTGGTAAAAATAAAATAGAAAAGAGGTTTTGTTAATGCAAGTAAAATGTGAGTATTGTGGTTCATATATAAACGATTTAGATGAGAAATGCCCTAATTGTGGAGCAACAAACGAACATCATAAAAGAACAGCAGATGGTACTCCTAAAACAATAAAGCAATTACAAGACTGGTATAGGGCGAGAAACTTACCCCCAGAAGAAGTTACAAGATTTTTTGTTGGCAAAAATATAAGAGAACCTAAAGCTTTTGGTATATATGAAGAAAACGGAACGTTTTATGTGTATAAAAACAAAGCGGATGGCTCAAGGGCAATTCGTTATCAAGGAGCAGACGAAGCATATGCAGTTAATGAATTGTATATGAAACTAAAAGAAGAAATATTAAATCAGAAAAGAATCAATTTAGAGAGAAATGGCGGAAGTAGTTCAAATAACACAGCGATAAAGCAACCAAAAATAAAAACGAAAAAAAGTGGTTGCATTATAACATTTATAATATTAACCGTTATAGCTATATTCGCTGGAATTACTGCAGGTCCATCCTCTGAATATTACATATCTAATTCAAATGATTTATTTTATTACTCCGGAAGTGAATGGTGGAACTATAATGCGCAAGATAAAGACTGGAACCAATATAATGGTGAATTAATAAGTAAAAGGCCACTTGGATTAAAAAGTGATTTTTCAAAATATATTGATGTTGCAACTGTAGCAAGTCTTTTAAGTATTCAAGATATTAATTCTGTAGATATTTTTAGAAATCATAATTATTTAGATGTTCATCCTGTAAAACCGACGGAGAACTATTATACAAAGGATGGAAAAACATATTATTTCTTAAATGATGCTTATGGAAGTAGTTACGGAACAAGGGATAATACAGGTTGGTATTATTATAATGATATAAATAATTCGTGGGAGTATTATAGTTCATATGATGACAAAGAAAAACTAGGCGATTTATACTATGCACCTAGTGATTACACAAGTTACAATAGTAGTAATATATATGATTTTTCAAATACCGTATGGTATTCGGAAAAATTAGATGCTGAGGCGGCTTATGATGACTATAACTCAAGCAGTTACGATTGGAGTAGCGATAGTGACTGGGACTGGGATAGTGGAAGTGATTGGGACTCAGGTAGCACGGATTGGGATTCGGATTGGTAAAAGAAAGGATGAACAATATGGATGCAAAAGGTGTAATGAATAGTGATGTAGAAACATTAGAAGAAAAATTGCAAATATTAAGAGCAAAAATGAGTGAAGAAGAATATGAAACAATAAGAAGAGAAATAGATGAAATAAGAAAATTAGGAGTAGATTTACCGGATAGTGGGTATATGTCCAATGTCGCTGATATAATCAAGAAATTAGTAGATTTAGAGGTAGATAATTTTAGTGATAAAGACTTTAAAAAAGCAATTAAAGAGGTGAAAAAAGAAGGCTTTCTAGCGAAATTAGAATATATAAAATTATGTGCAAGAGAGGGAAAAGATGTTTCTCAAATATTTTCAGTTGTAGGACAGTATTGGGAAGCAATAAAAGGAACTTTTGATGCATTTGAGGTATCGGAAGTAGAAAGAAAACTAGAAGAAGTAAAGTTAGAAATATTATTAAAAAAGGTACAAACTTCAAAAACAGTAAATTTGAGTGAAGCAGAAGGAATAAATTATCTTTTACTAAGAGAAAGATTGCAAGACTTATTAGCAAATGAAACGATAGGTCAAGAAAAGAAATTGTTAATAAAGTCATGGCTTGGAGAAAGTATAGATATGAAAACCGGTAAAGTGGACTCTGGATTTGTAAAAAAATTACTAGTAGATAAAGAAATATGGGAAGTGTTAAGTGGAGTAAAAGGTGTGGAAGTAAACACTAACCAAGAAAGACAAATTTCTCAAACAAATGAAGAAGCTCGAGAAAGTAAACCAACTCAAGCACTAATAGCTCTAGGCGAAAGCAAAAGAAGGGCAGAACAAATTGCTAAATTAAGTGAAAAATATCATATCCCATTGAAAAAGTTTGATTTGCATAAAATGCAGTGGGATATGCCTTTACATGATTATGCTATATATATTTTAAGATATAAGAGATTTGGAAAAACTAAATATAAATGGATAGGTGAAACTGAGGCTTCAATGTTACGCCAAGCAAAAATAAAAAGATTAGAAACAAAAAGACCACTGAATAAAGAAGTTGTTGCTGTAGTTTTTAATAATGGTGTAACTAAAATTTCAGCGAGGGGACATGCATATCAAGATACGTTAGAAGATGTGGTTTTCCCAGATAATTTAAAAAGTATTGGTAAAGACGCATTTTATAAAACAGGACTAAAAGAATTAGTTATTTCAGGAACAGTTGAAGAAATAGATGAAAGCGCATTTGCATGTTCATATTTAGAAAGAGTGACTATACCAGGGAGTGTAAAAAAGATTGGGGATAATGCATTTGCATATAATAAGCGATTAAAAGAAGTAATACTCAGAGAAGGCTTAGAAGAAATAGGTGGCGGTGCATTTTTGGAAACGGCATTAGAAAAAATATATATACCGGGAAGTGTAAAAAGTATTGAAAACAGGACTTTTGCTGGAAGTTCCTTAGAAGAGGTAAATTTTGGAGAAGGAGTAGAAAAAATAGAATATAGAGCATTTTATAATACCAAATTAAGAAAGGTAATTTTCCCGCAAACAATAAAAATAATTGGAACTGAAGCTTTTTGCTCTAGCCCAATTTTCTCTGTAAGTGTTCCGAGCGGAGTAGAGTATTCCAAAGAATTTACTTTCCCGGAAATAACACGTATAACAGAAATAGGAAGTGAAGAAAAAACTATAACACAGGAGGAAGATGCAAGGTTAAGAAGTGAAAATGAAGAGTTGAGAAAAGAGAATGATGAATTAAAAAGGAAAGTAGAGACATTAGAGAAAAAAATAGCGGAATTTGAGAAGTCAATAAAGGTTAAAGTAAGGAAGAGTAAAGCTATAGATAGATAAAATGAAATGCTCCTATAAAGTTTGTGGGAGCAATTTTTCTATCTAGATTTAAACTCAACCTCATGATAAAATACTTATTGAAAGTATATGAGGTGCAACAATGGACGAATTTTTGAAAAAAATAAATGATTTAAATAATAGGTGCATAAACAAGAATATAATAACTTTTACCAATTTTTTAACTCCAACGGAAAAACAAAAAATCATAATCAACTTAAGTAATGCTAAAGTTGTATTTTTCGGGGGAAAAGAAAATAGCGAAAGAGTAAGAGCTTTTTTTGTGCCAGAATATATTGAAGAAGTAAATTATTCAGATTATATAATTGTATTAAAAGCAGAATTTTCATTCAAAAAACTATCACATCGTGATTTTTTAGGTTCACTTTTATCTTTGGGAATAGATAGAAAATGCATTGGAGATATTTTGGTATTTGAAAAAGAAGCATATTTTTTTGTTACGAAAGACATAAGTAAATTTATAATTACCAACCTTACGAAAGTAGGGAATGTAGGAATAAAAGTTAGTGAAGTTAATTTTGACAAAGTACCAAATTTAGAACCAAAGTTTAAAGAAATTAATTTTACTGTTAGTAGTTTAAGGTTAGATAGTATAGTCGCTGGAGCAATAAAAGAGAGTAGAGAAAAAGCAAGTGGATATATAAAAAATGGGCTTGTATTGTTGAATTATATTGAGTGTATGGATACAAGTAAAGAAGTAAAAGAAAATGATATATTTTCAGTAAAAGGATATGGAAAATTTATACTTAGTGAAATAGGGGGAAAATCAAGAAGAGATAAAGTTTTTGTTAAGGTAAATAAATATGTGTAGAAGTTGACTAGTTTACATAAATATGATAAAATAAGAACGGCAAAGCACATATTATAATTAAAGGGAGAATTTTCTTTGAGGACGTTTGCTTTTTGGGCTGGAAAGCAAGTGAAGAGGGGATTTCTCTTTTTTGTTATAAAAAACTAGATGTGCTCGGAGGTTGGAATGACACCGTATGTAATTACAAGCTTAAAGAGAGACGAAGACCTTTTTCCCTTCATTCAATATCTTAGGGAATGTGGAAAAAGGAAAGAAGCAGCTATCGTGTTTTTAGCGTCATCTCCTTCTACTAACAAAGAGGAGAGGGAGAAAATAAATCTCATCGTAGATGCCAATATTTCTTCCGCTTTGATAACTATTTCTCTGGTTACGAGATTGGAGGATGGAATTGGTGCTGACATTTTCCTCAAGGGCACTAAGAGGTTCACAAGTGGCACGGTGTATCATAATGGAAAGAAGGTGTCACGAAAGCAAATTACTGGTAGCTGGAAAGATGCCTTTACATTGTTTAGGGGCTATGCCAGAGCAGATACCAGTAAGCCTTTTAGTTTAGTGGGTGAAATTACAGCAGATACGAGTATTAACCTGCTGAACTATCTCTTAGCTTGTTCCAGTCGGCATGTGCCTGCAATCATTACAATTTGGTCTGGAGGTGGGGATTGCACCTTCTTATTCCCACTTAAGGTGGCAGCTGAAATGCTTCCCAAAATTACAACTGTCGGAATCAAGAAGGTGGGAAGTACAGCTTTCAGCATTTTTCTCTTCGGAACTGAAAGGTTCCTTTGCCCTGGAACTGAGTGTCTTGTGCATCATCCGAAATATGAAGGCAACGGTGGATTGTTAGCAGGGAAAATGGAAATTGTGGCTAAAGAATTGAAGGGAATATGGTCCACGATGCAAGAAATTATCCTTGCCAAGACCAATATCGATTTCGATGTCCTTACCGAAAACACGGCAGACGGAAGGGATTGGAGAATTGGTAGCAAGGACTGGGAAAGGTTAGGAATCACGACAGGTGATTACAAGGAGGTAATAAATCTGGTATGAAAAGAATTAGTTCGGAAACTATTTACAAAGTATAGTTTCCGGACTTTTCTTTTTTTAAATAAATATTATTATAAACTAAATATAATACTACTTATATCAATGTAAAATTTGTAAAAAATATTGACAATTATTGCATATCAGTGTTAAAATATACAATGTGTTTAAATGGGTTTGTTTAAATATTGCCCAAAGCACGCTATATTTTTTTAAGGAGGTGAAAAAGAAGTGCCAACCTTTAATCAGTTAGTAAAAAAAGGGAGAACAACAGTCGAAAAGAAATCTACTGCTCCTGCTTTACAAAAAGGATTAAACTCTAAAAAGAAAGTTATGACAGATATTAGTTGCCCTCAAAAGAGAGGCGTTTGTACTGTAGTAAAAACAACTACACCTAAAAAACCTAATTCTGCATTAAGAAAAATTGCCAGAGTTAGACTTACAAACGGAATGGAAGTAACATCATATATTCCTGGAATCGGTCATAACCTACAAGAACACAGTGTTGTTCTAATTCGTGGAGGAAAAGTAAAAGACCTACCAGGAACGAGATATCATATAATTCGTGGTGTATTAGATACAGCCGGAGTTAATGATAGAAAACAAGGTAGATCTAAATACGGTGCAAAGAGACCTAAGAAATAATATTCGTACAGTCTTAACGCTGAAAAGTTAGCTTGTACGATTTCAATATATATTAGATAGTACGAGCGCTAACGGTCGCACGACCGAGTACCTTAAAACGGTTTATTGCCGTTTAAATTTTATGAAAGGGGGAAGTAAAGTGCCAAGAAGAGGAAATATTTCACAAAGAGAAGTTTTACCAGATCCTATATACAATAATAAAGTGGTTACAAAATTAATCAACAAAGTTATGTATGATGGTAAAAAAGGAGTTGCCCAATCTATAGTATATGACGCGTTTAAAATGGTTAACGAAAAAACTTCAAAAGACTCATTAGAGGCTTTCCAAGAAGCATTAAATAATGTTATGCCAGTGCTTGAAGTAAAGGCTAGACGTGTTGGTGGTGCAACATACCAAGTTCCTATGGAAGTTAGACCAGAAAGAAGACAATCTTTAGGAATTAGATGGATAGTTGAATACGCTAGAAAACGTAATGAAAGAACAATGGCGGAAAAACTTGCTAATGAAATTATGGATGCTATAAATAATGTTGGTGGTGCTATTAAGAAGAAAGAAGAAGTTCACAAGATGGCTGAAGCTAACAGAGCATTTGCTCATTATAGATGGTAATTAAAAGCTAAAAATTAAGGAGGAAAAATTATGCCGAGACAATTTCCACTAGAAAGAACTAGAAATATCGGTATTATGGCTCATATAGATGCGGGAAAAACAACCACAACCGAAAGAATTTTGTTCTACACAGGAAGAACACATAAAATCGGCGAGGTTCATGAAGGTGCCGCTACTATGGACTGGATGGAACAAGAGCAAGAAAGAGGTATAACAATTACTTCTGCTGCTACAACATGTCAATGGAAAAATCATAGAATAAATATTATTGATACACCAGGACACGTTGACTTTACTGTTGAGGTTGAAAGATCACTTAGAGTATTAGACGGTGCAGTTGCAGTATTCTGTGCAAAAGGTGGAGTTGAACCACAATCAGAAACAGTTTGGAGACAAGCCGATAAGTATAATGTACCTAGAATTGCGTACATTAATAAAATGGATATCATGGGTGCAGACTTTTTTGCAGATGTCCAAATGATGAAAGATAGATTAGGAGCAAATGCTGTTCCTGTACAATTACCTATTGGTAAAGAAGATACCTTTAGAGGTATCGTAGATTTAGTAAGAATGAAGAGTGAGGTATATTATGACGATCTTGGAAAAGACGTTCGTGAGGAAGAAATTCCTGAAGATATGAAAGCTCTTGCTGAAGAATACAGAAATAATCTTTTAGAAGCAGTTGCTGAAGAAGATGAAGATTTAATGATGAAATACTTAGAGGGCCAAGAAATTTCTGAAGAAGAATTAAAAAGAGCTATTAGAAAAGCTACAATAGCTGTTAAAATGACCCCAGTATTGTGTGGATCTTCATATAAAAACAAAGGTGTTCAAATGTTGCTAGATGCAGTTATTGATTACTTACCTGCACCTATCGATGTTCCTCATATTAAAGGAACTGTAGAAGGAGTAGAAGGAGAAGTTGAAAGAATATCAAGCGATGATGAACCTTTTGCAGCTCTTGCATTTAAGATTATGACTGACCCATTTGTAGGAAAGTTATGTTTCTTTAGAGTATATTCTGGAACATTAGATGCAGGTTCATATGTACTAAATGCTACTAAAAATAATAAAGAAAGAGTTGGACGTATTGTATTAATGCACGCAAACCATAGAGAAGATGTTGAAAAGGTATATTCTGGAGATATTGCTGCTGCTGTTGGACTTAAGAACGTTACAACAGGAGACACACTATGTGATGAGAATCATCCTATTATACTTGAATCTATGGAATTTCCTGAACCAGTTATTTCAGTAGCTATTGAACCTAAAGACAAAGCAAGCCAAGAAAAAATGGGTATAGCTTTAGGAAAACTTGCTGAAGAAGATCCAACATTCAAAACACATACAGACCAAGATTCTGGACAAACAATCATATCTGGTATGGGTGAATTACACCTAGATATTATCGTAGATAGATTAAAGAGAGAATTTAAGGTTGAATGTAACGTTGGTAAACCTCAAGTTGCGTACAAAGAAACAATACGTAAAAAGGTTAAAGCTGAAGGTAAGTTCATTCGTCAATCTGGTGGTCGTGGACAATACGGTCACGCTATCGTAGAGGTTGAGCCTGTTGAAAGAGGTAAAGGATACGAATTTGTTAATAAAATCGTTGGTGGTGCAGTTCCTAAGGAATATATCGGACCAATCGATGCAGGTATTCAAGAAGCAATGGAAACAGGTATTCTTGCTGGATATCCAGTAGTTGACTTAAGAGTAACTTTAGTAGATGGTTCTTATCACGATGTCGATTCATCTGAAATGGCATTTAAGATTGCCGGATCTATGGCAATTAAAGAAGCTCAAAAATTAGGTGAATCTGTATTACTAGAACCTATTGAAAAAGTAGATATTACAGTTCCTGAAGATTACATGGGAGATGTAATTGGAGATATTAACTCACGTCGTGGACGTCTAGAGGGAATGGAAGATAGAGCAAATACAAAGGTTATTCATGGTTATGTTCCACTAGCTGAAATGTTTGGATATGCAACAGACCTTCGTTCAAGAACACAAGGTAGAGGAGCATATACAATGCAATTCGATCACTATGAAGAAGTGCCTAGAAATGTTCAAGAGGCTGTTGTAGGCCAAAGAGCTGCTCTTAAAAAAGAGTAATTTGTATTAAAAAATTTTTCTTGCTTTTTTTATACTAATAGTATAAAATACAAGCGAGTAATATAAATAAAAGGGAGGAAATTTAAAATGGCTAAAGCAAAATTTGAAAGAACAAAGCCACACGTTAATATTGGAACTATCGGTCACGTTGACCATGGTAAAACATCTTTAACAGCGGCTATTACAAAAGTATTAGCAATGCAAGGAAAGGCTCAATATGAAGCTTATGATCAAATCGATAAAGCTCCAGAAGAGAGAGAAAGAGGAATCACAATTTCTACTGCACACGTAGAATATGAAACAGACAAGAGACACTATGCACACGTTGACTGCCCAGGACACGCTGACTATGTTAAAAACATGATCACTGGTGCTGCTCAAATGGATGGTGCTATCCTAGTTGTTTCTGCTGCTGATGGTCCTATGCCACAAACAAGAGAACACATCTTACTTGCTCGTCAGGTTGGTGTTCCTTATATCGTAGTATTCATGAACAAAGTAGACCAAGTTGATGATCCTGAATTATTAGACTTAGTTGAAATGGAAATCAGAGAATTATTAACAAGCTATGAATTCCCTGGAGATGATATTCCTATCATCAAGGGTTCTGCATTAAAAGTTCTTGAATCAACATCTCAAGATCCTAATGCTCCTGAATATGCTTGCATTCACGAATTAATGGACGCTGTAGATAGCTATATTCCTACACCTGAAAGAGATACAGCTAAACCTTTCTTAATGCCAGTTGAAGACGTATTCACAATTACTGGTCGTGGTACAGTTGCTACAGGTAGAGTAGAAAGAGGAACATTAAAAATCAATGATGAAGCTGAAATCGTTGGTCTTACAGCTGAAGCTAAGAAAACAGTTGTTACAGGTATCGAAATGTTCAGGAAACTTCTTGACGAAGCTCAAACTGGTGATAACATCGGTGCATTACTTCGTGGTATTCAAAGAAACGAAATTGAAAGAGGTCAAGTTTTGGCTAAACCTGGAACAATTCATCCACACACACACTTCAAGGGTGAAGTTTACATCCTAACAAAGGATGAAGGTGGACGTCATACACCATTCTTCAATAACTACAGACCACAATTCTATTTAAGAACAACAGACGTAACTGGTGTTATTGAATTACCTCAAGGAACAGAAATGGTTATGCCTGGAGATAACGTAACAATGACAATCAAGTTAATCGCTCCTATCGCTATCGAAGAAGGATTAAGATTCGCTATTCGTGAAGGCGGAAGAACAGTTGGTTCTGGAGTTGTTACAGCTATAATTGAATAATTGATATTAATTCAATAATTAAAGTGGAAAATCTGAAAAAGATTTTCCACTTTTTTTGTAATAAAAAAGCACCATCCATACAAACGTACACTTGACCGACTTCCTTAAATATAGTATAATTTTCCGGAAGATAATTCGAGGAGGCAGGTTTTATGAAATTAGGAATTGTTGGTTTACCAAACGTAGGAAAAAGTACATTATTTAACGCAATTACAAAAGCAGGAGCAGAATGTGCGAACTACCCATTTTGTACAATAGAACCAAATGTGGGAGTAGTTGCAGTACCAGATGAAAGATTAAATGAACTTGCAAAAATATATAACCCTCAAAAAGTAACTCCTGCAGTTGTAGAGTTTGTAGATATAGCAGGACTTGTAAAAGGAGCTAGTAAAGGTGAAGGGTTAGGAAATAAATTCTTATCTCATATTAGAGAAGTAGATGCAATTGTACATGTAGTAAGATGTTTTGAAAATCAAGACATAGTTCATGTAGATGGAGATATTAATCCTGCAAGGGATGTTGAAACTATAAATTTTGAATTAATTTTCTCAGACTTAGAAACAGTTGAGAAAAAATTAGAGAAGTCTATAAAGGCTGCTAGAGCAGATAAAAAAATGCAATTTGAAGTAGATACTCTAACTAAAGCGAAAGAGCATTTAACAAATGGTAATCCAATTCGCACAATGGAGCTTAATGATGACGAAAAGGAAATAATAAAAAATACATTTTTACTTACATCAAAACCAGTATTATATGTTGGAAACGTAAGTGAAGATGAAATATCTTCAGCAGATAATAACCCTAAATATAACGAATTAAAAGAAATTGCCAAAAAAGAAGGCGCTAGAGCACTTGCAATTTCGGCTAAAATAGAGGAAGAACTATCTTCACTAGAGGACAGTGAAAGAATAGAATTCTTAAAGGAATTAGGCGCAGAAGAATCTGGCCTAGATAGACTTATAAAAGAAAGCTACTCATTATTAGGACTTATTAGCTTTTTAACGGCTGGCGAACCAGAAGTAAGAGCATGGACTATAAAAGAAGGGACAAAAGCACCACAGGCCGCCGGAAAAATTCATAGCGATATAGAGCGTGGATTTATTAGAGCAGAAGTTGTAAATTATGATGATTTAATAAAATATGGATCAGTAAACGCAGTAAAAGAAAAAGGGCTTATGCGTTCTGAAGGAAAAGATTACGTTATGAAAAACGGAGATGTTGTTCTATTTAGATTTAATGTTTAATAGGAGGGTATTTTAGTGATTAGTGCAGTTGGTATTACTTTAAGATTTGGTGGTAGATTATTATTTGAAGATGTTAATATAAAGTTCACAGATGGAAACTGTTATGGTCTTATAGGCGCAAATGGAACTGGAAAAAGTACATTTTTAAAAATCTTATCTGGAGAGATAGAGCCTAGTAAAGGTGAAGTAATAATTCCAGAAGGAAAAAGACTTGCTGTATTAAAACAAGACCATTTTGCTTATGACGATTATACAGTCCTAGACACTGTTATAATGGGGCATCAAAGACTTTATGAAATAATGAAGAAGAAAGAAGAACTATATTCTAAACCAGATTTTAATGATGACGATGGAATAATACTCTCTGAACTTGAAGGAGAATTTGCTGAGTTAAATGGTTGGGATGCTGAAACAGATGCAGAAAAATTATTGAATGGAGTAGGAGTACCTACAGAGTTACAACATTCTAATATGAAAGATATAGAAGCAAGTTTAAAAGTTAAGGTTTTGTTGGCACAAGCTTTATTTGGGAACCCAGATATTTTGCTTTTAGATGAGCCTACTAACCACTTAGATATAAAGACAGTTAAATGGCTAGAGGAGTTTCTAGTGAACTTTGAGAATACAGTTATAGTAGTATCTCATGATAGACATTTCTTAAACGCAGTTTGTACTCAAATTGCAGATATTGACTATAATAAAATTCAACTATATGCAGGTAACTATGATTTCTGGTACGAATCTAGTCAGTTGGCATTACAACAAGCCAAAGAAGCAAATAAAAAAGCAGAAGCAAAGATAAAAGAATTACAAGAATTTATTCAAAGATTTAGTGCAAACGCATCTAAATCTAAACAAGCTACTTCTAGGAAAAAGTGGTTAGATAAAATTGAAATTACAGAGATAAAACCTTCTTCAAGGAAATATCCATATATAGATTTTAAGCCAGATAGAGAAGCAGGAGACCAAATACTTACAGTTACAAACTTAAGTTATACAAGCCCAGATGGAGAAGAAATATTTAAGAATATAAATTTCTCATTAAATAAAGGAGATAAAGTTGCATTTGTTGGAACGAATGGAAAAGCCAAAACTACTTTATTTAAGGTATTGATGGGAGAGTTAACTCCAACTACGGGTGAAGTAAAATGGGGAATAACTACTACTCAATCATATTTCCCAACAGATAACTCAGAATATTTTAACAAAGACAATATGGACCTAGTTGAGTGGTTAAGACAATATTCTACAGACGACTCTGCAACTTTCTTAAGAGGTTGGCTTGGAAGAATGTTGTTCTCAGGCGAAGAAGCATTAAAACAAGTAAAAGTTTTGTCAGGTGGCGAAAAAGTAAGATGTATGTTAGCAAAAATGATGCTATCTGGGGCAAATGTTTTAATATTTGATGAACCTACTAACCACCTTGATTTGGAATCTATTACAGCATTAAACAATGGAATGAGTAATTATAAAGGAACTATGTTATTTACTTCTCATGACCATCAATTAGTAGATACTGTTGCTAATAGAATAATGGAAATAAAAGAAGATGGGTTAATAGATAAGCAAATGACTTATGAAGAATATTTAGAATTAAATGATTAAAAAAGAAGGTGAGCAAATAAAATGCTCACCTTTTCTTGAAAGGAGTTTTAATGGTTATTTTACGCGAATAAGTAATTCTTGACCGATTTTTATATCGGAGCCAATATTATTTAATTCTTTTATTTCATATATTTTATCTCTAATATCTTGATTTCCGTTAGAATATTCTTTAGCAATTTTCCAAAGAGTATCGCCTTTAGATACAACAATAGTAGTATATTCAGGAATACTATCACCACTAGCAGTGCTTTGGAATAGGAGCATAAAAGCAGCGGATAAAAATATTACTAATATAAAAGCAAATATTAATCTAATTGGGTTTTTTAAATATAATTTTTTTGACATATCTATCTCCTCCTCGAACAACCGTTCTAGATATATAATACACGAACTCGTGTTCGATGTCAATACTTTTTACGAAAATTTTTTCGATATTTTAAAAATTTTCTCTGTACATGTCATATAATGCGAAAAAAAGCATATTCACAATTTTTCTTTTGACATATTTCTTTAATCATCATGATTATATTAAGAAATATCAAAAAGGAGGACAAAGAGTATGCTTATTAATTTTTTTGATAGAACCATGATAATAAAAATCATTGAGGTTATATTGCTGAGTAATATAAAAATACTAGGTGCTCCGATTCCTATATCAATAGGAGTAATAGAAAGAGAAGAAGAGCTGAAGAAGAAAATATTTTTATATATCGTATCAGCTGTTACCTTAATAATAAGATTTTCACTTATAACATCTTTACAATTTATTTCTGCAATAGTTATCTTATTTTCAATACATCAAATGGTATCAGCATTCAAAATAGATAATAAAAGAGTATTGCTTGTTTCAATGTTCTTATCAGTATTTCTTAATGATATAATCTGGAACGCCTTTGACAGCATATTAATCTATGACATTATAATAGCGGTAATAAAAGGAGTTTCAGTAGTTTTAGGATATATATTGTTTAGCAATTTACGTTTCTTAGATGAGAATTTAACTGAAAGTGATATGCTCATATCTGTAACCTTTATTGGCATTATGCTTATGGGAATAGAAAATATTTCACTATTTTCACTTAATATAAAAAACATTATTAGTACAATAGTGATATTCATGATAGCTATGTCAAACGGAGTAAGATATTCTGCATTATCTGGTATTATACTAGGTACATTAAACGAACTTTCAAACCCTAATATGGGAATATCTATTATTTCTTTGGGCTTGGGAGGGTTGATATCCGGCTTATTTAAGAACAAAGGAAAAATATATATTGTATGGGGGTTCCTTTTTGGAAATAGTATATTAGCATATTATTTAACAGGTTATAACTCACTAGTTAATCATTTCTTAGAAATAGTTATTGCCGGAAGTATTTTTTATGTTTTAACTCAAAAGGAACTAAATAGGTTAAAAATATTTGAACCAAACGAAAATCTCCTTTATGCGGGACCTATTATAGATGAAACTATTGAAGATTTAAACAATACTTCTGGTACATTATATTCGATTTCAGAATTAATAGATGATATAGATATTGATGATGAAAGATATGATTTGTTTGATGAAATAAAGGACGATATTTGTTTTGAATGTGATAAATACGATGAATGTTGGGATAGAAATTATGATGAAACTATGGACAAGATATTTGAATTAATAGAAGTAGTAGATGATTCTAATAATGGGGTTATTCGGGAAAATATTTTAGAAGATTTTTGTGATAACGGAGACGAAATTTTACAAAAAATAAGAAAAAGGTATAGCGAATATAAAATAGATAAAGAAAAGGATAGAAGTAATGAAATTAAAAATTGCGTTTCAGAGCAATTTAAGGGATTTTCTCAATATATAAACAATTTCAAAGAAAAGTTTTTAGCAGACAATATAGGTAGCCTTGAGGAGAAAATTGTTAATGGTTTTGAAAAGGAAAATTATGAGCTTGAAAAAGTGAATGTAAATATATCTAATGAAAAGTGTGAAGTTGCTTTGCGTACGAATGGGGCTCCGCATAAAGTAGGCTTTTTAATTGCTGCAAATGAAATACTTTCTAAAGTATTAAAAAGAAGGATGTTAGCTTCTGATGAAAGAAAAGAGGAAGTTGTTTTTAGGGAATATGATAAATTATATGTTGATTATTATGTAGCAACAAAGAAGCAAGAAAATTCAATAGTTTTAGGAGATAGCTATAAAATAGTGGATTCTGAAAATGACAAGTTTATGATGCTACTTAGTGATGGTATGGGAACAGGAATAGAGGCAAGTCGCCTTAGCAATTCGTTAGTTGAACTTTTTTCAGAGATGTCTAGAATGGGGTTAAATCCGGGAGTGGTTACAAATATGTTAGGCTCTTTTATTCAGTATATATCTAATACTGACAAGATAGTGACGCTAGATACTTTTTCGGTAGATTTACTAACAGGGGAGTGCGAGTTATTAAAGATTGGAGGAGCTCCTACCTTTATATTGCACAAAAAAGAGGTGGAAATTATTTATTGTGATTCACTTCCTTTAGGAATTTTAGATAGGGTAGATTTCCTTGAAGAAAAGAGAAACTTAGAAGTTGGAGATATAATAGTTTCAGTATCTGATGGTGTAGTTGATTCTAAGCGAGATATGATTAATAAAGAGTATTGGATATCTTCATTTTTAAAGCACTTAGAAGTAGACGAGCCTAAAATTATTGCGGAGGAGTTGCTTAATAAAACTATTGAAAATTACAATAATGTCGTAAAAGATGATGTTACTATAATAGTTTCAAAAATTTGTGAGTAAAAAGTTGCAAATTTTATCCAAATACAGTAAAATGTGTTGGTAGGGAGGAATATTGTATTGGATAGAATTTTAGGAATTGATTATGGAGATAGTCGAACCGGAATTGCAGTAAGTGATGCTTTAGGTTGGACTGCTCAAGGGCTAGAAACAATAGTATATAAAGGCAATATGAATATTTTATTGAATAGAATAGGGGAAATTATAAAAGAATATGATATAAAAAAGATTGTTATTGGATTTCCTAGAAATTTAAATGGAACTATTGGACCTAGAGCTGAAAAAACAGAAGAGTTTATTAAAATATTGATAGACAAGTTTAAATTAAATGTGATAAAATGGGATGAGTGGTTAAGTACTATATCAGCTCATAGAGATATGAATGATATGGGGGTTAAAAATAAAAAGAAAAAAGATTTAGTAGATACTATTGCAGCAGTTCATATTTTGCAAAATTACTTAGATTCTATTAAAAGCTGTTGATTGTTTTCGGCAGAGAAGGAGGATTTAAAATGAGCGATAAAGAAGAAAGAAAAGAAGGCGAAGAAGAATTAGACAATATAATTGTCCTCACAGATGACGAAGGAAATGATGTTGAGTTTGAATGGCTCGATACAGTTCGAATGAATGATACTGACTACGTTGTAGTTTTACCTACTGAGGAAGGTGCAGAAGAAGTAGTTATCTTAAAAATAGAACCTGAAGAAGACGAAGATACTTTCGTAGGTCTTGAAGATGAAGACGAAATCAACCAAGTTTTTGAAATCTTTAAAGAGAAAAATCAAGGAATTTTTGATTTTGAAGACTAATTAAGAATATTTTTTATAAATTTGCACATATTAACTCCGTAACATACATTTGTATTTTGCAGGAGGTGAATTAGTATGGCAAATAGAAAGAAATTAGTACCAGAAGCTGATAATGCTATGAATAACTTTAAGTATGAAACTGCAAGTGAAATGGGCGTAAGCTTAAAAAATGGTTATAATGGTGAAATGACTGCAAGACAAGCAGGATCAATTGGTGGTGCTATGGTAAAGAAAATGATAAAAAAAGCACAACAAGATATGAGTAGATAATTTTTATGATGTCCTATTTTTAGGGCATCTAATACATAGGAGTTGAGATTATGGATAACAATACTATTTATATTAATTTACAAGACCTTCAAAAGAAGGAAAAAAGAGAAAAGATAAAGACTATAATGAAGGAAGTTTATGAGGCTTTAAAAGAAAAAGGATATAATCCGTTAAATCAACTTTGCGGATATCTTGTTTCTGCTGACCCTACATACATTACAAATCATAATAATGCAAGAGCTTTAATTACCCAAGTTGAAAGAGAAGACTTATTAGAAGCAATTACTGAAGAATATATAGAGAGAATGTAGGAAGAGGGTAATTAATATGGACGATATAGTTATGGTTTTTAAGACTAATGAAAAATACCAAGAAATAGAAGGACTAATAAGCTTTTTAGAGTCTGCCGGAATAATGGTTGTTCGTTCACCTCATTCCGTCGTAGCTTCTGCGTTAGATTTAGTCAATGGAACGTGTTTATTTGTAAATAAAAATCAGGAAGAAGAAGCAAAGGATTTAATTAGAGAATATTTTAATGAAAAACCAGAATTTGTTGATCTTCCAGATGAATTAAAAGAGTAAAAAAGTACCCCGCATACCGTGATGGAATGCGGGGTTTAATCTTACTGTTGAACGGTCGAGAGAATTTTTTCAAGGGTCTCCTCCACCGTCATTGCGGAGTTATCGATTACGATAGCGTTCTCAGGGACAAGGAGAATGCCATGAGCCAATTCCACGTCTTCTCTTGCTTTGAGGTCCCTTAGGACGTCTTCAAAATCGACATTATGGTTTTGCAGGACTTGGAGATACCTCCTTTTGGCACGAACTTCTTGATCTGCCGTGAGGTAGAACTTGAAGTTAGCATTCGGGAATACTTCAGTTCCCACCTTGCGGCCATCGGCGACGATACCGTTACCAGCCGCTGCGTATGTATGCTGGAAATTTTTTACGAACAACCGGACCTCGGGAATATTGGAGATTTTGACAATCTCCCGCGTGACTTCAGGCGTACGTATCTTTTCAGATACATCCTTGCCGTTTAAGAAGATACGGCTGCCAGAGACTTGAATATCCGCATCCCCAAATTTTTCTACGACTTCCTTGGCGTTGGTCAATTTTACGCCCTTGTTTAGGCAGTGAAGCGTCAGTGACCGGAAGATGGACCCAGAATCCAGATGGGTTAAACCCAATTTCTCAGACACCAGTTTTGCCATGGTGGTTTTGCCACTGGCAGGAGGCCCATCGATGGTCATGATAATATTATTCACAACGTCCTTCTCCTTTCATAGTATGAGAATCCTCCACAAAATTCAGCGTACTTTACATAATATCACAACTAAATAAAAAAGTCAAGTAATCCCTTACAAAATTATACAAATAAGCCCGCCACTTCCTTCATTAATTATGCGCTGTAGAGTTTCTTGTAGTTTTTCTTGAGCATCTTCTGGCATACGATTTAGTTTATTTTGCAAACCTGAACTTACTAATTCATGTAATGACTTACCAAAAATATTTGATTCCCAAATCTTTTGTGGATCGCTTTCAAATTCCTCCATTAAGTATTGAACTAATTCTTCAGATTGTTTTTCAGTTCCAACGATAGGGGAGACCTCAGTTTGAATATCTGCTCTTATCATATGAATACTTGGGGCACTGGCACGTAATTTAATTCCAAACTTTCCACCTTGTTTAACAATTTCAGGTTCCTCTAATTTAAGCTCCTCCATCGACGGGCTAACTATTCCGTAGCCCTTTGTTTCAACATCATGCAAAGCGTATTCGAGCTTTTCATATTCCTTTTTAATATGAGCCATATCGTTTATCATCTTAACAAGTTCACTTTGGTCGTTTATTTGAACCCCAGCCATTTCGCTTAAAATCTTGTAAAACAAATCCTCTGGGAAAGTCATATTAACCTTGACTTTACCGGTTCCCATGTCAAGTTCATTCATAGTAATGTCAACTACATTTTCATTTTCTTTAATCTTATTTACAGCATCTTCAATGTTGCGCATATTGGTAACCATAGAAAAAGTTTCAGCAACATTATCTGTTATCTGTTTCTTAAACCAATGTTTATATTCAAGACAATCTAGCCAACTTGGAAGCTCAACGTTAATCTCATCAACAGGGAATTCCATAAGCATACTAGAGAAAATATCGTTTATATCCGAAGCAGTAACTCCCATACAATCAACCACAATTACTGGAGCGTTATATTTTTCCTCAAGTTGATTTTTTAATTCCTTTGTAGCCTCATTTTCTGGATAAGCAGAATTTAATACAATAACAAAAGGTTTATTAAGATCTTTTAACTCCTTAACAACACGTTCCTCAGGCTTGACATAAGCCTCACGAGGCAATTCAGAAATAGTCCCATCTGTTGTAACAACAAGCCCTATTGTAGAATGTTCATTTATTACTTTTTGAGTACCGATTTCTGCAGCTTGCTCAAAAGGAATTCGCTCATTAAACCATGGGGTAGAAATCATCCTAGGTGCATCGTTTTCCATATGTCCCATAGCCCCATCAACAAGATATCCTACACAATCTACTAATCGTACCTTCATTTTAATCTTATCTTCCAAAGTAATCTCAACAGCGTCATTCGGCACAAACTTAGGCTCAGTAGTCATAATTGTACGCCCGGAGGCACTTTGAGGAAGCTCATCTTTCGCACGTTCTTGGTCATGAATGTTTTTAATATTAGGAATAACCATTAAATCCATAAATCTTTTTATAAAAGTTGATTTACCAGTTCTAACTGGACCCACAACTCCTATATAAATATCACCATTCGTTCTAGTTGCGATATCTTTATAAATACTGTATTTTTCCACCGCTAAATACCTCCCTTGTACTTGTTTTTCTTTACAACTGTATGCAGGGTATTTAACAGATATGATATTTTATTTTAAATTTCAACTAAAATAACTTCTTCACCAACCATACGAATATTTTGCCAAGGAATAACAATATCCCCGACCCCTCGTGAAAAACAAGGGAAGAAGTTATTGCTACAGCCAGGCACAACGATAGCATTTACTGTGCCTGTACAAAAGTCTATATCTACATCACAAACACAACCAAGTTTTTTTGCATCACATATGTTTATTACTTCTTTATGTCTAAAGTCAACCATTTTACTCATATATGTACCTCCAAAATTAATATATGCGAAGACAACATTAAATGTGTCTTCGCATATGAAGTAGCGCACTTTTTTCAAGCCTTGAAACTTGTGCTTGAGAAATACCAATTTCATCAGCAACTTCAATTTGTGTTCGCCCATCAAAAAACCTTTTTTGCAAAATCATTTTTTCTCTATCATTTAATTTTGCCATAGCTTCCTTAATAGCTAAATTTGAAATCCATTTTTCATCTGTATTTTTTGTATCACTTACTTGATCCATTACAAACATAGCATCTCCATCATCATGGTAAATAGGCTCAAATAGGGAAATAGGGTCTTGAATAGCATCTAGGGCAAAAACAACTTCTTCCTTTGGCATACCAAGTTCCTTTGCAATTTCAGTTATAGTAGGTTCTTTATTTCCAGTACTCATAAGTTTTTCTTTAGCTTGTAGTGCCTTATATGCGGTATCTTTTAATGAACGACTTACTCGTATAGAATTATTATCTCTTAAGTATCTACGTATTTCTCCAATAATCATAGGAACAGCATAAGTAGAAAAAGTAACTTCATATTTTAAATCAAAATTGTCTATTGATTTTATTAAGCCAATACAGCCAATTTGAAATAAATCATCAATATTTTCACCTCTATTTGAAAACCTTTGAATTACACTTAAAACCAATCTCAAATTACCATTTATAAATTTTTGTCTTGCATCTTTATCTCCATTTTTTATTCTAATTAAAAGTTCATGTTTTTCTTCATTTGATAGCATAGGTAATTTAGAAGTATTAACTCCACAAATCTCTACCTTGTTTATCAAAATAAGCCCCCCTTTTAAATATTTGATAATTACATTATCTCCAAAGAGGGGGCGATTATACGAATTTAAAATTTAATTTTTTGGACTCGAGGACGTCCATGAAAAGTCCAAAAAAGTTAGACTTTTCATGGACGTCCCCGAGTCCAGAGTGGTAAAATTGTACGGAAACATTGACTAAGTATACATAATGTGGTATAATTTTGTTGTAAGTATGTACGCAGGAAGTATTAGAGAGGAAATCCTCTTTAAAGACGTAGTTCTCGAAAGGGAACGGAAAAAAGAGGAAACTCTCTAACGGAACAAAGAAAGGAAGTAATATATTGACTATCAAAAAGAAAGTCATGGACAAGATTCTCCTCGTTCTGGGGTTGTCTCCGGAGGTGAAGGAAGAACTCGCAGCCCTCGCTCAGGATGTGGTGGAAACTGATGATTGGTCTCTGTTCATGGGACCGATGAGCGTGTTCCATGAAGGTGCAAGGTTTGATACCAAATCCCTCAGTGATGAAGAATATGTGGAAATGTGGGAGTTTCTCGGAAATCCCATCATCGATTCGGATGGGTATATCCAGAATATGGAGTACCTTCCGGGAAATGCCGCATACCGCCTCGTCAAGAAATATGGAATTCTTTCTCTCGTCGCCCGGGTGCTTGAGGCGAAGGAATGTGCCTTCGACCGTCTCTGGGAGCTGGCGAAGAAGCATCCCGATGCTTCATTTGAGAAACAGGAGGCGATTGTCCTTCGAGGTATCCGAGCCATCAACACGTTGGACGTGTCTACCCTTTGGGCAACACCCCTCACGTGGACCCTGGAAGGGCAGGAGGGAATTACCTGCGAAATCTCTGACAAGGCCGTGAAGGACCTTTTCGATGACTGGGGCGTCACCGCCCTGGTTAAGGAGCTCATCGGCGACTAACTCGGCAATGTGCCCCCGTTTCGGCGGGGGCACGATTTTTTTAAAAGTATATTTATTATTAAATTGGAAAAATTAAAAGTAATTAAAACATTGGGAGGTTAAGTATGAGAAAAGGCATAGCAGTTTTAATTACTTTTATTTATTGTTATATAGGAATAGGAGTTATAAATAATTTAGAAGTTGAAACATATTCAACAATAGGCTCAAGGGGAGATGAAGTAAGACAAATTCAAACTAAATTAAAAAACTGGGGCTATTATACCGGCGCAATAGATGGAATATACGGAAATGGAACATATAATGCAGTAAAAAAATTTCAACAAAAAAACGGGTTAACAGCAGATGGTATAGCGGGAAGCAAAACTCTTTCAGCAATGGGAATATCTAGTTCTAACATGCAAAGTAATAATAATGTAAATTTACTTGCGAGGGCAATAAATGGGGAAGCAAGAGGCGAACCTTACGAGGGGCAAGTAGCTGTTGGAGCAGTTATTTTAAATAGAGTAAACAATTCAAGTTTTCCAAATACAATTGCTGGGGTAATATATCAGTCTGGAGCGTTTGATTCTGTATCGGACGGGCAAATAAATATGGCACCAACTACGGTCGCAACTAAAGCTGCAAGAGATGCATTAAATGGTTGGGATCCAAGTGGTGGTTCAATATATTTCTTTAATCCTGCAACAAGTACAAGCAAGTGGATTTGGAGCAGGCAGATTGTAAAGATTATAGGGAAACATTATTTTGCAAAATAAACTTTTAAAGAATACTAAACTACAACTTAGTATTCTTTTTTCATTCAAATTGAAAAAATATAAAAAAATATATGGAAATGTCGATATACTAAAGGTAATTAAGTACACATAAAGGAGGAAGTTTTAATGAGTAAAAAAGTAATTGCTTTAATTGTTGCAGGAAGTTTAGCATTAGGTGGTGCAATTGGCTTTGCAGCAAGCCAAATTGAAGACGTAACCGCTCAAATAAATTATGGTATAAGTATGAAATTAAATGGTGCACCATATAATCCAACAGAAGCTGATGGAAGTGCATTAAGACCTTTAATTTATAAAGGAAGAACGTATTTACCAGTTGCAGCTTTGGGTAAAGCTTTAGATGTAGCTGTTAAGTGGGACGGAGAGACATCTACGGTTCTTATTGGTGAAGGCGATAAAATGATGGACTTTATGAGTATTGTAACTAGTTTAAATACAAATGACATTACATATACTCAAGACAAAGAACTGCTATATGCAGGAGGCAAAACATTTGATAGTGGCTTGGTATATACCAAAATTTATTCAGATGGAAGTTGGTCTATAGATGGAAAGAAATTGAAATTTAATCCAAATGGAAAGTATTCAAAGATAGGATTTACTATAGTTACAGATAATGAATATCCTTTAAATATTAAAGTTTGTGGTGATGATGATGAAGTACTAAAATCTATAGATACTTCGGAAGGAGTTCAAAATATAGAACTAGATATATCAGGTCAAAAAGAAATATATTTTGTTGGTAGTGGTAGTACTGCTTGGAGTAGCGGATTAACTCAAAAAATAGTTTTGGGAGATATATACTTCAAATAAGAATTAATGGTATTTATTAATTCAATAATGTTTAAAAAACAAAAAAGATACTACATGTGTATGAACGTGTAGTATCTTTTTTTATGTAATGAGATACATACTTCGCTTGACAACAACAAAAACTTGTAATATTATGTTGAAGTAAATAAGGGGGAATTTGTATGTATAGGACACATACTTGCGGAGAATTAAGAATTACTGATGTAGATAAGAAAGTAAAACTTGCTGGATGGCTTGATACTGTACGAGATTTAGGTGCGGTAGTTTTCTTTACTGTACGAGATTTTTATGGTATTACTCAAGTCGTTGCATCAGATGAAGATATAAAAGCACAAATAAGAGATATTCAAAGAGAATCTACAATTTCAGTAGAAGGAAAAGTTGCTAAGAGAAGTGCTGTAAATAAAGAAATACCTACAGGAGATATTGAAATTATACCTGAAAAAATAGAGGTGCTTGGTAGATGTAGAGAATTACTACCTTTTGAAGTTAGTAATTCTATCGAGTCGAGGGAAGATATAAGACTAAAATATAGATTTTTAGATTTAAGAAATCCTATTAATAAAGATAAATTGATATTGCGTTCTAAGGTAATTAGATTTTTGAGGAATGCTATGTGCGAGAAGGGGTTTTACGAAATTCAAACTCCTATTTTGACGAGCTCTTCGCCTGAAGGAGCTAGAGACTATTTAGTTCCGAGTCGTGTTCACCCTGGGAAGTTCTATGCTTTACCTCAAGCTCCTCAACAATTTAAGCAATTACTTATGGTTTCTGGTATAGATAAATATTTCCAAATAGCACCTTGCTTTAGAGATGAAGATGCACGTGCAGATAGATCTCCAGGAGAGTTTTATCAACTAGATATGGAAATGGCTTTTGCTGAACAAGAAGATGTTTTTGCGGTAATGGAAGATGTTTTAGCTAAAACTTTTGCTGAGTTTTCTACTTGGAAAGTTGCCGAAGTACCATTCCCAAGAATTAAGTATGTAGACGCAATGGAGAAGTACGGTTCAGATAAACCAGATTTAAGAAATCCACTTATTATCCATGATGTTACGAAAATATTTAGTAATACAGAAATAGGTTTCTTTAAGGGACAAGTTATTAAAGCTATTGGAATAAATGACTTTAATCAACCTAGAAGTTTCTTTGATAATCTTAATACCTTTATTACTCAAAATGAAGGCAAAGGTGTATCTTGGACAAAGATAGGAGAAGATGGAGAATTCTCTGGGGGTATTACAAAATACTTAAGTGATAAAGAAAAAGCTGATTTAATTAAAGAATTTGATTTAAAGAATAATTCTGCAGTTTTATTTGTTGCGGATGAAAAAGCAAAGGCAACAAAGCTTGCGGGATTACTTAGAAATGAAGCCGGAGCAAAACTAGATATAGTTGAAAAGAATATCTATAAATTCTGCTGGATAGTAGATTTCCCTATGTTTGAAATAGACGATGAAACTGGAGAAATTTGCTTCTCGCATAATCCATTCTCTATGCCTCAAGGTGGAATGGAAGCTTTGATGACTAAAAATCCTCTTGAAATAGAAGCATATCAATATGATATTGTTTGCAACGGTATAGAGTTGTCTTCTGGTGCTGTAAGAAATCACGAACCTGAAATAATGGTAAAAGCATTTGAAATTGCAGGATATCCTCCAGAAGTAGTAGAAACAAAATTCCCAGCATTATATAACGCATTCAAATTTGGAGCACCACCTCATGCGGGTATTGCACCAGGTGTAGATAGAATGGTTATGATGCTTGCAAATGAGCCAAATATTCGTGAAGTTATTGCATTCCCTATGAATAAAAATGCTCAAGATTTGCTTATGGGTGCGCCAGCTGAAGTAACGGAGAAACAATTAGACGAATTAAGAATAAAGGTTGTAGAAGAAAAAAAGAAGTAGTTATTAATTCTTAACCATTTCAATATAAATTAATGAGGAGTGGTGAGTTATGAAAAAAATGATTTTTAAAGGATCAGGAGTAGCTTTGGTTACTCCTTTTTCAGACGATGGGGTTAATTTTGATGTGCTAGAGGAGCTTCTAGAGTTTCATGTAAAGAATAGTACAGATGCTATTATTGTTTGTGGAACTACTGGAGAACCTGCTACAATGACTGAAGCAGAAAAGAAAGAAGTAATAAAGTTTACAGTAGAGAAAATAAACGGAAGAATACCGGTTATTGCAGGAACAGGTGGAAACAATACCAAAGCTGTAATTGAAATGTCAAAGTATGCAGAAAGTGTTGGAGTAGATGGGTTATTAATTGTTACACCGTACTATAATAAAACAACACAAAGAGGACTTATTGCTCATTATAAAGAAGTTGCTAGTAGTGTAAAGTTACCTATAATTATGTATAATGTACCAGGTAGAACAGGGCTTAATATTGCGGCAAAAACTGTATATGAGTTATCTAAAATAGAAAATATTGTAGGCATAAAAGAGGCAAGTGGAAACTTTACTCAAATTGCTGAAATAGCAAGTCTTTGTGGAGATGATTTTTATATCTATTCTGGAAATGATGATCAAGTTGTACCTATGCTTGCACTAGGTGCAAAGGGTGATATC
>JAEEXS010000097.1 GCA_016287855.1 Clostridia bacterium
ATGTTAGACGAAAAAAATAACAACTATATTTGTGCAGTATATAAATTAAGCAATGGCTTTGGTTTTTCCTCTGCAGATGTTAGCACCGGAGAAATGTCTTGCACAGAGTTTATAGGGGCTAATAGCTTTTTTAATTTATTGGACGAAATAGGTAGAATTAAGCCATCAGAGATGGTGGTAAATAATATAATGTTTAATAATCCTTCTGAAATTGAGACTATAAAAAAGAGATTTGGTTTATATATTTCTAATTTAGAAGACGACTTTTTTGACAAAAATACTGCTATAAGTACGCTAAATAGTAAGATAGACAATTTCCAAGAAGAAAAAAATAAATTCTCTATGGCTTATATCGCTGCAGGGGCATTACTAAAGTATCTTTCCGAAATTCAAAAAGCAAATTTAGAACATATAAATCATTTAGAAGTTTATGAGTCAGACAAGTTTATGAAGATAGATATTGCGACAAGACGCAATCTTGAAATTACTGAAACTATGCGAGATAAGAATAAAAAAGGGAGCTTACTTTGGGTACTTGACTCAACGAATACTGCAATGGGAGCACGATTACTACATTCGTGGCTAGATAGGCCTTTAATTAGTGTAGATAGAATAAAGGAAAGATTAAATGCAGTAGAAGTATTAAAAAATAATCCTATATTAAGATCAGATATCATAGAGAAACTTGACAAAATTTATGATATTGAGAGACTTACAGGAAGAATTGTATATGGCAGTGCCAATGCAAGAGATTTAGTTGCACTTAAAATGTCACTTAGCGTTTTGCCAGAATTAAAAGAACTTTTAATTGGCATAGATGATGAGCTTATAAAAAAATTAGTAGATGGTATAGATTTAAGCACAGATGTTGTGGATCTTATTGAAAAAGCTATTGTTGACGAACCACCTATTACTACTAAAGAAGGCGGACTAATAAAGACGGGCTATAACGAAGAAGTAGATAAATTAAAATATATAAGCACAAATGCTAAAAGTATAATTGCTGAAATGGAAGCAAGAGAACGGGAGAAAACGGGAATAAAGAACTTAAAAATTGCGTTTAATAAGGTGTTTGGCTATTATATTGAAGTTACAAGGTCTTATTTTGATTTAGTGCCAAAAGAATATATAAGAAAACAAACGTTAGTAGATAAAGAACGATATATCATACAAGAACTAAAAGATTTAGAAGAAACAATAACTGGAGCAGAAGAAAAGGTTATCTCACTTGAGTATGATTTGTTTTGCAAAGTTAGGAATTATGTTGCAGCTCAAGTAGAGAGACTTCAAAAAACAGCCTCTATGATAGCGAATATTGATGTTTTAACTTCTCTTGCAGATACCGCTGAAAAAAATAACTATGTAAAACCAGTTATAGATGATTGTGGAATTATAGATATAAAAGATGGTAGACACCCTGTTGTAGAAAAGTGTATTGCATCTGGAGAATTTGTACCAAATGATACTTTTTTGGATTTTGAAGATAATAAAATAAATATAATTACAGGACCTAATATGGCAGGTAAATCTACATATATGAGGCAAGTCGCATTAATTACACTTATGGCACAAGTAGGAAGTTTTGTACCAGCGAGGTCTGCCAAAATTGGAATAGCAGATAGAATCTTTACAAGAGTAGGTGCATCAGATGACCTTGCTATGGGACAGTCTACTTTTATGGTAGAGATGAGTGAAGTCGCAAATATATTAAATAATGCTACTTCAAATAGTTTAGTTATTTTAGACGAAATTGGAAGAGGGACTAGTACATTTGACGGACTTAGTATTGCTTGGGCGGTAGTTGAACATATAAGTGAAGAGATACGAGCTAGAACTCTTTTTGCTACGCATTATCATGAGCTTACAGAACTTGAAAATAAAATTGAAGGGGTTAAAAATTATTATATTTCTGTAAAAGAAAAAGGCGATGATGTTATTTTCTTAAGAAAAATTTTGCGAGGTGGAGCAGATAGTAGTTATGGTATTCATGTTGCAAAATTAGCGGGTGTTCCGTATGCTGTTGTAAATCGCGCAAAAGAAGTAATGAAGCAACTTGAAGAGGCAGATATTAGCAAAAAAAATACAAAGGATATAAGTAAGTCTTCGGTAGTTAATGGACAGGTAGATATGTTTAATTTAAAAGGTGTAAAAATTGCTGATGAATTAGAAAGGCTGGAATTAAACGGTGTTACACCGATAGATGCACTTAATATTTTATACAAATTAAAAGAGGAATTGCCTAATTAAATATAGAAAATCTTCAAGAAATATTTAATATTTTTTGAAGATTTTTTTGTTTAAATTTTACTTAAATAGTTTTTTAGAAAGAGATTTAGTAAAATTATTATAAAAATATTAAAAAAATAGCTTTTTTTACAAAAAAATGTTGGAGAAAGCTAAAGTTTAACTAGGCATTGCCGATATTACTATTGTAGTTGTATACAAAGGAGTGAAAAAGTTGCCTAAGTATGTATGTGTCATTATAGATAGGAACGGGCAAAAGATTAAACAAAAGATAGAAGGGCCAAGCACTGACGCAGTTTCTTCGATGTTGAAAACCAAAGGGAATTATTTGGTATCAATAAAAGAAGAGACTATTTTTGATAAGGATATAGAATTCTTTGGAAATGGTGTGTTGCCTTCAAAACAAATTGCAGTATTTGCGCGTCAGTTTTCTATGCTTTTAAAAGCAGGTGTTTCTGTTTCAGGTGCGTTAGATATATTAAGAGATCAACTTGACGATAAGAGAGCTAGAAAAATTACCGAAATGACATATCAAGAAGTTTTAAAAGGACTTTCTTTGTCTGCTGCTATGAAAGCAACAAAACGATTACCAGACCTATTTGTTAATATGGTTGAAGCCGGAGAAACTGGCGGTTTCTTAGATGATGTCATGGAACGTATGGCTACATATTATGAGAAGGATAATAAAATAGTGGCTAAGGTTAAAAATGCTATGATATATCCTTGCGTCGTATTGGTAGTAACTTTAGTTGTTGTTTATATCTTAATAACTCAAGTAGTGCCTCAGTTTGTAACTATGTTTGATACAATGGGAGTAGAGCTTCCGTGGACAACTAAAACATTAATTGCACTAAGCGAATTCTTTAATAAGTGGTGGTGGCTTGTTTTCTTGATATTGGGCTCTGGAATTTTTGCTTTATTTAAGTATGTATCTACTCCAAGAGGTAGGCTGCAAAAGGATACTATCTTAATGAATATACCACTATTGAAAAGTATTCTATTGAAATCAATAGTAGCAAGATTTACAAGAACTCTGAGTATAATGGTTAGAACTGGTGTACCTATGCTTAAGGCTATTGAATTTTCAGCTAAGGTAGTTAATAATAAAGTTGTTGAGAGAGGTCTTATGAAAGTTGCTGATGAGGTTGCCGCTGGTAAATCTTTGTCTGCACCTATTCAAAATATGAAGTTGTTTCCCAAAATGGTTATTTCTCTTGTAAAAACCGGTGAAGAAACAGGTGCATTAGATGAGATGATGGATAAATGTGCTGATTTTTATGATGATGAAGTAGCGAATTTATCTGAAAGACTTACTACGTTACTAGAACCGCTAATAATTATAATCCTTGCAGGTACGGTTGGGTTTATAGTAATGTCAGTATTACAACCGATGTTTACGATGTACAACACATTAAGTTTTTAAGTTTGATACCTATTTCTTCAAAAGAAGAATTAAGTATATATAGCACTAAATATAAAAAGGAGGAAGTAATATGAAAAAATCAAGTAACAAGGGTTTTACCCTAGTAGAACTAATTATTGTTATAGCAATTTTAGCAATAATTATGTTGATCGCAATTCCTAATTTCTCAGGAATTCAACAAAGAATGCAAGTAAGAGCAGATAAGGCAACAGCTGCTCAAATAGGTAAGGCATTTAGAATATGGTACACAGAGTATCAATCAGATCCAGCTATGCAATTGAGAGTTAATGCAAAAATAAATGCAACTCCGATAAATATTTCAGACGATGATATAATTAACGGAATAACTAAAAAACCTAGTTTCCCATCCGGAGCAACCGGTACTCCAGTTGCAACTTACGCATCAAATTTACATGGTGCTAGTACTATGCAAATTCATACAATACCATACTTTATAAATTATGTTGATACAACTTTATTACCAACTTCATTGCGAACAACTAATAAAACATCAGATCCAGAACAAGCATATTGGGTAGGACTCACAGGAAGTGGTACAGCAGAGAAGGTAGTAGTAAGTATTGGTAAAGCCGCTTCATCTTTGACAAATAGTACTAATCCATTAGTACAGACAGATGTTACTTATGATGGTAATTCAGATGGGGTAGCTTATTTGGAACCTTAATAAAATTGTAGGAGGAAGTAATATGAAAAGATTAAACAATAAAGGTTTTACATTGGTAGAGTTGATTATTGTTATAGCAATTTTAGCAATAATTATGTTGATTGCAATTCCTAATTTCTCAGGAATTCAACAAAGAATGCAAGTAAGGGCAGATAAGGCAACAGCTGCTCAAATAGGTAAAGCAGTAAGAATATGGTATACAGAATATCAATCAGATCCAGCTATGAAAATTGATGTGGGATCTACTGTAGGAATAGCTGGAGGAGCGGCAGGTAAACTACCGGATGCTGGTGAAAAAATGATACCAATAGATGCAGTTAAGAGTTTAGGAAATTATTTAGATACTAGCTTACAACCAAGTTCATTATTAAATGCAAACAAAGTAAAAGAAACTAACCAATATTATTTAGTTGGTTTAACAGGCACAGGAACGGCTGAAAAGATAGTTGTTGCAATTAATAATTCAAATTCTGATGCTAACTTAAAAACACTTGCTACAACAGCTCAAACAGATATTAAATATGATGGAGTGAATATGGCTTCTGATGATACCGACGCTTATAGACAAAGTAGATTTGCTTACTTAGAACCATAATAAAAGGGAGAAAAAATGAAAATAACTAAAAGTAATAGCGGTTTTACTCTTGTAGAAATGGTCTTTGTTATTGTACTTTTTGCTATACTTTTGGGAATTGTAATTGTTACATATCCTCAACTCCTTAAAAATATGAAAGTTCGTTCAGATAAAGCATCAGCAACGCATATAGCCAAAGCACTTAGAGGGTGGTATGAAGATAATATGACGGATCCTAATAATAAGGAAGATTTTAAAAATTTCTTGGATTCTGAATTATTAAATAAAACAGTTAAACTTTCATATCTAGAAACGAAAGGAGTAAGTGCGTATATTGATCCTAATTTCAGACCATATTCGCTTTTAGATGAAAATAAGCGAATAGTAAATGAGCAGAATTTTTACGTGGGAATTATAGGAGAAGGAATAAACGCACGATTCGTTATTTCAGTTGAAACGGAAACTGATAGGTTAGAGACAATAGAAGGTATAACAAGTGCAGGTTATAACGGAGACTCAATAGGAGTTATATATATTGAAAAGTAGATGGAAGGATAGTATATAATGATAGGAACAGCAATATTTATCTTTGGAATAATA
>JAEEXS010000098.1 GCA_016287855.1 Clostridia bacterium
TTTATTACTATGGCAGTTACTATTATATTTTTAGAAATATTTAATGCTATCCAATGTGGATTCTTAGGAATAATATTAGGATATAAAAGAAATTCAGGAAAAATTGGATTTTCAGTATTGTTTGGCTTTATTATATATTCAGTCGCACAAACAATAATTTTAGGTTTAGTTTATGTATATGGTTTATTTGATCCAACTGTAATGGAATTATTTAAATCAGGAAATATTAGCATAGATGTAAATGCATTCAAAGCACTTGCTATATTATCTTCAATTCTTTATGCCTTAATGATTTTAATCATGAGTTTTGTAGGAAAGAAGATATTAAATAAAGGTGTTAATATTGAATAAAACTCTTTAAAGGAGAATAGCCATGAAAATGGATAAAATAAACATAAAAAGTATTCCTTCAATAATATGGGGAGAAAAAAGTAATAAAGTCTTTATAGCGGTACATGGAAATATGTCTAATAAAGAAGATGAAGTTATAAAGATACTAGCAGAAAAAACTACAAGTAGAGGGTATCAAGTGTTGAGTTTTGATTTGCCAGAACATGGGGAAAGAAAGGACGATACTACTTATTTGTGTAAAGCCCAAAATTGCGTAGAAGACTTAAAGCAAGTTATGGACTATGCAAAGAAAAATTATGAAGAAATAAATTTATGGGCTTGCAGTATGGGAGCATATTTTAGTTTATTAGCATATAAAGACGAAGATATAAATCAATGTGTATTTTTATCTCCGGTTGTTAATATGAAGACGATTATAGATAATATGATGTTATGGAGTAATACGACAGAAGAAGAACTTAAGGAAAAACAAGAAATTAAAACAGATTTCGGTCCAACTTTATACTGGGATTATTATGAGTATGTTAAAAATAATCCAATAAATAATTGGGAGAAAAAAACGCATATTTTGTATGGTAATAAAGACAATATGCAGGATGAAAATATAATAAAAGATTTTGTAAGTAGCTTCAATTGTGAGTTAGCTATATTAGAAAATGGAGAGCATTATTTTCATACAGAGGAGCAGTTGAAATTTTATGCAAATTGGCTAGATAGGATTATAATAAGAAGTAATATTTGAGTATAAATTTATTTCCTTCGCATATAGTAATATATACAATGTCAATAATTTTATTGACATTGTATATAAATTCTGGTACAATTACTATAGAGACGGGGGCGATAATATGGCACAAACAAGTGTTAATATTAGAATGGATGAAGAATTAAAGAAAAAATTTGAGGAATTTTGTAATGAAATAGGGATGTCTATGACTACGGCAATTTGCATATTTGCTAAAAAAGCTGTTAGAGAACAAAAAATTCCTTTTGAAGTATCTGCAGAAGATCCTTTTTATAGTACTGCCAATATAAAAAGATTAGAGAAGGCGATAGCTGAATTAAATGCCGGATATGGAAAATCTCATGAATTAATAGAGGTAGAGAGTGAATAAAATATGGCATGATGATGCGTGGGAAGATTATCTTTATTGGCAGAAAGAAGATAAGAAAGTGTTAAAACGCATAAATACGATTATTAAAGATATTGAGAGAGAACCTTTTAATGGAATTGGAAAACCGGAACCATTACTTAATAATTTAAGTGGGTTTTGGAGTAGGCGGATAGATGAAAAAAATAGGATAGTATATAGAGTAAGAGATGGACATTTGGAAATTGCTCAATGTGGGTCTCATTACAGGGATAAATAAGGAGATAGTTAAGCCTATCTCTTTTTTTAAAAAATAATGTAAAGTGTGCTTGACATATTTTAAAATAGGAGATATAATGAATGTAAAGTTAACTTTACAATATTTTGGAGGTGATGCAATGAATAATCGCATTGAAGAAATACGAAATATGAAAAATATTCGACAAGAGGACCTCGCAAAATCTCTTGGAGTCTCGCGTCAGACAATTAGTTCACTAGAAAATGGTAGGTATAATCCGTCGATAATGCTTGCGCATAAAATTGCACAACTTTTTGGTATGACGATAGAAGAAGTATTTATTTTTGAGGAGGAATAATTATGTATTATAATAATAAAAGATTGGCGTTAAGTATTTTTTGGGTACTACTTGGAGCAACTTTATTAGGGTTATCTATTGCTGAGATATTAAATGATTCAGTTTATTCTGGAATGGGTGGAGCCCTTATGGCTATTGGTATTCTTCAAATAGTTAGAATTGTAAGATATAGAAAAGATGAGAAATATAGAGAAAATATAGATACAGAAATAAAAGATGAGAGAAACGTATTTTTGCGTATGAAAAGCTGGGCTTGGACTGGATATATTGTTGTATTGGTTGAAGCAATTGGTTCTGTTATTGCTATGGTACTTGGACAGGAAACAATTCAACTAATGCTTGCATATTCTGTATGCCTTATAATATTTGTTTATTGGCTTGTATATATAATTCTTAGTAGAAAGTACTAACTCTACGCTAAGTAGGTTGTAAATCTTAGCGGTTCCTTTATAATTTTAGTTGGAGGTAGATAGTGATGAATAATTATATAACAGGAAAAATTATAAAGGAGCTAAGAGAAAAACAAGGACTAACTCAACTTGAATTAGCAGATATTATTAACGTTAGTGACAAAGCAGTAAGTAAGTGGGAAACTGGAAAAGGATTACCAGATATTACTTTAATTGAGCCTTTGGCTAAAGCTTTAAAAGTCTCTGTTATTGAGCTTATGAATGGAGAATATATAACAAACAAAAACGAGTCTAGTAATATGCTAAAATCTAAGTTCTCTGTATGCCCGGTTTGTGGAAATATAATTCATACAATGGGGGAAAATATAAACTCTTGCTGTGGTATTAATTTACCTATTTTAGAGGCAGAAGAAGGGGACAATATAACTTGCGAGATGGTTGAAAATGAGATTTTTGTTTCGCTTAATCACGAGATGAGTAAGGAACATTATATTTCATTTATTGCATATGTTGCAAACGATAGGTGTGAGATTGTTAAGTTATATCCAGAGCAAAATGCTGAGGCTAGATTCTTAAAAAGAGGAAAAGGGATAATATATGCATATTGTAATAAAGATGGATTGATGAAGAAAAATATATAACTACGATTACAAAATTTTATTGAAAATGAAAAAATATTTTGGTATAGTGAATGAGTGATTAAAATATCAAGAGAGGGGTAATCGTATTTATGAAAAAGATTATTTTATTAGTATTTTGTTTGATGGTAATTCCTATGACGTTGGCTTTTGCAGAACCAAGTAGTAGTGATTTAAAAACAGCACCTAGTATATCTAAATTAGAGATACATGATGACGGAGGCAATAACGTTTGGCTAGAAGTAACAGTACAAACTCCTGCTAACGTTCGTAGTGCAGTTGATTATTTTGAAAATCATGAATTAGGGTATAACCAAGCTGGGTATATAGGTGGAATTGAAATCCAATATTCAATTGATGGTAATGAATGGCAAGTATGTGGATTAGGCTATTCTCCAAATTATGAACAAGATGAAGATAATTGGAGTGGTATTTTTGAAACAGAATATTTAAATGAACTTCATGTAGATTCTGAAGTAAAAGCACAAGCAAGATATACTGGAGCAGATGCAAATGGAGACTTAAGATATAGCGATTGGTCTAATGTTTTAACATTAAATGAAAAAGTAGACTTTGCTGCATCTACATGGGCTAAAGGCGAACTTGCTGACGCAGATAAAATGGGATTAATACCAGATAGATTAAAAGGTGAAGATTTAACAAAGCCAATTACAAGAGAAGAATTTGCTGCAGTTGCAGTTAAGGTTTATGAAGCATTAACAGGAAATACAGCAACACCAGCTGCAAATAATCCTTTTACAGATACGAGTGATACAGAAGTATTAAAAGCATATGATTTAGGAATTACATCTGGAACATCTGCTACAACATTCTCACCAACAGTAGTTCTAAATAGAGAACAAGCTGCAACGATGTTAACAAACACATATAAAAAGGCTACAATGCCTGGTTGGACAGCTGCTACAAATGGTGATTATACATTAAATTATGAGAAAAAGAATACTTTTGCAGATGATGATAAGATTTCTGCTTGGGCAAAAGATAGTGTATATTTCATGAATGCGAATAATATAATTAGTGGAGTTGGAGATAATAAGTTCGCTCCAAAGAACACAACAAGTGCTGAAGAAGCAATGGGTTATGCAAATGCAACTAGAGAACAGGCATTAGTTATTGCTTCTAAGATGGTTAAGAATTTGAAATAGAAAACAGAAAACCTCAGTAGGCTAAAGGCTTACTGAGGTTTATTTTTTTACGAAAAAGGAATTTATCTATCTTGAGAAAAGCTTTCTAATCTTTTTTGTAAATCTTTTTTTAATCGTTCTGCTTTATCTTGCCACTCTTTTGAATTAATTACGTCTAATCCTATTTTTGCTCTTCCGACATTTTTGGCATTCCCAAAAATGCTAGTTGCTAATTGAGATTCTGGATTTTTACGAACAAACTCTTCATCTTGCAATTCTTTTTTACTATATATTGTAGTACTAAAACCTAACTCTTCTAAAAAAACTAATTCTCTTTTTAATAATATTGGAGAAATCATATATATTTCTTTTATACCTTCAAATTCTTGAGTTTGTTGCAATTCTTGTATTTTCTTTAAAGCGTCTAAAAGATATAAATTAATTTGATCCATTTTAGCAGATAGTCCACTCAATGAGATTGAGTTTAAGTTACTAGGTAAATGTAAGTGAATAGTTGAACCTGTTATTCCATATGTAAACATTTGATTTATAGGTTTGTGAGAGGTAGCTTCGTGATGCAATTCTCTATGTATTCTTTTTTGCAAATAATTCCTTATATTTTCTTCTGTAGCACCAATTTCATTAACAATTGAATCTATTTTTTCATCAGACAATTCTTCTATTTTACTAATAAGCCTATCAACTATATCTCCATTATCTTGTGTTTTCATAGATTTTAATATTTCTACAGCGACTTCTTTATAATTTTTATTAGCCAAGACTTTCACCTCAATAAGATTATAACATATTTTGTGGCTTTTTGCAAAAATTGTGTTGTTAGGATGAATTTTTAGGTATACAAAAAATTATTAAATCATAGTATAATAATCATAGAAATTTGAAAGGAGAAAAAATATGGAACCATTGTATAAATTAACGAACAAATACACATATGAGGAGTATAAGAAGTTTAATAGTGCGGTTATTATGAGGAAAAAGACTTTGGTAATAACTATTATTGCAGTTTTGATGATATTAATTGGGGGAATACTACTTGAGAGTCTTTTCTTGATACTTTTTGCAATAATTTACCCAATACTTTTTGTTTTGTTTATGAATATTGGGGTTAAGCGGGTGTATAACTCTAATAAGATTTTAAAAGATTTAGATGTTAATTTTGAGTTTTATGATGACTGCTTTATTGTGAAACATGAAGCGGGAGAGGCAAAGATCCCCTACGATAAGCTAAATGAGATTATTGAGACA
>JAEEXS010000099.1 GCA_016287855.1 Clostridia bacterium
AATAATAATAGGAAGTTTCTTAAATGTGTGTATATACAGAATTCCACGTCATGAGTCTATTGTAGTAAATGGCTCACATTGCACAAAGTGTGGCAATAAAATTAAATGGTATGATTTGATACCGATAGTAAGTTACTTGATTTTATTAGGGAGATGCAGGTATTGCAAAGAAAAGATTTCTTTGCAATACCCTTGCGTCGAACTGTTAAATGGAGTCGCGTGGCTTATTATGTTCTTAATATTTGGGCTAACAATATGGTTTGGACTTGCTTCTATAGTCTTTTCTATTTTGTTAGTTTTGCTTATGATAAGGTTAAATAACAGGTAAATGTTAGGAAGTAACCTGTGTTACTTCTTAAGATTTGTTTGTTACTTAAAAAGGTGGTGATAATAATGAATTCTTTTAAGAAATTTGAAAAGATAAATGGTGGAAAAGAGAAATATCTTGTTCTTGAAGTGGGAAACTACAATACGAAGTTGATAGAGGTTGTACCAACACCAGGAAGATTGATAGTAGAAAAAGGATTTATTATTGCTACACCTGAAGGAACATTAGAAGAGAATGTTATTGTAAAATCAGATGAATTGGTTAAAGAATTGGGGGAAAAGATAAAGGAAGAAAAAATAACATCTAAAAATGTTACAGTTTCACTTTCTTCTGGAGACATTATAACTAGAGAAATGGCTTTACCCAAAATGAATAAAAGAGATACAGTAAGTTTTATAAAGATAAATTCTAAGGATTTGTTTCCAGTAGACCTAGATGAATATACACTAGGCTATGTTTCTATGGGCGGAGAAGATAATAGTAAGTTGATGATAATAGCAATACCTAATGATATTATCACTCCGTATCTTGAAATTACTGAGCAGTTAGGATTAGCGCTCAGTTCAATTAATTTTTCTGGTTTTGAGTTGTACAATTTAATAGATTTTGAACTTGGTAGTAATGCGGGAACATATGCAGTTATAGATTTAGGATCTAAAAACACCAATTTCATTATTGTATCTGGTGGAATGTTAATGTACAATAGAGTTTTAAAAGTTGGCTCTGATGATGTAACTAAAGAGATAGCGGAGAATTTTAAATGTACACTGACTAAAGCAGAAAAAATAAAGAGGGATTATAATAGTGTAATAATGGAAGGCAGTTTGAAAGAAACTGATGATGTATATGTTGTAGCAGAGATATTTAGAGATGTATTATCTACGTTGCTTACAGATGTGGCCAATATAATAGAATATTATAACGGCAAACATTCGAAAGCTCCAGTTTCCAAAGTTTATATTATAGGATTAGCCACCAAAATTTCTGGTATTTGTGAGTTTGTTGAAGAAACTTTGGGAATTGAAACAGATAAAATAAGAGAGTTTGAAAGAGTTGTATTTAATGAAGAAGCGAAAGCCCCAAAACGTAGGCAAGTAACGTTAGAAAATTGCTTAGGAGCAGTTCCGATAGATGATAAAAAAGTAAAACTTATAAAAGGTAAATTGAAGTTATCTAAAGTTTATTACAGTATAAGCCCAGTCACATATCAAATAGGAGTATTGGTTTGCGTATTGGTGGTTTTAGGATTATGTATTGTGAATTTTACAAATGTTAAATTGAAAGAGAAAATTGCAAGTTTAGATTCGTATATTGCATCCAGGCAAGAGCTGATAAGCTTACAAGAAAAATATAATAAAAATTTAGAAGAAATGAATGCATTAAAATCGTTTATAGATAAAGTGCCGGCAGGCAAAGAGAAAGCTTCAGCAGCATTAAAATATGTACAAGAGTGTGTAAATTTTGTTGGTGGCATTTCTATTAAAGATTGTACTGTAAGTAGCGATACTAAAATACAGATTAATTTTTCGACTACTAGTGTTAATGATGCCAACGCATTTGATGAAAAACTCAGGGAGTATTTTGATTTTGATAGGACTTTTTATAGCCCTTCTAGAACGGAATTTAGGCTTGATTTAAATTTGAAAAGTGATTTGTAAAAAGGGGTGAGAATGTGAATAAAGATTTTCTATCTAAACCTATTTCTTTTAAGGATATTAATTTAAAAAGTATTGATTTAAAAAGTATTAAAAAGAAGAAAGAAATAATTATTGGCATTCTTTTCATTGCTTATGTTATAGCTGTTATTGTTATTGGGAAAAATTTATTTGCTGCAAGAACTGAAATAAAATCGGAATATACAAGGAAAGAAGAAAGAGTTAAAGCGTTAAAAGGAGGCTTTAGTGAAGAAGAACTTCAAAAAAAGATTGACGATATTGAGGTGGAAAAAGAAGGGTTAAACGGTATATTTTATTCTGTTACGCCTGCTCAATTTACTGATATTTTAAATGATTTTAAAAATAATAGTCCGATTGTTTGGGAAGATAAGAATGTTGAAGTGTCTTTAGTTAAAAGTAATCCAGAGTATGCTGCGTATGATGTATATTCTGTGTATGTTAAAACTTTTTCTGGAAGTTTTAATCAAGTCCAAGAATTTTTAGATTATGTGAAAAACTACGATAAATTAGTTAGAGTGGATGCAATTAGTTTTAGAAGAGAAGAGATAACAGGCAAAATGAATGGAACATTAAAATTGTCTTTTTATTTCAAAAAAATGGAGGAATAAAGGAGTTTTAATTTATGAAAAAATTACTTATCATTATTTTATGTATTTTTTTGTTGAGTGGATGTGTAGAGCAAAAAGATAATAAAGAAAAAAATCCTAATGTGATATTCAAAAATGAGCTTGTTATGATTTCAGATATAGGAGAAGCCAGAAATAAAGTGTTAAACAATGAAATAGTAGAGGAAAATGTGAAAAATATTTTAGATGACATATTTTCTTTTGCAATTTTTGAGAGTAGTAATGTAGATATGGGAGAGATAACAGAAGGAACAGGCCCAGATGGAAAAGGTGGTAGAATATTTTGTTGCAAATTACCGGTTAAGTTGAGCTTTATAGGTACAGAGGCATCTATTAGGAAATTTGTTACATATTTTGATGAGTTAGATAATGTTGTTTCGTTTAGCGATTTTCAAATTGAATCGCTAGAGGAAGAAGGAAAATATAAAGTAGAAACAATTATAAACTTTTTTGGAAAAACTAAATCAGAAGCTGTGGCAGAGAGTAAAAAGGCTGGGTATACAATAAAAAAGAACCAAGCAGAAATTAAAGAAGAAGACGAAATTGTGCTAAGAAATTTTGATATTTCTATGGTTATACGGCCAAGTAATTCAGATGCGTCGGCAATTTCTTTAGGAGTAGAGTCAGATCAGGACTATAGGATTTTTGATAATGATAATTCTAAGAAAGATGTAATAGTTGAATTCTCAAATAACGGAGGAAAGTATTATTCAAAGTATAGTATTGATGGCGAGAATGAAACTACTGTTAATTTAAAACCAAATGGAGATATTTTGTTTGATATTATAAGTTGTGAAGTTATTGAAGAAGATGATGATATAAGAACAGATTTACACGTTATAAATAATTCTAATAAAAAAGTTAGCCTTGCAATTTTTGGTGATAAAGATAAGCGCGTAAATATTGTGGAGAAAACAGGAAGTGTTGAGGTGAAAAAATAATGAAGAAAGATAATAGGGGTTTTACACTTGTAGAATTAGTTGTTTCAGTTGCACTTTTAGCTGTTATTTTAGTTCCTACTATTGGTATGTTTACTAATTCTTTTAAAATTCAAAATAAGTCTGCATTGAAAACTTCTATTACAAGAGTTGGACAACATATAATTGAAAACTTTAAAAATAAGAATTATTTAGAATTTACAGTTAATGGCGTAAATTTAGCTGATTATGTAGTTTCACATGAGGGAAATTTAAGCGGGGTTAAGCTATTGCAAGATGAAGAAGGCGATTACTCGTATAATAATCTTGATTATAATATTTTACTGGAGGTAGTTAGCGAAAGTACATCTGAACTTGGAAATGCAGATATGCCTAATGTAAATGACTATAGTAATTTTGATTGTGTTGTTGGTATTTCTGCAAGTGCAGCTTTTGCAAGATATAAAACGAATGATGTAGAGTGTGTGGGAATAGGCTCTACTTTTGTTGATCCAATTGATGGAAAACAGTATACGGCTAATTACCCTACGATTATTTTAGGAAATACTTTTACTGGCGACAAATTGCTTATAGAGAATGAGTATTCTATTATTGATGGTGGAACCCCAAAGCAAGGAATAATACGTATTGTAAAAGCTATAGTTCGCGATTTAAACGTTTATATAAAGAATAAAAATCTTTCTATAAAAAAAGGTCAAGAAGGAGATGGGGCTAGCAGCGCTCAGACGCGAATAACTACTTATTATGTTGGGGATGGTTCAACTGAAGATAGTGCAGATGAAATTTTATTGGATGTAAAAATGACAATATCTAGTAAGAATGATAAAGATATTAAGGACACATTTAGTTTTTCATTCCCTGTAGATAAGGAGGATTAAATATCGTAATGAAAAAAAATTCAGGGGCAGCACTGACAAGTGTAGTCATAGTTTTTTTATTGGTAATAATGATAGGAATACCTCTTCTAGGGACAGTTATGTATAATTATAGATTAAGACAGTACGATGGTAGCATTAAAGAGGCAGAATATATTAATGAGATGGTTATGGATAGAATTGCTTCGATTATAAAGACTGAAGTTATTGCAGCGATTAGTGAAGCAAAACAAAATTCACAGTCTAATATCTCTAGTTTTTCTGATGCTTTAATTAATTCATATAACGAATCTTATGATGATGCATATGATGAAATAGATAGATTTAATAATTCAGGAGAGGAAAAAACAGCAGAAGAAATTGACGAGGAATTAAAAGCAAACATACAAGAAAAACTTAAAGCTAAGTTAGAAAATGTTTTAAATGAATATAAATCAAGTGAGATTGGTAGCCAGTACGGAGATGCTGCTGGATTTATGGATATTTATGGCGTAAGTGATACAGATATTATAAGTATACTTGATTATTCCGATGATATGACAAGTGTAAGCTTGAATGATGAATTACTTCAAAATCTTTGTAGTACGATTTTCCAAACAAATTACTATAGGATATTAATGAATGAAAATAAGTTGTTTGAAGAAATTTATCAAGAAGAATATGATGACTTGGCAAATAATGTTAAGTATGGAAGAGAAGAGTTTGAGAGAGATATAGAGAGCAAAAAGATATATCCATCTTCTCTTAGAGTTTCCGTAAAATATCAAGGTGAGAGTTTGGCACATCAGAAGGGAGACCTGACGACTCCTACTGGAATGAGTCTTTATGATGGTATAAAAGTTGATGTAAAAAGTGAGTACAAACTAAATGACTTAACACCGCTTACATATCTTAGTGCAACTTATAATATAAGATGTCCAGAGCTTAGTGCAATGTCTTCAATTGAGCAACAAACGATAGCACTCAGTAATCCTACTTTAGATTATGCCCTTATTGCGGATAGTGGACTAGAAGTATTAGCA
>JAEEXS010000100.1 GCA_016287855.1 Clostridia bacterium
AAGAAAGAAAGACTTTAATAGCACAAGAGGATGAGTTTAATAAACGCAGTCAAGAGCTTAAGGAAAAGTTAGAAAATGCTACAACAGAAGGCGATTTTTCAGACTTATCAGATGAAATAGAGGAGCTTGAAAAAGACAAAAAAGAGGCTGAAATCGAGAAAAAGAAGACCTTAATTGATGGAGAAATCGAGCGAATTGAAAGTGAGCTTACTGAATTAGAGGAAAAGGTAAAAGATATAAACAATGATGAAAAAAGGAGTGAAAATAAAGTGAGTAAATTACAAGTAAAAGAGTTATTAAGAACAGGTGAGTATTATTTAAGAAGTGAAGTAAAAGAATTTTATGATAAATTTAAAAACTTAAGAAGTGTTGGTGGCGAGGGATTAACAATTCCTCAAGTGGTAATAGATAGAATTATGGATATAGTTGGAGATTATTCAACTTTGTATCCACTTGTAGATAAAATAAAAGTAAAAGGGACTGCAAGAATTTTAATTGATACTGATACAACTCCAGCAACTTGGATAGAACAAACAGGTACAATTCCTACTGGAAACGTTGGTACGATAACAAATGTTGACTTTGATGGATTTAAGGTTGGTAAAATTACATTTGTAGATAATGCAATTTTACAAGATAGTATTATAAACCTCGATGATTATGTAACAAAGAAAATTGCTCGTGCTATTGCATTAGCTTTAGATAATGCAATATTAAATGGAACTGGATCAACATATAAACAACCTGAAGGAATTATACCTAATATTCCACAGGCTAATTTAGTAACTGTAACAAGTGGAAGATTAATAGATATAATAAAGCCAATAGCTAAAATCGATACTGGTGATGATAGTATTGGAGAAATTGTTGCAGTAATGAAAAGAAGTACATATTATGATAAATTCCTTGAATATAGCATAAATGTAAATGCTGAAGGTAATGTTGTAGGTAAACTTCCAAATTTAAGTTCTCCTGATCTATTAGGTTTAAGAGTAGTATTTAATAATCATATGCCAGCTGATAAAGTTTTATTTGGAGAATACGAGAAATATACACTTGTTGAAAGAGAAGATATAACAATAGATAAATCTGAACACGTAAAATTTGCTGAAGATCAGATGGCTTTTCGTGGTAAAGGTAGATTTGATGGTAAGCCAACAAAACCATCAGCATTCGTACTTGTAACTTTAGGAGAGCCAACAGGTGGAAGTACAGTAACATTTAGTGTTTATGATAATTCTGATGGAGATGCATTAGCTGGTGCAACAGTAACTTTATGTGGAGCAACTGAAACAACTGATGAAAATGGTATAGCAACATTTACTAATATTCCAAACGGAAGACACAATTATTCTGTAGCATTAGAGGAGTATAATACAAAAACAAGTACTGTAACTGTTGCAGGAGTAGATAGAGAAATCGAAGTAAAGTTAATTCCAACACCTGAAGAACAAGGAGAGGGATAATAAATGAATACAATATTAGAATTACTAAAGCTTGATTTAGGTATTACGCATAATGAGCGTGATACCTATTTTAATGCTTTGATTTATACCTCAATAAAGGAATTGAAAACAAGAGGAATAGACATAGATGTAAATGTTACAGAAGATCAAATATTGGTAGCTGATTATTCAGCATGGACATATAGAAAAAGGCAAGAAGATGTACCACTTGCGAGAAATTTAGAGTGGAGAATACGAAACAGAATAATACAGAAAAGAGCTGAAATAGATGTATAAAAATTCAATGGCAGATATGCATAGTGTATCTTTAGATCAAATTTGTTATTTGGTTGAAGTGGAAATAATAGAAGATGGTTTGAAAAATCAAATAGAACATAGGATTCCAAGACGAGTATTTTGTGGAGAATTACCTGTATATTCGTCAGAGATTTCAAATGCTGGCAATATTGGAATAAAGGCTGAAAAGCTAATAGCAATTGATTTTGAAGAATATAACAATGAGAAATATTTAATATATAATAGCCGAGAATATACAATTTATCGGACATATAGAGTAGGAGATTATATAGAGCTTTATTGCGGAGAAAGGATAGGAAATGAAAATGCCCAAAACAACAGTTAATATGCTTGATACTGCGATTTTATCTGAATTATCTAAATATTCAAAGGAAGTAGCAAATGTGCTAAAGATGAACACAACTCAAATTGCAGAAGAATGCAGTGAAGAGATAAAGTCACGTAGTCCTGAAAATACAGGTAAATACAAAAAGGGATGGAAAGCAGTAAAAACCTTTGAAAATGATAATGCAATAAGATATAAAGTTAAAAATACGAAAAGTCCTCAACTTACACATTTGCTTGAATTTGGACACGCTAAAGTAAATGGTGGGAGAGTAGAAGGAAAGGAGCATATACTCATTTCAAGAGATCATGCAACTGAAAAATACATAAATATGATGAAAGAAGGAATAGAACATGGAATTAAGTGAACTTTCTACAATATTGGCTGAATTGAATATTCCTATTGCATATAATCATTTTATTTCAAGACAAAAGCCACCATATTTAGTATATAAAGTTACTTCAAATAATGGCTTTAGTGCGGATAATAAAGTGTACGAGAAAATAAGGCATATAAACATTGAACTTTATACAGAAAATAAAAATGAAATTTTAGAAGGGCAATTAGAAACCATCTTGTGTAACCACGAGATGGTTTTTGATTCCTTTGAAAGCTACATAGAAAGTGAAAATGTGTACCAAGTAGTTTATGAAATAACGATTTGAAGGAGGAGTGAAAATGCCAAAAGTTAAGTTTGGATTTAAGAATGCTTATTACTCAAAAATAACAAATACTGCTGGAGTAATAAGTTATGCAACACCAGTAAAACTAGAAGGAGCAGTATCGATGACATTATCTCCAGTAGGAGAAGATGTAGAATTTTATGCAGACGATAGTTTATATTTTTCAGATATAACAAATAACGGATATGATGGTACATTGGAACTTGCACTAATATCTGAAGGATTTGCAAAGGACATATTAGGAGAAACTGAAGATACAAATAAAGTATTAACAGAAAATGCAGTAGGTGTATCAAATCCGTTTGCATTACTATGTGAATTTACGACAGATGATGGTGCAAAGAAGTTTGTATTTTATCATTGTACTGCCTCAAGACCTGAATTATCTGCATCAACAAAATCTTCATCAAAAGAAGTAAAAACAGAAACATTAAATTTAAAGATACGACCAAATGCTGATGCAGTAGTAAAAAGAAGTACAACATCTACAACACCTGCAAATGTTTTGAGTGGGTGGTATTCAAGTGTTTATATACCACCAGTAGAACAGGAGGATGACGATGGAGAAAGTGATTAATATTGACGGAAAGGATATACGATTTAAATCTACTGCTGGAACTCTTATGAGGTATAGGATGAATTTTGGTAGGGATTTGATAAAAGACATAGCAAAGCTAGAAAAAAGATATAAGGCAGTAGAAAATGGAGAAGATGAGTTTGAAATTTATGACTTGGAGATGTTTGAAAAAATAGCATGGTCTATGGCAAAGACTGCAGACAATAATATAAAGAATATTGAAAACTGGCTTGATGATTTTGAGAGTTTTTCAATAATGGTAGTACTTCCTGAAATTATGGATTTACTTATTGCTAATTTAAAGCAAGAACAAGATTCTAAAAAAAACTTAATGCAAGTGGTAAGGAAATAAATGCGAGGGTAGTTATTTTAAGGGGGCTAGAACTTGGACTTACATTAAAAGATATGGATGATGTTACAATTGGTTTTATTTGTGAGCTTATTGAAGAACATAACAAAAATGATAATGAGGAGGTTGTAGAAGTTACAGCAGATATGCTAGATAGATTTTAAAAAGTGATTGAATACTTCAATAATATAATATAATATATTATTGAGGAGAGGGATTTTAATATGCTTATAGTTGGGATTTTGTTTATAAGTGTTTGTTTTATATATTTTTTATATGTATGGCTTTTAATAAAAATAAGCAAAAATAAGATTACGATAGATAGTATCCCTAGAATTATCTTGACTAAAAAAATGTGCAAAATTGCAGTAAAGAATGACATAAATTCGTTTGAACATATTCCAATGAGCTTGCTTGATAAAGAAATAGCTGAAATAATAATATCTAAAGATATTTTTTTACTAAAAAAATTGCCATATGAAATAGAAGTGGAATGTATTTATGATAGATTAGCTAATGATGAAGAAATACCAGAAGAGATAATTAATGAAGAGATTGCAAAGGCGATAATAGAAAGAGATATTTACTTAATAGACAGACTGCCATATGAAATAAAAGTAAAATGCATTTATGATAGATTAGATAATGATGAAGAAATACCAGAAGAGATAATTAATGAAGAAATTGCAGAATCAATAATAGAAAGAGATATTTCCTTATTAAAGAAATTGCCATATGAAATAAAAGCGGAATGCATTTATGATAGATTAGCTAATAATAAAGAAATACCAGTTGATATAATAAATAAAGAAATAGCTGAAATAATGATATCCAAAGATATTTTTTTATTAAAAAAATTGCCATATCGAATAAAAGTAGAGTGTATTTATGATCGATTACTTGCAAATAGAGAAATCCCGAAAGAATTAATAAATGAAGAAATTATAGAATGGTTAATGGAAAGGAGTATACTTTTATTCTCTAAATTACCTTTTGAAATGAAAGTAGAATTTATTTATAATCGGTTAGTTGAAGATAAGGAAATACGAGCTAATGCAATAAATAAAGAAATAGCTAAAGCAATAATATCCAAAGATATTTCCTTATTAAAAAAATTGCCATATGAAATAAAAGTGGAATGCATTTATGAGAGATTACAAAATCATACATATGTGTCAAAAGAATATTATGATACAGATACATGTATAACGTTATTAAGAATGGACATAGGTGTTTTAAAAGATATACCTAGCGATGTTATAAATCCGAAAGTAATTTCGTCTATATTAGAAGATTTTTTCACAGAGAGAGGAATGATTTTACATAATACAATAACATCTGCTGACACTAAATTCTTAAGAGTATTTTGTAATATTGATGAAGAGATAGTATCTAAATTTCCATTGCTTTTAGTTAACGATGCTATAAAATTGTTAAAATATGAAGAAATAAAAAATATGGAGTATGAAGATCTAAAACGTATAGAAAAGATTGATATATTTAATGGAATGAGTAAAATATATATAGATTTCCATGGTCTTACAAAGAAAGATATTGAACCAATTTTTGAACGCCTTAATAGTGCTTTGCCCGATAGGGTAACAACAATAGA
>JAEEXS010000012.1 GCA_016287855.1 Clostridia bacterium
CCAACTCTCATGGTGTGACGGGCGGTGTGTACAAGGCCCGGGAACGTATTCACGGCAGTATGCTGACCTGCCATTACTAGCAATTCCGGCTTCATGAAGGCGAATTTCAGCCTTCAATCCGAACTGAGACTACTTTTTTGGGTTTTGCTCCAGATCGCTCCTTCGCTTCCCTTTGTTATAGCCATTGTAGTACGTGTGTAGCCCAGGACATAAAGGGCATGATGATTTGACGTCGTCCCCACCTTCCTCCGATTTATCACCGGCAGTCTCTCTAGAGTTCCCATCATTACATGCTGGCAACTAGAAACAGGGGTTGCGCTCGTTGCGGGACTTAACCCAACATCTCACGACACGAGCTGACGACAACCATGCACCACCTGTATACAGACTCCGAAGAGCTATACTATCTCTAATATATTCCTGTATATGTCAAGCCCTGGTAAGGTTCTTCGCGTTGCTTCGAATTAAACCACATACTCCACTGCTTGTGCGGGCCCCCGTCAATTCCTTTGAGTTTCAACCTTGCGGCCGTACTCCCCAGGTGGGATACTTATTGTGTTAACTGCGGCACAGAGGGAGTCGATACCCCCTACACCTAGTATCCATCGTTTACGGCGTGGACTACCAGGGTATCTAATCCTGTTTGCTACCCACGCTTTCGTGCCTCAACGTCAGTTACGGTCCAGAAAGCCGCCTTCGCCACCGGTGTTCCTCTCAATATCTACGCATTTCACCGCTACACTGAGAATTCCGCTTTCCTCTCCCGCACTCTAGGTCACCAGTTTCCGATGCAGTTCCAAAGTTGAGCCTTGGTATTTCACATCAGACTTAATGTCCCGTCTACGCACCCTTTACACCCAGTAATTCCGGATAACGCTCGCCCCCTACGTATTACCGCGGCTGCTGGCACGTAGTTAGCCGGGGCTTCCTCCACAGGTACTGTCACTTTCTTCTTCCCTGTCGACAAAAGTTTACAATCCGAAGACCTTCTTCCTTTACGCGGCGTCGCTGCATCAGGGTTTCCCCCATTGTGCAATATTCCCGACTGCTGCCTCCCGTAGGAGTCTGGGCCGTGTCTCAGTCCCAATGTGGCCGATCAATCTCTCAATCCGGCTACTGATCGTCGACTTGGTGGGCCGTTACCTCACCAACTATCTAATCAGCCGCGAGCCCATCTTCAAGCGGATTACTCCTTTCACCCCTCTACCATGCGGTAGCGTGGTCATATCCGGTATTAGCAGAAGTTTCCCTCTGTTGTCCCAGTCTTGAAGGCAGGTTGCTCACGTGTTACTCACCCGTCCGCCACTAAACTTTCGTATCATGTAAACATTCAACTAAGTTCCGTTCGACTTGCATGTCTTAAGCGCGCCGCCAGCGTTCATCCTGAGCCAGGATCAAACTCTCATATTAAATATTTTAATTCTTTCGAATTAATTTCAATATAATAGCTTGTTTAGCTCTTACTTTTTTATTAGTTTGCGTAAAACTTTCGGTTTTACTTTTAATTGTTTTCGTACGTTATATATAACGCAACGATTGAACTCTGTTTGCTTTGTTTAATTTTCAAGGTACTTGTCGCATACTTGCGACGTCTTATATCATACATCAAGCACAATGTTTTGTCAACACTTTTTTTGAACTTTTTTAAGTTTTTTTCAAACCTTTTGTCGAAGCACGTTTGAAGGCTGCAAAAGCGCTATATAACAAAAACTTCCTAATATTTAAACATTACATTTAAATATTAGGAAGTTAATAAATTTGAAAACTAATATTGAATGCCCCAAACGACTAAGTCCTTTGCAGGTTTACCGCAAACAATACATTTATCATCAATCGGCTTAGCGTCTTCCAAGATACATCTCGACTTTGTACCTTTTATTTCCTTCATCTTTAATTCACATTCAGGATCTCCGCACCACATTGCTTTTACAAAACCTGGCTTTTCATTCATAATCTTCTTTACTTCATCTAGATTATGGCATTCGTAAGTAAGCTCCTCCAACCTCGCTTTCGCTTTATCAAACATATTGTTTTGTATCTTATTCATCAATTCTTTTACATACTCTACTATATCTATATCCATAGGCTCCACTAATTTTTCATATGTATCACGTCTAGCAAACGTAATTTTATTTTCGTTCAAATCTCTTTCGCCTATTTCAATTCTAATAGGTATTCCGTTTACTTCAGCTTCTGCAAACTTAAATCCAGGAGAGCGTTCTGTATTATCTACATACGCAACAATACCAGCATTAGATAATTTATTCAATATTTCATTAGAAATATCTTTTACTCTATCACTTGTACCAATAGGAATAATTGCAACTTGACGAGGTGCAATTTTAGGCGGCAAGATAAGTCCGTTTTCATCACTATGTACCATTATTAACGCACCTATCATTCTTGTCGTTACACCCCAAGACGTTTGGTAAACATATTCTAATTGATTTTCTCTATTTGAAAAAGTTATATCATAAGCTTTAGAAAATTTTTGCCCAAAATAATGGCTTGTTCCAGATTGAAGTGATACTCCGTTATACATTAATGCTTCTATTGTTAAAGTATATTCTGCTCCTGCAAATTTTTCTTTTTCGGTTTTTCTTCCAGTTATAACCGGAATTGCAAGAAATTCTTCAAAGAACTTTTTATACACTCCTAGCATATTTCTTGTTTCTTCTTCAGCTTCTTTAGCTGTTTCATGAATAGTATGCCCTTCTTGCCATAAGAACTCTCTACTGCGTAAAAACGGTCTTGTTTCCTTTTCCCATCTCATTACATTGCACCATTGATTATATTTCTTAGGCAAATCTCTATAAGAATTTACAACATTACTATAATAATCACTAAATAGTGTCTCAGAAGTAGGTCTTATACACATTCTTTCTTCTAATTCATTTTGACCACCAATTGTTACCCATGCAACTTCTGGAGCAAAACCGTTAATAAGTTCTCCTTCTTTTTTCATTAAATTTTCTGGAATAAGTACGGGCATATAAAGGTTTTGGTGACCTGTTTCTTTAAACATTTTATCTAATTCTTGTTGCATACGTTCCCAAATTGCATATCCATTAGGTTCTATTACTATACAACCCTTTACATTGGAATATGCAGCTAATTTGGCGGCTCTTATAACATCTGTATACCATTGTGCGAAATCTTCATTTCTACTAGTAATTGCTTTGTTTTTCATAAATTTTCTTCCTTTCATATATAACTAATCATATACTAACGATCTTTTCCTTTATCTGCTTTTAGTTTTGCTATCAAGCCTCTTATTCCTTTTGGCTGTTGTATTTCTGATTTTGTAAATACTGCAACTGTGGTATTGTCTTTTCCTCCTTGTACATACTCATTAAATTCAGGATTTTCCTTTAAATCATATCTTGCTTGTTCAAAATGATCTAAAGCTTTTAAAGCTATGTTTTCTGCAACCCTATCTCTTGGCGAATTTTTACATACACAATATAATTGCTCATCTGATAAAATATCTGTTACTCCATCAGAGCATACAACAATTGAGGAATAATCTGAATTAGATATAGTACTATATCTAGCTTTATTAGCTACCCCACGTCCAAGGCAAGCAGTTATTCCATTAGATTTTTTCCAAAATCTTATATCATCTTTTTTCATTTCTCCATTTTTGAACTTTTGATAAGCAGCAGAATCGTCTTGCGTAATTTGCTTTAGTCCATCTCTAGTTACTGCATAAGCTCTAGAATCGCCAATGTTAAATGTAATTGTATCATCTTTTCCAATAATTGTACAGCAAAATGTAGTTGCTCCAGAATTCGTACCTAAAGTTTTTATAATTTCAGAATCTATACTATTCAACAAATACAAAGCTTCACCATCTTCATTTAATTGTTCTATATTTCCGAAATATTTATCTGTGTCCAACCCGCAAAACCAATCTCTCGTCAATTTTACTGCTATATCACTTGCGACTTCTCCTTTATCGCAACCTCCTACTCCATCTGCAACTGCCATTAATTTGAACTCAGGATTATTCGGATGAGTTAGAAGCAATACTGCATCTTCTTGATTACTTCTTACTTTACCAACAGAAGAAACCGCATGCATTTCTTCTCCAACTTCAAGAGCTTTATATTGATGTGTCTTGCCCACTCCGGTTGCAATAGCCATATTTTCATAATTTACTTCTACATTTTTCATCCCTTGAGGTATAGAATTTGTTAATACATTCCCTTGTATTACTCTATTAACAATTACCGATACCATATCTTCCGGAGTAAATACGAGTTGAGATCTTAAGGACTTCATTGCCTCTTGATAGCCTTCGTTTTTATACGCGTATTCATGATAATTTCTTTTTGCATCTTCATTTGGTACGTTTTCTATTCCACCATAAGCATCTATGTAATATCGACAAAGCTCATCAATAAAGTCATCTGGGCTCATACCTTGAATAAAACTTCTTGCGCCATTGTTCCTTGTAAAACCATCAAATCCTTCGCCCTTTAACACTCTAATAATCGCATTGCTTATCTGCGTCAAGCACTCATTAAAGGAAAATCCAGCATTTTGCATTTTATTAGCCGTTTCTTCAAATGCACCTTTTAATGTACTAACTTCTTGCACACTCATATCCATTAGAACACCTCTTCACATTAGTTCTTTAGTAATTTTTCATCTATTCTTTAATAAATTCCATATTTTTCTTACAATTTTCCATATATTGCTCTACTAAAGATAGTACTTTTTCATCTTCTACTTTTTCTACTGTACAAAGACCATTTTCATAAGATTTATATCTTGAGCATATTACATCAACAACATCTGAATTTTCATCGGAATCGGTATATACAATATATTGGTCATCATTGTCTCCGTAATCAAACTTAAACAGAAGATTATATGTTTTTTCTTCTCCTTTTTCGTTACATATGTTTATAGTTTTATTTAGTTCCATAAACTAACGCCCCCTATTATCTTTATCTTTTGATAGTTCTCTTCGTAATTTATCTATGCCTCTTCCTATCCTATCTTTAACTGTATCGACTTTTTCTCCAACTTCATTTAAAAGATCTTCCCCGTCCTGGTTATCTACATTTACAAAATCATAAAATCTGGTTCCTACTTTCTTTCTTTGTCTCTCAGAATATACCGCAACTGTAGCATCCATTTTTCCGCCTTCTAATGGTCTTATATTAAAGCCTGTACCATTTTTCAATTTCGCTGTTGGTAATTTAATAGTACTTGCGACTTTATCTGCAATAATTCTTGCAATATCTATTGGAGTTTCTTTACATATAGTCATCATATCTAAATTTTCAAGATCTACAAGATCCGTTACTCCCTTTGTAGCAATTATATAATTAGGTTCATTAGAACGCAATATCATATCACAACACGTATCAGTATCTAGCCCAAGAAGTAAAGATTCTTTATGTTCTTCCTTTAAAAATCCTATTGAATCTTTTGGAATTTTCCCTTCCTTATAATATTGGTAAGCTTTAGAATCATCTTCCGTAAGCTGATGTACTCCTTTTTCACCCACAACATATATCCGAGTATCTCCTACATTAGCTATAATAGTATCTCTTTTTCCCTTAATTACGCATGCAAAATTAGTTCCGGCTACATCTTTTCCTAATCTTGTAACAATCGCTTTAGATATTTGCTTTGTCAATCCTACTATTAAAGTATCTAATTTGTCAGTATCTTCAAAATATTTAGAACTTAATCCATTAAACCATCTTTCAGATAAAATTATCGCCATCTCACTAGCAATTTCTCCTTTAGCTCCAGGGCCTTCTCCATCTGCTACAGCCATCATTTTAAACTCAGGTTTTTCTGGATGATGCATAAGTAACACAGCATTTTCCTGAGTCCTTGCCTTTCTTCCGATATCCGAAACTGCAGCCATCTCTCCCAATTCTAATTCTTTTCTGACGTATCTTTTTTCTTTTTCTCCTCCGACAATATATTTAGCCGTATTAGGCAAATTAGGCAATACATTTTTCATTCCTTCTGGTACTGCTTCTTTAGTCAATACTATACTACTCAAAATACTATTTACAATTACACCTACCATTTTTGTTCTATTTTCACTATCATTAGCTAATTCTTCTCTTAATAGTTGCATGGTATCTCTATGACCTTTATTAGCATGATTACTTCTATAATATGCTTCTCTAACTCTTTCATCCGGGATTTCATCTATGTTTTGAAATGAATTTAAGTATCTATAACACATCTCATCTATAAACTTATCTCTTCCCATATTAGTTACAAAATCTCTTGCACCTTTTTCTCTAGTAAATCCGCCAAAATCATTTTCGCTTAATACTGACTTAATTGCTGTACGCAAACTAAGTCTTATGCCTAAAGCATCAATACCTTTAGCTACAAGTTGCTTATAAGTTTCGTAAAAAGCTTCTGTTAAATTTTGTACTGCTTCTTCATGCTTTGCCATATAAAAGCCTCCCTTTAAGCTTTTTTTCTTTGCTGATTATATGCTATTTTTAATAGTAACTTTTCTGGTATAAATTTTTCTCCCATTCTTGCCAATTTCATTATAGTTCCAGGTACAATAATAAGTTTTCTCTTAAACATCTTTTCTATAGCATATTTTGCTACATACTCACTTGTAAGTCCTTTTAAAGAAAATCGTACATTTGCTACTTTATTAAACTCTGTATCCACTGGGCCAGGACATAAAGTTCCAATATATACATTACTTTTTTCTCGCCTTAATTCTTCATATATGGCCTCAGTTAATCTTAATACATATGCTTTTGAAGCATAATAACTAGAAAGTAACGGACCTGGCAAGAACGCAGCACTCGATGCAACATTTAATATATATCCCTTATTTTTTTCTTTAAAATCCTTCAAAAATAATTTCGTCAAAATATCTACAGACTTTATATTGACATCTATCATATTTAATTCTTTTTCTAAGTCAATACTTAAAAAATCTCCAAATATTCCAAAGCCAGCATTATTTATTAATATATCTATATTTTGGTCTTTTACCTCATTATATAAGCTGATACAATTTTCATAGTTAGATATATCATATGGCAAAATCTGAACATCAGTTTTAAGTTCATTCTTTAATTCTTCTAGCCTATCTTTTCGTCTTGCAACTAGAATTAAATCATAGCCTTTACTACTAAGAACTCTTGCCATATCTCGGCCTATGCCAGAACTCGCGCCGGTTATTAGGGCTTTTTTAGCCATATTATACCTCCTCTTGAGTTTGAACTATTTTATGATACAACTCCCACAATTTCTCAACTGAAAAGTTGCTTGTACGACTTATCTTATGTTCTTTCGCTAATTCATTAGTATAATCAGAAAGTTTATATGTTGTATAATAGTTGTCCGTATAATGAGTTACTAAAGGTATTAAATCATATTTTTTAGCCTCTACCTTCCCGTCATCATTTCTTTCTATTATAAAGTCTGCCATCCCCCCAAGTAAAGTAGGAATTTGTTTTTGATTTGAAATAAAGTTTCCTAAAGAATAATATACTAATCCTTTATTTCCCTCTTCAGTAACAACCACCTCAACTGGCTCTAAAACATGAGGATGGGCGCAAAGTACAACAGTTGCACCATTATCTATACATAAATTGACGTATTTTTTGTGATAATTCGTTGGTGTATAAACATATTCTGTACCAATGTGTAGTATTGGAATAACAATATCACTATTTTCTTTTGCTTCTTTTAAAATCTCTATTAATTTTTCATCATTTCCTAAAACATCTACCATGTATTCCTTCCCTTTAGGAATTTCTATTCCATTTAATCCATAAGTGTAATTTATAAATGCAATTTTTATATTATTCTTTTCTAAATAATAAATATCGCTATCTTCTTTATTTTCATGGATTCCTAATATTGGTATGTCCGGATAATTAGTTTTCCAAAAGTTTAAAGTGTCTTCTATCCCACTTGTTCCCTTGTCCATTGTATGATTGGTTGCATGAGCCACAACATCAAATCCAGCCTTTACTATTGCATCTCCCACTTGTACCGGGCTTCCAAAAGTCGGGTATGAACTATATCTATTAGGGTTAGATACCAATATTGTCTCTTGGTTTATAATCGCAATATCCGCTTCCTCTATATCTTTCTTTACATTTTCAAACATCATATCAAAGTCATAACCAGTATCCGTCTTCGCTGCGAAATAAATAGAATTATGTATTAAATCATCGCCTACCATTTTTATTCTTAAGCTATCTCTTTCTTCTATCGGATCAGCTATAACTTCTTTATCAAAAATGCCTGAAAATTTATACACACATATAGATAAAACGGCTAGTACAAGTACACTTATACTTAAAATTATTATTTGTTTCTTTTTCATCTTTTCTCTCCATATTTAGAATTTAGTTTTTGACCATAGGCACATCCTTAAACATTTTCGGTGGATTAATATATGGCCTTTTTTCAATCGCCTTCTTAGTTTTACTTTTTATGTAATTTTCTAATTTTTCCATAAATATCTCTGCTTTAATTTCTTTATTTGCTACCATACTAAGACCTTTTTCCCAACTAGCAGTAAGCTCTGGGTTTAGCATGTCTGGCATAGCATCTTTTACAGTTTCATAAATCAATTCGCCCTTAAAACTTGGCGTTATAACTTGAGTTTTAGAATTACATATTATATATGAATTCCTTTCAAGTTTCTTTATAATCTCAGCTCTCGTCGCACTCGTTCCAATTCCTGCACCCTTTATTTGTGCACGTAATTCTTCATCTTCTATAAGTTTTCCTGCATTCTCCATTGCTAAAATCATAGTTCCTGTTGTATATCTACTCGGCGGCGTTGTCTCCCCTTCTTTTACTTCTATATTCTCTATCTTTAACTCTTGTCCTTTTTTTAAGTTTTCCAAACTTTCTTCTTTATTTTCGCTGTCATAATTCGCTTTTGCTACTTCTAAATATCCAACTTCCTTACAAGTTTTAGTATTTGCAAAAAAGTACTCATCTCCTATTTTCAAGGTAAGGGCTATTTTATTAAAAACAGCTGGTGGATAAAATATAGCCAAAAATCTTAAAGTTATAACATTATATATTGATTTTTCAAGCTCTTTTAATGAAGCATAATTTTCATAGCCTTGTCCTGTTGGAATAATTGCATAGTGATCTGTTATTTTTGAGTCATCAACATATTTAGATTTTGTTAAATCTGTAGAATATTTTCTCTCTGCAATATTGCTTGTAAATTTCCGTATGTTTTCTTCCGGACATTTAACAGCTAGTCCATTCAAATTCTTTTTTATCTCCTTCGCAATTGCTGTAGATAAAACCCTGGCATCAGTTCTTGGATATGTAACTAACTTCTTTTCATATAAAGTTTGAACTACGTTTAACGTTTCAGCCGGAGATATTTTAAACCTTTTTGAACATTCATTTTGAAGCTCCGCCAAATTAAACAGTAACGGTGCATTTTCTTTTTGTTGTTTTTTCTTTATTTCAGAAACAATGGCTTTTTCGTTTTCTCTTAATAAACTTGCTAGATTTTCGGCTTCTTCCTTCTTTTTAAAACCTGTTTCATTATATAAAAGTGGAGAGGCAAAATAGCTTGTACCTTCTACTGCTTTCCATTCTCCAACTACGTTACCTTCTAAATTGCAGTTTAATTTATAAAAATTAGTTTTTACAAAATTCCTTATTTCCCTTTCTCTATCTACTACCATTCCTAGTACACAAGTCATTACTCTTCCTATTGCAATAACTACTCTTTCTTCCTTACTAAAAACTGCAACACCTTTTGAATATAAAAGACTTAAAAGCCTTGAAAAATTTATTCCTATTAAATAATCTTCCTTCGCTCTTAAATACGCTGAATCAGCTAAAGCATCATATTCAGATAAATCTTTTGCCTCTTTTATTCCTCTTAAGATTTCTTCTTCTGTTTGCGAATCTATCCAAACTCTTTTTTTATTTTTTCCTTTTACATTTGCCATACTATCTACTAATCTATATATATATTCCCCTTCACGCCCAGAGTCAGTACAAACATAGATAGTATCTACATCATCTCTAGTTAGTAAATTTTTTACTGTATCAAATTGCTTTTGGACATTAGAGATTACTTCATATTTATATTCTGTTGGTAAAAATGGCAAAGTATCTAGCGACCATCTTTTTAGGTTTTCATCATACACTTCTGGGTAACTCATTGTTACAAGATGACCTACACACCAAGTAATAACATATTGTTCATTTTCAATATATCCATCACGCAAAGAAGAGTTTACCTTTAAAATCTTGGCAAACTCTTTCGCTACACTTGGTTTTTCAGCTATAAACAAACTCTTTCCCATAACTAACCTATATCTCCACCTAAAATTCTGTTCTCTCTATCTTCTTGTTCAGCGATACTATCACTCCAATATCCCTCATTAAGTGATGTTCTTCTATATGATAGATAATTAGAAAAGTCATAATCTTTTCCTTTATGTTCTTTTTTGTGACGTGCATCTAAGAAATCTGTCTTTCCTTTTCCACGTTTTCTATTTCCCTTCGCATCACGAGTATTATAGTATAAGACTTTAAAAGCAAGTTCATTTACACTATGAGGTTTAATATTATCTGTATAAGAAACACTTGCAGATATTTTTTCAGAGCTAATACCGTCTGATCCTTCTTTTATTTGGCTTAAAGGAGTAGTACTTAAGCTATTTGTAAGGTTTAAATACTCACGTCTTCCAAATACCTTTGACCAATACTCACTATCTTCAACGTTTGTATTGCCATATACTAAATGTGTTCTAGAATTTGAAACGACTACTTGTCTATAGTATGCCATATTCTTAGTTCGAGCTAACTGGGATAAATTCTGAATTGCCACTATCATTCCACAACGATATTTTCTAAACAAAGTAAAGCAAGTTTCTGTTTCTTTATTTACGAAATCAGGGAACTCATCAATATATAAGAAATGAGGTATTCTTGTTTTTTCATTTCCAGGGCGACGAAGTACTGCATCTTGCATAGATAGTATAAAGAACATTCCAAAAGGTCTAGAAAGTAATGCACCGAGTTCTCCACGTCTTGTGCAAACCGCAACACATTCACCGTTCGCAAGTACTTTATCAAAATCAAGATTTTTATCTCTACTACATAATATATTTTTTACTTTTTCGTTACGCATCAAGTTATCTAATTGAGTTGTAGCACCATATAAGAATTTTTCTGTATCTTTTCTACCGCTTCCATAAGTACCAGGAATTGGTCTTCCGTTTAGGTCATATGGTGGCGTATAGAAATTCTTTTCAAAGTATTTTATTAATATCCTATATTCTTGCGCTAACTCAGGAATTTTCTTCATCTCTTCGCACATTTTTTCAGCCATACTATAATCGTACATCATCTTTAACATATCTTCGAGTGTTGGCATTGCACCATCATTAAGACGAGGATACATTACTTTTAATAGAATAGCTATATTTTCTAGTGCTTGTTGAGTTACTTGCCCAAAGAAAACATTGTTTTGCCCAGGGTTTTCGCTCTCATACATTCCGTGTAAAACTGTTGCAATAATACTTGCAACTTTATCTGGATTTTTGTTTTGGAAAGGATTCATTCCATAAGTATCAGGATCATCTGGATCTATTGTTTTTACTTTCATTCCATAATTCTTAGCAACGCCTATAAAATCACTACAGAATTTTCCATCAGGTTCTACTACAGTTATTCCTAGGTTTTTATAACATATATCTTGGTTATCCACTCCAACGTATTTAGTCATATCACTAAATACTTTATTAAATTCTTCTTCTTTACCCTTTTTAGGCTTTATATATTCCATTGAAAATCTTTCATTTAATTCGCTACTTGAGAATGGCGCATCAATATATGCATAGCCCTTATCTAAAGCCTCTACTGCCAATCTCTTTAATTCTTCTTGGAAGAAAAACTTCTTTTCTAAATCACTTGCACACATAGGTAATAATAGCATTGAAGTTTTACCTGTACCGGTTGCACCTTGAATTAAAGTTGCTTCCATTCTTCTATTTTCTGGAATTGTAATCCATGCTCCAGAAGATGCATCTCTACAAACAGTAACCTCACATGTATATTTTCCTACAGGCATAGCATTTGGAGTGAAATCTAAAATCTTTAAATTTACTAATTGATCTTCTGTATCTGGTCCGCTTATAGTTAAAGCTACCATACCAGAAGTAAGTAAAATCCCTAAAAGTGGGAAATAAATCGTTCCAGCACGTATAGCAGATAACATTTTATCTGCTCCTAATTGCCAAGCTAGTTGAATTTTTTCTGGTCCAGCAAAAGAAAGAATATAACAAATAAGTGCATTAGACCATTCAGCAATCATAAAACAAGCAAGTAGCGAAACTAAAAACATAGTTATTGAAAAAGCTTTTATTTTCTTAGTACGATTTTTTGCATAGCTTGATGAACAGAAAAATGCAAAACCAGCAAGTGGCAACATAATAGCTAAAGTATATTCAAATGCACTCCACATTTGAAATTGTTTAACTGGTGATTTTGTTAATAATGAAAATAACGCAAAAATAACGTTAGACTCTCTTGTCTTCGTTCCAATTGTGCTATAGTCTGCAAAAAATATCATTATTATAAATGAAAAAAGTCTATTTAATACAACTAAACCTGTCATTATATAAAAGACTTTACACATTAAGTCTTCGTTTTTAGATAACTTTTTTAATTTATTAACAAAGTTTGTCATTTTTTCACCACCAATTTATACGTTTTCATCCACTTCAACTTGAACATCATCTACAACCTCAGGTTCATTAACAACTACACTAGATTCTTCAAAATTAGCATCAGCTAATCTCCTTATTTCTTCTCTTTCTTTTTCGATTTGTTTTTGACGTTCTGCTTCTGCTCTTCCATCTAAAATTTCATTCATTTCAACATCATTATCTACTACACTCTTTACCACAGGAGCTTCTCTAAGTGTTGTATCTTTAGGATTGTATTGAACATATGTCTTAAAATCATATTCTTCTGACTTAAATTTCTTATAATATTTTTTATCTACGAAATCTGTTAAACCTTTTCCAAAGATTACACTACCTTTAGCATCTCTAGATTTATAGAATACTGTCTTAAAAGGTAACTCAGGCAAGAAGAATGGTTTTATGTTTTCAGTAAAGTCAATCTTCATGCTTATTGTTTCAGGGTTTTCAGATTCCTTTTTAACATTAAATAAAGGCTTTCTATCCCAACTACTTCCTAAATCCCAGTATTCATGTTTGCCGAAATATGTGCTCCAATATTCACTATCTTCTTTGTTTGTATCTCCAAACACAGCAACAGTTTTACTATTTGAAGTAACAACTTGTTTGTAGAACTTCATTGCTTGACTTCTTTCAAGTTGAGATAAGTTTTGAATTGCAATTGTCATTCCACAACGATATTTTCTAAACAAAGTAAAACATGTTTCTGTTTCTTTATTTACGAAATCAGGGAATTCGTCAATATATAGGAAATGAGGTATTCTCGTATTTTCATCTCCAGGGCGACGAAGTACTGCATCTTGCATAGTAAGAATATAAAACATTCCAAATGGCTTAGAAAGTAATCCTCCTAGCTCTCCACGTCTTGTACATACAGAAACGCAACCACCTTCAGCCAAAACTTTATCTAAATCTATATTGTTATCTCTACTACACAAAACTCTTCTTACCATTCTATTTCTCATTAAGTTATCTAACTGAGTTGTAGCACCATATAAGAAAGTTTCTGTTTCTTTTCTATTTGTTCCGATTGAACCTAAAACAGGTTTTCCATTAATATCTAGAGGTGGATTATAGAAATTCTTTTCAAAATATTTAACCAAAATAGCATGTTTTTCGCTTAAAACTGGATCTTTTTTAAGCTCTTCGCACATTTCTTCAACAATATTATAGTTATATAAACATTCTAACATATCCTCAAGCGTAGGAATAACTCCATCATGCATTCTAGGATACATTAATTTTAATAACATAGCCAAATTCTCTAATGCTTGTTGAGTAACTTGACCAAAGAAAATATTACTATCTCCAGGATTTTCACTTTCATACATACCTTTTAAAACCGTAGAAATAATACTTGCAACTTTTGCAGGATCTTTATTAATAAATGGGTTAATTCCGTAAGAATCAGGATCTATTGGGTCAATTTTATAGACCATAACACCTAAATTATCCGCAATTAATCTAAAATCTTCTATAAAATTACCATCAGGCTCTAAAACCGTAATACCTAAATCTCTAAATACCAGTTCTTTAGCTTCTTTATCCTCACATTTAATCATAGGTTTTAATATATCCATAAACTCTTTTTCTCTTCCATAAATAGGACGTAAAAAGTTTAATGTAAAGCATTTGTTCAATGTTTCATTATCATAAGGTGCATTTATATACGCGCAACCAGAAGCAAGAGCTTTAAAACCAAGCTCCTTCGCTTTTTCTCTGAAGAAATATTTTTTCTCTAAGTCACTTGCACACATAGGTAATAACATAGTAGAAGTTTTACCAGTACCAGTCGCACCTTGTATTAGAATCGTTTCCATACGTCTAGCCTCAGTTATCATAACAGGCTTTCCGTCTTTCAAGTTATCACATAATTTTACTTCAGCAGTCCATTGTCCAACGCCTTCAGTTACAGGCTTAGACGGCATTAAAGATAAGTTCTTTAATTTATTAGTAGGATGCTCATTATCAAATAAAGAAGCAACACTTGTAGGTGTAAGTGCAATAGCACAAATAGGAAGATATAAACTAGCATATCCTAAAGCTTCTTTAAAAAGACTAGGGTTTTCAGTTAATCCAACTCTTAATATTTCGCCATTTTTATAATAACTAGATAAGAACAAAATAAATTCATTTGACCATTGTGCAATCATTACAAATGCTATTACTGCTAAACATGCATATGTACCAAAATAGCCCTTCATTTTATTATTAGTGTCTGCCGCATATTTAGAGGCGCAAAAATATGCAAAACCCGCAACAGGCAATAAAAACGCCAAAGTATATTCTTCAGAACTCCAAAGTAGTGAACGATGAAGTTCTTTTGTTGTAAGTTCTACACATTTACCAGATAAAAGTATAATCAGAGAAATTATTCTATTTAAAATAACAAGAATAGACATACCATAAAATACTTTGGTAAGTATCTCTGGTTTGCCATATTTCTTCTTTTTATCTTCAAACCAACTCTTTATCTTTTTAAACAAGGGTATTCCACCTTTCAAAAATTGACACTATAACTACTTCAATTATCCTACATTTCATGGATAAAGTCAAGATTTTTTGTCAATTATGTAACCCCAAATTACAATTATTTTGTTTTAAAAATAATATACAGTCAATATCGCAAGAATTGACTGTATATTAATCCTAATTTTTCACATATTTAGTATTTTTTCCACTTCCTATTGTCCTTATTATACCCTCCTTTACCATTGCACCTAAAACAGCTTCTACTGTTGTTACACTAACATCTGGCAAGATTCTGCATATATTTTTCTATTTTATATGCAGAAAGTCAATGTTTATATGCAGAATGTTGTAGATACTTTAGTATCAGCTGTGGTCATCATTTTATTTCTATATTTCAATAGTCTTTGCTTCCTTACTTCATTAGAGGCTCTTAATTCTTTTATTTGCTTATCATACAAATCACTAATTGCTCTTATTTGCTCACTTGTTAAGTCACTTTCTTTTATCTCGCCTCGGTGATATTTTGATTGAAGTTCTAATAATTCTTTATTATTTTGAATAAACCCAGTATTTAACGGGATATTTATAGTTTGTTTATTATCTTTTTTCTGTTCTAAAATTACTTGATTATTCCCAATTTCAGTATTTTCTTTTTTAAAATAAAATACTTTCTTAAAGAATTTTTTTATTTTACTCCAAACACTGTCTTCCTTTATTTCTATTAAATTTGTTGTTTTATCCATATTATTAGCCCCCTATTTGCTGACCATCTTTATTTTTTTCATTCTCTAAACTTTTTATTAATCTTTCTGCCTCAGTAATTTTTTCTGCTTCCTCTTCTAATCTATTTCGTTCATTAGCTTTTTGTTCTAATGATAAAGTTGGCATAACAATTCTTTCTTCAACCTGACTTGCCATCTTTTCAACGATTTCTTTATCTTTTAATAAATCTGTTATAAGGGTTTTTTCGCCACCTTTAACACCTTTATTAGTTTCTAATCCCTCTAAAACAGGATAAAACTCAGCACCCATACTTAATTTCTTAACTAAATCATCATGTGAATAAATAGATTGTTCTTTTAAATATTCATCTTGTTCTTGCAAAAATTTGTCCTGCAAAGCCTCTATATCTATGCTTATCCCACAAGCTTCTAAGATTGGTTGCAAGAATAATAAATCTAAACTTGCCTCTTTAAAATCTAAAAGTTTTAATGTAACAAATTGATAGTTCTTTGGTCTCGCTTCAAATTTATTAGGGTTGTCTTTTACCCAACCATCGTGTATAACACCTAAAATTTCTATTATGGTCTCTTCTAATCCCTTGCTTTGTATTTTTTTGTTTATTTCTGAAGCTAATTCCGGTGAAACTTTATCTTTTGTGTTGATATCTATTTCTAATTGTTTTGCTTGTTCTTCTGTCAAACCAATTGCCTGTGCTATGCCCCTAACAGAACTTAGCTCTGAGCCGTAAGTAACGTTATTGCTTGCCACCTCAGCATTGCCATACTCTTGTACTTTTTCTTCTGCCTCTTCTAAACTCAATTGATTCCAGTTCATCAACGCATCTCTTGTTATTTGTCCCATTACTGTGTTTTTAAATTCAATTTCTTCCATAATAGTCGCCTCCTAATTTGTTTATAAAAAACCAAATTAGATATCGGTTTTCTATAAAATTATTTAATATCATCTAAAAGTTACAATTTGTTATATAAAAATTTGTACTACAAAAAATGCACGTCTTTTCGACTAAACGTGCATTTTTTTGCAATCTAATATCCAGTTCTACCTAGATATATTTTAGAACACTTACCATTAACAAATATAGGGTCATAAACTGGCGAAGGGTGTCCGGTATCACGAGCTTCTAGATTATTTTCAAAGTCATATCCAAAAAGATAGTCCGACTATTAAAGCTCCTACTCCTATTAGGATTACTAAAGCGATTGCTAAAATACTTTTTTTCAAACTTATCCCCTCCATTATTTTAATACAAAATATATTTATAATACATATAGGGTTTTATTTATGCAAACTTCCTTTTAAATTGTAACATAGCAATTATGTAAACGCAGCAGTTTTTATATATTAAATAAAATTGGTACTATGTTAAGTTTAAGCATGCCACTTGCGTTTTTATGTAAACTATGATATAATAATATTTGACAGACTTTTTATATATATCCTCCGTGCAGGCAATAAATTGTCTGATCTCAACTGAGAAGGAGAATCAACCGGCATGAACAAGACCATCCACATCCACAAGATCGCGGGTCAAAAGAAGGATGCGGTGCGTATCAACAACGCCACCGACATCCCCGAGTTCCTTCGGCGCAACATCAGCGTCGGGGGCAGCACCCTCGTCCTGGTGTGCGTCGAGGGGACTGAGTACGCGCCCCTCGGCTCCGTCATCGGCTACGAGGAGAGCTCCTCCACCGACACCAAATACAACGTCTGGTGCATCGGGAACGCTGCCACCAACCTGGTCGAGATTGACGGTGTCTTCTACAAGAAGGCGACCGTCTTCGAGGCTCAGCTGGTCGGCGAGGAGTTCCCCGAGTTCCTCGACGGCGCCAATATCCGGCGGAATGCCGACGGCTCCTGGACCATCAAGACCGACTGGGGCGAGTCCACAGGCTTCCCTGGTAAGGCCTACTGGGTCCGCTACGGGACCAAGCCCGACGGCACCCCGGACGCCAACATCCTGACCAAGACCGAAAAGTCATATCGCGACTATGTCGTGTGCGACGAGGCTGGGCAGGACATCGGCCTCCTCTGCGAGGTCGACCCGGAGTAATTCCGGCATGCCACCCCAAAAAAGAAATTTTTCTTTCCCCTGGTAACCCCAGGGGTTTTCTTTTTAAAAAATATCCTTTGATCACATAAAAATACTACGCACCCAAAAGTACGTAGTATTTTTTGACCCTTTTATACCAATATATCTATATCTCCATAACTATCGGCAAAATCATTGGTTTTCTCTTTGTTTTTTCAAATAAGAAATCTTTTAATGCTTCTTTTATCCCTGTTTTTATTGTATTCCAATCTTTAACCCCATTTTGTTCGTACTCTAAAAGTTGTTTTCTTAGAATAACCTTAATTTCCTCTATAAAAGTCTCAGATTCTTTCATATAAATAAATCCTCTTGATATTATATCAGGTCCTGCAACTACTGTTCCTGTTTCGTGGTCTAAAGTTAAAACAACAACAATAAGTCCATCTTGAGATAGATGTTGACGATCTCTTAATACAACAGAGCCAACATCTCCTACTCCTAAGCCATCTACCATAACTCTTCCAGAAGGTACGATTCCGGCAACCTTAGCAGAGTTTTTATCTAATTCTAAAACTTTACCATTGCTTAAAATAAATATATTATTTACATCCATACCCATTTTTTCAGCCAATTTTGCATGTTGTCTTAGATGCTTATATTCTCCATGAACAGGTATAAAATATTTTGGTCTAACTAGGGCTTGTATCAATTTTAATTCTTCTTGACAAGCGTGACCTGATACGTGTGTTTCAGCAATACTATGATATATTACATCTGCTCCTTGTTTGAACAAATCATCAACAAGCTTAGATACATATTTTTCATTTCCAGGTATTGGCGAAGCTGAGATTATAACCCTATCTCCTGGATAAATTTCTATTTTCTTATGTTCAGAATTTGCAATTCTAGAAAGTGCTGCCATAGGTTCTCCTTGGCTACCTGTTGTAAGTATACAAATTTGATGTGGAGAATAACGACCAATATCGTCTACTTCTATTAAAGTTCCTGATGGAATTTTCATATATCCTAATTTATGAGCAACAGTTATGACGTTTAACATACTTCTGCCACAAACAGCTACTTTTCTTTTAGTTTTAACCGCAGAATTTATTACTTGTTGTATTCTATGAATATTAGAAGCGAAAGTCGCAACCATTATTCTTTGGTCTGTATCAAATAGTTCATCAAATACTTCTCCAATTGTGCTTTCAGACATAGTGAATCCAGGTCTTTCAGCATTCGTACTATCTGCCATTAAAGCAAGTACTCCACGTTTTCCTAAAATACCTAGCTTAGCTAAATCTATGGTTCCTCCATCTATTGGAGTATAGTCAACTTTAAAATCTCCAGTATGAACTATCATACCAACTGGAGTATTTATTGCTAAAGCAACAGAATCCGGGATACTATGGTTTGTTCTAATAAATTCTACATCAAAGCACCCTAACTTTACTCTTTGCCCTTGTTTTACGCAGAACATCTTTGTACTTTTTAAAAGTCCATGCTCCTCTAATTTTGTTTCAATTAAACCTAATGTTAATTTTGTAGCATAAATAGGAATATTAAGTTCTTTTAAAACATATGGTAACGCACCAATATGGTCTTCATGACCATGCGTTATTACAATTCCTCTTATTTTATCTGCATTTTTTCTTAAATATGTTATATCTGGAATTACTAAATCTATTCCTAACATATCGTCTTCTGGGAAAGCTAAACCGCAATCTAGCACAAACATGTCGTTTTCATACTCGAAAACAGTCATATTTTTTCCCACTTCATGTAATCCCCCTAAGGGGATTATTTTTAATTTTGAATTATTCGTATTATTCACAAATTTCCTTCCTTTCTTACAAAATATATTTTTAATGTTTTCGCCAAACATATAAATTTCAAATTAATTTTTTTCACCTAAAAATATCGAAACAACAAAGCCTATTGCCATAGAAATAAGCATAAATACAACATCTAAAAAACCTATACCAACAAAATTTAAATTTCCAAGTAATACTATAGGAGATGCGACAATTATCCCTATAATAACGTAAAACGTAGGAATTTTAAATTTATTAAACATTAATTCAATTATCCGCGCTAAAACAATTACTCCTATTATAACACCTAGTCCAAAAAAAGTCAAAATAAATATTTCATTCCATGCATTAAAGATATCAAACTTAAGCATTTTTTCAATAAATACATTAATTGTATTAATTATAGGCAAATAAAAACCTAATAATGCCAAAATCATTGATCCACTTACTCCTGGAATTATCATTGTTGCTGATGCAATTACCCCAATAAGTAGTATAACTATTAAATTAGTAGTTGGGAATGTAGTTGATTCACTTCCCTCTCCTAAAAAAGCCATTGAACAAATTAACGCAAAACCAACTAAGAAACAAATTATATTTGCTATATTAATCTTTTCTCCTTTTACTTTGTTAAAAAGCATAGGTAGAGCTCCAATTATAAGCCCTACGAAAACAGAGGTTGTATTTATTGGAAAATTTTCAAAACATACTGCAATTAATTTGCTTAATAATAAAACTGCTAAAACAATACCTATTCCAAGGGGTATTAATATTTTCACACTCTTTTTAAATTCTTTAAATAAATGATTTATTGAATAAATTATATCTTCATAAACTCCCAAAGAAAGTGCCATTGTTCCACCACTTACTCCTGGAATAATATTTGCTACTCCAATTAAAATTCCCACTAAAATATTTTTTAATATTTTCATTAGTCAACTTTCCTTTCTTATGTAAAAACACTTTTTACAATTGGCATTTCAATATATGTTTGAAATAATGCCACTCCTATCAATATTAATATACAAAAAATAAACAGAAAAATATATCGATATATGTCAAATTTTATATTTGTTGCTCGACTTTTTGCCTTCCAAATAGAATTGGCAAACAATATACTGTTTACTCCTAAAGTCAAAATTATCGGAACAATAAAAATTTCTTGAGGGATTATACCTAGCAAAATAAGTAACCAACCTTTGCCCTTCCCTAAACTATTTATAATTATAGATATAACAAAACCAAGTGTATACCCTTCAAAAGCAGTATAGACACAAACTAACGGAATCCCAATTATCCATAGACCAAATAACCACAGAAAAATAGCTGGTTTTAAATTTGAAATTAAAAATTCTCTACATAATATATTTATGTCTACTTGTTTCGTTTTTAATGCTGTTATAAACGTAGTTATATATGTATATGACTCTGTCTTAGCCTCATCTCCAAGCATAATAGAATGAATTATGCCTGTGGCAAACCCTATAACAAACAATACAATTAAAAAAATATATAAATTCATATGAGCTAAGAAAAAGCTCTTTAGAAGATTGTTCTTTTTTCTATTCATCTTACCCTCCGTATGCCTTTGTATATTACTATGAAAGGTATATGGAAAGTATGATTTAGTTTATCTTAAAAAAACTTTGCTGTTTCGATTCTAGCTAATTCATCGCATCTATTGTTGTATTTATTATCTGCGTGTCCTTTTACTTTTATCCAATTTATTTTATGAACTAGAGTAAGTTCATCTAATTTCATCCATAAATCAACGTTTTTAACTGGCTCTTTTTTAGAATTAACCCAGTTATTTTTTTTCCACGCTTTTAGCCAATCGTTTTTAAAACAGTTTATTAGATACGCACTATCACTATATAAATCCACTTCACAAGGATGCTTTAACATAAGTAAAGCATTTAGTGCAGCTGTAAGTTCCATTTTATTATTAGTGGTAGGATTTTCTCCTCCAGATATTTCTTTCTTTATATCATTATATATAAGTATTGCTCCCCAACCGCCTGGGCCAGGATTTCCAGAACATGAGCCGTCAGTATATATGGTTACTTTTGTCATATTTTTTCCTCCATATACAAATTATCACACCAAACAATTTTTTTAAACAAAATATTTTAAAAAATTTAAATATTTTTTAAGCATTCGACAGACTTCGCATTTGAGATATGCTATATTGCATGCATGGCATTTTTTACCAAATATTTAGAAAAGAGGTAAAGAAATGCGAAAACTTCTTAAAATTATATTCTTAGTATTACTCTTATACATACTTCTTATAGATGTGTGTTATTAAAAGTAACTAAGAAGAAAAGCGAGGTAGCAGCCTCGCTTTTCTTTTTTAATGCAAAAACTCCTTATTGAGCTCTCGCTCTATATGATTATTATATACCACCAACTATGCGATGTCAATATTAGAGCCTACTTTTCAGGCTCTAATATTCCATAATTTCCATCTTTTAGTTTAAACAATACATTGGTTTCTTGTGTATCTGAATTATTAAATACATAGAAATTCTTATCTGAATCTTTTAATTCTAAAATAACATCCTCAACTGTCATTGGTTTTGTATCAAAAGTTTTTACCTTTGTTACTTCACCTTGAGTCAAAACGGTATCTTCAAGATGACTATACTTACTATCTAGCGCATCATCTTTTATCATTCTTTCTTTTTTAGTTTTTACTTTTCTTATTTGACCTTCAAGTAAATCAATTCCTTTATCAATAGAAACATACAAATCATCATTTGTTGCTTCTGCCCTATATGTGTAACCGTCGAAGAATATTGTAACACCTAAAATATGTCTCTTTTTTTCTACACTAAAAGTAACATTTGCTTCTGTGTCTTCATTAAAGAATTTTTCAATTCTAGACAACTTTTTTTCTGCATACTCTCTCATTGCATTAGTAACTTCAATGTTTCTTCCTGTCATAATATACTTCATAACAATTCCTCCTTGTATAAATGTTTAATACCACAATAATTCAACTCGTAAACCTATTTCCTCTCGCATAATTAAATATGTGGATAATGTGGATAACTCTGTGAATAAGCATAAAATTAAGATTACTCATGTGGACAAACTCCAATAAACTTTTGTTCGTTGTTTAATTATGTTAAGAGTTTTCTGTCTCCTTATTTGGTATACCTTCCTTCTCCAATTTTTCGATTTCACAATAAGCTTCATCGTCAGCTTTAACTCCAGTTTTACTACTTATCTTATCAAGAGTTTTCGTCATTTCAAACAAATTATCTGCTAAATTAAGTGCAACTAAAGTTGTAGCTCTTACTATATCAAGCGACGGATTTGCATCCATTTTCTGTTGTATTTTTTTATCTACATAATATGCAATCTTTTGGACATGATCTTCGTCTTCAGCAGTTCCTACTACTACATATTCCTTTCCCTGTATTTTTACAGAAATTCTTTTAGACTCTCCCATACAATCACTCCTTCATATCAAAACTATTTTTCTTTACTACTTCCATTAATAAATCGAAATTATCATCTTTTGCCATTTTGTTTTTTCGTATCATTCCACATTTATTGCATCTGTATATTATAATATACCCCTTTTTTGAATTATTTTCAAGTCCAATTGGCTGTAATATTCCATTACAAGTTTCCAATCTATCTCCAGGTTCCTTATCTACATGCTTTGAGCATAAGCATTTAGGGCAATGATCTCTACAACTATAGCCAAGTGGCTTAACATTCTCACCACAAACTTCACATACAAAGGGTTCGTCAATTTCTATAAACATTTTATACCATCTCAATCTGAGGAGCATAAGTGCTTGCTAACTCCTCTTTCATTTTTGGATAATCTTTTAATAGTTCTACAAAGACATCTACGACTTTCGCATCAAATTGAGCATTTTTACCACGTTCTAATTGTTCTATTGCTTGAGATAAATCCATTTTTGTTCTATATACCCTATCTGATGTCATTGCATCAAAAGCATCAGCTACGCTTATAATTCTAGCCAAGAATGGTATCTCATCGCCTTTTAATCCGTGAGGATAACCTTTACCATCAATTCTTTCATGATGATATTCAACTAGAGGTACAACTTCTTTAAACATAGACATAGCCGACAAAATATTTGCACCTTTTATAGGGTGTTTCTTTATTTCATTATACTCTTCATCATCTAATCTTGAGTTCTTAAGTAAAATATCATCATTTGTTCCAATTTTACCTATATCATGGAATATTCCGCCAATTTTTAATAAATCTATTTCAGCTTGAGAAAGCCCTAAAGCTTCACCCATCTTAGCAGCATAATATGCAACTCTATCTGAATGGCCTCTAGTATAATAGTCTTTAGCATCAACTGCAAGTCTTAATGTCTCGATTGTATCCATATATCTTTGTTTTAATTCAGCATATGTTTCAGAAAGTTCGTCATTCTTTATATTTATTAATGAATGCATATATGCATTATTTATTGCAGAAGCTGCCTGTTTAGCATATATTTCAAGTAGTGTTATTCCTTCTTCATAATTATCACTTTCTACAAATATTATACCAATGCTGTTTTCATCTACTACTAAAGGAATTATTACCCCAACATCTGTCCTTGTAGTTTCAAAATTATTCCTAGCTCGACCAATTGCATCCATAAATTCAGGAGACAACGAATTCATAAATGATGTTATATCACAATTGTATTTTCCTATTCCACGTAAAATACTTTTTTTATCTTCATTTTCAAAATTTTCAATATTATCTGCCAAAATAAAGGCATTAGAACTATACACTAGAGGCATTAGATGAGATAAAATTTCTTCTAGTATATTTTCTAGTGGTTGAAGTTGATAAATCTTAGGCACAGATTCAATTATTTTATTTAATCCGTCTCTAAATTTTTCTATTGTTCTTCTTTGAGATATAGACTTGATTGCAGACTCTATTAATAAGATAAGTTGGTCAAACTTATCACTCTTTTCGCAATAACATTGAATGTCAAAGTTCTCCATTGTTTCAAGTGGAGGAGCTAAATCTTTATGACCGGTAAGTAAGAGTATATAAATATCGTCATTGAATTTTCTTACCTCTTCAATAACTTTATCACCATTTACTGGCTCCATTATATAATCTAGTATCATAAGGTCAAAATGCTCTTTTCTAACTAATTCAATAGCATCAAGAGGATTTGTAACCCCAACATATTCATAGTTTTTTCTACGAATCAAAATTGACATAGAATCTAAAATTCCTATATCATCATCTACTACTATAACTTTATAAGTAGTATTCCCAACCTTTGCGTTTTGTCTCATCAAGTTCCACCTCAAAGTCTATATCGGCAAAAACTTTCTTTATATTACCATTTTAATAAATAAATCTATTTATTAGTTTTTTCCTTTCGCCAAAGCGCGATTATAAGTAATACGCAGCCTACTACTATACAAATATCCGCAAAATTAAATACCGGCCAAAATTTAAAATCTAAAAAATCCACCACATATCCTCTAA
>JAEEXS010000101.1 GCA_016287855.1 Clostridia bacterium
CCATTTTCTAATTTTTCAATAGACACAGCATCGTCTAAATCTTTAGCATCTTCACCGTCAATCGTAACCATATTTATATCTCTTAAATCACGTCTATTTTTATATTCTTTCTTAAGAACTTCTTCTGGGATTTTATCTACTTCTGCTAAAACCTCATCTGGGAAATCTTCTTTTAAGTCATGCTCATACATAATAGAAAGAATATCTACTCCAGGAGCTCCAAATTTTCCAAGTCGTTTTATAACCTTACCTTCAGCATTTCTTCTACGTTCAGGCCACTTAACAATTTCAACCGCAACTATTTCATTATTTCTAGCTCCATTAAATTGAGCCTTAGGAATAAATACATCATCAAAAATCTTTTTATCGTCTGGAACAACAAAGCCAAAGTTCTTACTTTTTTCAAACTTACCTACGATTGTTTTATGATTCCTTTCAATAATTCTAGTAATGATACCCTCTGGGCCATGTCTTTCGTCACCTTTATTAACTACTCTTACCTCTACCCTATCGCCATTCCATGCACCCTTTATATCTAAAGGTGCAATAAAAATATCTGGTTCCTCTTCGTCATCTGGACGAACGAAACCAAACCCACGTTCATTAGCTTCAAAAATACCCTCAACAATTAATTTCATATCTATTCTCCTTTATACAAAAAGAAAAAGACCGTTACCGGTCTTATCTCTTACACATTCCAAAAAATTGTTAAACCTAACGAGGTAATAACAAAAATAATTGCAGCATATGTTGTCCATCTTCCAAGCATTCCATTTAAGGTCCTAGCTTTATTCTTCCCAAAGAAAGTTTCAGCACCACCGGCAACTTCACCAGAGATTCCAGCACTTCTACCAGATTGAAGAATTACAATTAAAATCAAAGATACACAAACAATAATATGAACAACTAATAATATATTTCTTACCATGATAAATTCGACCTCCAAATTATTATACTTATTAACTTTAGTATCATACCACATATTTTCATTTTATACAAGTATTTTTTTAAATTCATTTCAATCACCTCACTCTATGCTCCCTGTATTTCACTTTTTATCTTTGATATATACTTATATGTAAAATCTGAGGAATGCCTCAAAAGAAAGGAATGTGATAAAAATGGCAGTAAGACAAGTAGCAGAAAACAAAGCAACTAAAGATGGTAGACGTTGGTGTTTTTACACAAGAATAAAAACAAATAGTAAATCTAAACTATATGTTTCAAAAAACTATATGACAAAAGAAGATGCCCAAATAGCCGAGAGGGATTTTTTAATAAAAATGGATAAAAGTGAATTTTCTTTTTCTACAATGACTTTTAAGGAACTATATGATGAGTTTTATGAATATAAAAAGGACAAAGTAAAAAAATCTACTTTAAGAACATATAGAGCAAATATAAAAAAATTAGACGATTTTTATGATTTAAAAATCAAAGATATAAATTTGAATCATTATATTGATTGGCGAAAAAGGATATCAAACTTAAAATTAAAAGATAAAACAAAAAACGGCTATTATAAACTATTAAAAGCATTATTAAATTATGGAACTAGGTGGCATGACTTTAACTTTACTTCTATTTATAATAAAATGGAAAAATTTCATGATCCAAATAAAATACCAGAAGAAATGCAATTCTATACATGGGAAGAATTTAAACAATTTATCTCAGTTATTCATAACTTAAAATGGAAAAGTTTATTTGAAATATTATTTTTTTGTGGGTTACGTCGAGGCGAACTTTTAGGTTTAACATGGAATAATATAGATTTCACTAACAAACAAATTTCTATTGTCAAAAATGTAGTTCAAATTGAAGATAAAATTGATGGGAAATATACAATTACAACGCCAAAAACAAGAACAAGTATACGAACTTTACCGGTTCCACAAAAAGTAATAAATGACCTTGAGTTGTTGTACAACAAAACAAAAAAATCACACAATTTTAGTGATACTTGGTTCGTATTTGGCAGAAAGAAACCATTAGCAGTACATGTTTTGAGAAATATGAAAAACAAATATGCTAAAGAAGCAAATGTTAAACAAATTAGGATTCATGATTTTAGGCATAGCTGTGCTTCTGTTTTGATAAACAATGGTGCAAGTATCATGATTGTTGCAAAATACCTTGGACATTCCAAGATAGATCAAACATTAAATACTTATTCTCATTTGTTTAAAAATAAGTTAGATGAAATTGTGCAAACTCTAGATTCTTTAGAATAAATTTACATATACAAAAATGAAGATAAAAATATGTGTACATATATACGATTTTTAATTTTTGAATACTGATTAATTACCTAAATTTTAAAGTAATTTAACTACTGCCTCTTCTTCTACCGGTGGAGGCGGTACACAATACTACACAGCAGCCGGTGCTAGTGCGAGAAACTGGGATAAAACTTCTGCAACAACCCTATATGCAAAATGGACAAGTGCAAGTGTAACATTGCCTAGTCCAACATGGGCAGGACATACGTTTAACGGTTGGTATACAGCAGCAACTGGTGGAACAAAGGTAGGAAATGGTGGAGCAAGTTATACCCCAACTGCAGCAATTACATTGTATGCGCAGTGGCAAGTAAGTGCATACACAGTAACATTCCATGTAGGAGATTATGTAACATATGTACCTAGTGTAACTTCTGCTTCGATATCTGCAAGTTCTTCTGGACATACAAGCAATCAATCATATAATCCAAGTGCTACAACAAGTTGGAGAGTATTTAGTGTAGCTAATGGAGTAGAAATCATACCAACAACATATGCATTTAATCTATCAATTGCCGGAACTACGGGTAGAGCCAATATACAAAGCATACTAACTACAATAAGTAATAACTATAAAAACTCTTATGCAGCAAGTGCGAGACATTTAGGTATGCCAACTGGCAATGGTAGTTATGGGTCAACCATGAACACTACAGATAAAGCAATAATAGAGGCAAATACTGGGTTAAATTATAGTGATGGACACACATTTACTGGTGGTAATGGTACACTTACTGGGTCAGGTGTTTCAGTTCCATTTGCAGAAATAATAACTAACACTCGTCAAGTAGTAACTGTGCCTTTAATTGGGCTTACTGGAGGTGGTTCTACAGTTAATCCAGTAACTGGTCAAGTAATACCAATACCACCTACTCCTACAGGTGAGAATAATACTGTAACTGCAGCAGTAAGACCAGTAGTAAATCTAGGAATCGGGCCTCTTGTTTCTGGTGGTTCGGGAACATCTTCAAGCCCATATGTAATAGCAGGAGCAGGTGCAACATCATATACAATAACATATAATGCTAATGGAGGAAGTGGAGCACCAGCTACTCAAACTATAAATGTAGGGTCAAATGCGACAATAAGTGCCACCGTACCTACACGCTCAAATTATTCATTCTTAAGATGGAATACAGCAGCAAATGGAAGCGGAACATCATATAATCCATGTGATGTATATACTGGAGGTACAAGTATAACCTTATATGCACAATGGGGACAAGGAAATTATACAGCAACCGTGACTACTAATAACGGAATTGCAGCGCCAACGCTGCAAGCTAACCCAACTAGTGGTGCTACGGGTGCTATTCTAGATATATATTGTATACCTAGTGGAAGCTTTGCAACAGCTATACCAACAGGAGGAGTAGTTGTTGGACATTGGGAGTTTCTTAGCTGGACTTGTAGTAACAATACATGGACAATAACTGATGCTAGTAACAACAGTACAACTGTCCGAGTCGGCTCAGGAAATGCAACCCTAACAGCAAATTATGATATTTGGACTGATTAGCTTTGAGGATGGCTATCAGAAGTATAAAAATAGGCAAATAAAAAATAGGTAAGCTATTTTATAGCTTACCTATTTTTATTTATCAGCAATATTAATATATAAAATAAACACTTATAGATTTATATATTTAACTTTTTGGTCCATGTTATAAATACTCCATACTGGTTAAAATTAACTCATAAGTTACAAACATATAGGAGGTAATAGTATGGAGTATGAGTTAATTGGAAAAAGAATAAAGAAAGCAAGAAAAGACAAAGGAATAACACAAGAAAGATTCGCAGAGGAATTAGGTGTATCTGTCAGCTTTATAAGTCAAGTAGAAACTGGAGAAAAAAGATTTAATTTAGAAAGAATAACCGAAGTAAGTAAAATTTTAGAAAGACCACTAAATTACTTTATAGATGGGTATGAAGAAAAAGACAAAAGTAATTTTGAAGAAGTTATAGATTTATTAAAAAAGATGAGTGATAAGCAACTAAAGTTAGCTTTGGAAATTATTAGAGCTATTGACAAGAATGACTGAGTTTATTTTTCTATTATAAACAAAAAATAGGTAAGCTATAAAATAGCTTACCTATTTTTGTACATATTTTTATACTTCTGATAGCCATTCCAAAGGTTAATTTGACGTTGCATAATTTGCTGTTAAAGTAGCATTTCCTGTGCCAACTCGGACAGTCGTACTGCTTGAATATATGTTAGTTATTGTCCATGTACTGTTATCAGAACTCCAGCTAGAAAAATCCCAGTCTAGATTAATTGTTCCTCCACCTAATGTTGGTATTGTCGTATGCAGACTTCCACTAGGCATAGCATATATACTTATATTACCTCCTGTACCACTACTAGTTGGATTAGCACTTAGTGATGACATTGCAAATGGCAAATTAGATGTCAATGTTATTGTATAATTTCCTAGTCCCCATTGTGCATATAAGGTTACACTTGTACCTGCAGTATATGCATCACCTGGTGAATATGATGTTCCACTTCCATTTGCTGCTGTATTCCATCTTAAGAATACATAACTTGAGCGTGTAGGTACGGTAGTACTTATTGTTGCATTTGACCCTACATTTATAGTTTGAGCTGCTGGTGCTCCACTTCCTCCATTAGCGTTATATGTTATTGTATATGATGATGCACCTGCTCCTGCTATTACATATGGGCTTGAAGATGTTCCCGAACCACCAGAAACAAGAGGCCCGATTCCTAGGTTTACTACTGGCCTTACTGCTGCGGATACAGTAGCATCATTACCTGTAGGAGTAGGTGGTATTGGTATTACTTGACCAGTTGCTGGGTTAACTGTACTACCACCTACCTCAAGCTCAATTAACGTCCTATATGACAATG
>JAEEXS010000013.1 GCA_016287855.1 Clostridia bacterium
CTATAAATTATCACGTTATGCTTGTTATTTAATAGCTCAAAACGGAGATTCTCGAAAGAAAGTAATTGCTCTTGCTCAAACATATTTCGCAGTACAAACTAGAAAGCAAGAGCTTACTGAAAGGGAATATAGTTTATTATCTGAAGATGAAAAAAGATTTTACCAAAGAGATTTAACTCGAAAAGGCAATTATTCATTAAACCAAGCAGCAAAAGATGCAGGAGTTAAGAATTTTGATAGATTTCATAATAGCGGTTATAGAGGCTTATATAATGGAGAAACAGCTGATGATATAGCTAAAAGAAAGGGTTTAAGATATAGGGAAGATATATTAGATAATATGGGAAGCGAAGAACTCGCAGCGAATTTATTTAGAATTACTCAAACAGAGGCAAAATTAAGAAAAGATAATATTCAAGGAGAAAATAAAGCAAATGAAACACATTATAAAATAGGCAAAAAAGTACGAAAAGCAATTGCAGATATTGGAGGAACTATGCCTGAAGATTTACCTACACCTGAAAAAAGTTTAAAACAGTTGGAAAAAGAAAATAAACTTCTAAAAGAAGAAAATTGAAAAAAGCCGTCAATAAGTATTATTTGACGTTTACATAAGCTTATGATAAAATAGTCCTCGATAAAAAAAGTATATATACCCTTTGAAGAATAAGCCATTTGTTTGGGAGGGAGACGTAAAATGGAAAAAAAGTTTAAAATCATGATCATTGTTGCCATAATAGTAGGCATTACAGTAGGAATTGTGCTTGGCTTCTGTTGGCCACTTTGTCGTCTGGCTTTTGAAAATCGAAACATGGAGGTAGATTATAAACCTTTAGAAGAAATTGTACTTGCAGTATCCAAAGGCGAGAGCTATCCGGAAAACGAGAATATAAAAGTAACTTCTAAAACAGAGGCTGATAAAGTCGCAATAGAAGTGTCGTATATGTTTTCAGGGGAAAAAATTAGGGAAGTAAGAGCATATTTTCCAATAGAAGAAATAACGTTTAAAGAAGGAAAAGTTGCGAATTTAACTTTAGATTACTCCAAAGCAAAATATGAGTACAGTAATTTCCTGCAGCCAGCAATATTCATAGTTGGTTTACTTTTGGGGAGTGCGCTTATAGCATGTATGGCTTTTCTTTTAATGTTGTCTGTATGTATCTTGGCAGATGGAATTATTTTTGCAATACTATCTATACAGTTAAAGAGACTGCGGAATAAGGCTTGAAACATGGTTCCAAATTCTACGATTGGAGAAGAAAAATGAAAATATACAGGAATATAGTCATAATCGTAGGAATTATTCTGGGGATACTCCTGCCAATATGGCTTCGCTTTGATTCACCAAAGGCAAAGATAGTATTTGATACATCTTTTCCTGAAATGGACCAAGAATACCTTAAGAGTATTGCTTTGGAATTTGCAAATGGGAAAGAACCAGTTCTAGCTGAGGGTATAAGTACAGAATATGGATTAGATTCTAAGACATTTAGAGTTGTAGTATCTCAAGAAGTAAGAGGAATAAAGAACTTTTATACACTTGTAGCAACCTTTCCGGTAGCTGGAGTTGACGTCCGGTTTGAAGATGGCACGGTAAATGGAACTTTTGCGATTGAATCTGACAATGGCAGCTATAGTTACTATGGGAATAACGACAAGACCCATAAAGACGAAGTTAGAGAATCTTGTGTGATAATAGCGTTTATGGTTCCATTTTTCCTGTGGTTCTTTTTGTATTGGTTGCCAATGGAAATTAAGGAACTAGCAAAAAGGCCAAAGCACCAGTTGAGAGAAGAAGACTTTCAATGAGGAGGAGCCAAGGTGTACATTATTCCATATAAACGTACGCAGAACGATTCTACAACTAGGCGCGGCCCGGCATTGGATTATCTTGGGCGCAAGCCGGCACCCACTAGTCCTAATAAGGATCCATACTGGACTTTACGGATAGATGATGAAAAGAGGAAGAAAAAAGAATAAGTGATTTCATAAGAGTAGTTCGCGTTTTGTGGGCTACTCTTTTCTTGTAAAATAGTGTTGACGTCTATATAAAGTTGTAATAAAATGATATCTGATGAAAAGTATATATATGCCCTTTGAAGAATCAACCATTTATATGGAAGGGAGTCGTAAAATGTTTGAAAATATCTTAGTTTTCGCATTTGCCTTTGCAATTATTATTTTGGGAATAACAGCATGGATCCAAGATCGTAGATATTTCAAGAGTTTAATCGTCCGATATGAGTACATTAAACCGCAGACTTTTCTTCGTTGCAAAGAGACTACTATCGAATCTAACAACATACCAGTATCATTTGCTTCAAATGTTGACTGGAGCAAAGAAAAAATGTTTTTGTGAAATTGCAGATAAAAAACAAGGCATCGCTTTAAATATTGGCGGTGTCTTGTTTTTATAGAAAAATATTGTCGAAAATTCTTCAATATGATAAAATTTAATATGTGAAAAAGAGGTGGGAAAATTGAGCTTTATATTTGGATTACTTGGTGGATTACTTGGAATAATTCTTGCTGTAGTTATATTAATATTTATAGTTTATATAAGTGTACAAAGATTTGTTGGAGGTGTAAACTTAAGAGATCTTTTTCGTGTTGCTAAAAATGTAAAAGATATACAAAGGCAAGAGTATTCTAGAGAAAAAGAAGTAAATGGAATGACTAAAATTTACGAACCTCGAATCATAGAAGATTTTGGAGATTTCAATAAAGAATTATTATATAACGTTGTAGAAAAAGGACTTACAAGTATATTTAACTCGATAGAAAACAAGTCTATGAAATATATAAAAGAAAATAAAGATTTAAAACTACTTGAGCCAGAAATGGAAGAGTTTATAAATGATATAAAAAATAGAGAAGTAGATATTTCCTATGATGCAATCAAGTTCCATAAACATGCTATAAAAAAATATGAAAGAATGGATGGTATGGCAACAGTTACAGTATCATCAACAGTAGAATATTACTATAAAAATAGTGAAGCTAAAAATGATTACAGCGATATAAAGAAACAAACGAGATACACAACTAAATTTGTATATATTTATGATGATCAAAAATTAGATCCATCAAAAATCTCATTTGCTATAAATTGTCCTAACTGTGGAGCACCTCTAAAAAGTGTAGGCGCAGGAGAGTGTGCTTATTGTGGGACTTACGTTGAACCGGTAAATTTAAAGTCATGGAAAATGCTTTCATATAAAGAAGACTATGATTAAAATTGTGTTACAAGAATATTAAATATTACTTTTCCATATTCTTACCATTGAAATATGACCAATAATGGAATAAAATATGTTTGAAAACTTGTACATAGGGGTGAGGAATATGAAAAAGTTTTTAATCGGATTATTAATAGGAAGTATTATAATTTTTAATACTTCTTTTGCATATACAAAAATTTACGATATGAAAACAGAAGAAGTGCCAGTAGCAAGCGGTGTTACGTACAAAAACCTTAAAAGGCTTACGACTTCTGGTTGGCTAAATATAAATATTTTAAAAGTAGATCTTACTAATAAATACGTTAAATTAGATATGTTGACGTCTTCTAAAGGACTTCATACCTTGGAAACCGTCAAGAATATGGCAACAGCAAATAACGCAGTTGCTGCTATTAATGCTGACTTTTTTTCATGGGACGGGGCATATAATGGTTATCCAGTAGGCTTTACAATGAAAAACGGAGAAGTAGCTAGTAGTGCATATTATAAAAATGCAACAGTAAATACACTAGCATCTTTACTCATAGATTCAAAAAATAATACATTGTATTCATATATAAAAATGGACGAAATGAAAGTATATAACGATAATGGCGACGTTATGCCAATAGCCGAGGTAAATAAAATATCTTCGAATTACTTAACACCAGTTATTTTTACGCCAGCTTTTGGTACTAAATCGCCTGGAAATTCTAAAATTTGGGATACAGTTGAATTTGTTGTAGAGGATAATAAATTAAAAGAAATTAGAGATTGTATGGAAGGTGCAACTATACCTGAAAACGGTTATGTTATTTGCGCAAGACTAGACAATGCGTTTACACTAAAATGTATGTTTAATGTAGGGGACGAAGTGCATTTAGATATAAAAACAAATATTGGAGCAACTGGTATAGAAACGGCTGTTAGTGGTGGCGCATTGCTTGTAAATAATGGAAGCGTTCTTACAGACTTCTCTCACAATATATCTGGATATGAGCCTAGAAGTGCAATAGGCACAAGTAGTGACGGAAAAACCTTATATATGGTAGCCGTTGATGGTCGAGGGATAAGTAAAGGTGTTACTCAAATAGAACTTGCTTATTTAATGAAAGAAGTAGGATGCCATAATGCTATAAATCTTGATGGCGGTGGCTCAACATATATGGTAGGAAGACTTGCCGGTACAGATACACTTTCTACATTAAATGTTCCAACAGAGTCGAGACGTGTTGTAGATAGCTTGGGAGTAATGTCTCTTGCACCAAAAAGCGGAAAAGTAGATGGACTAATTATAAATGCAGAATATGATACTATTTTTTCTGGATATGAAACGAAACTTACTGTTTCGGCTTATGATGAATATGTAAATAAAGTGAATGTAAACCAAAATGATGTTAGCTGGAAGGTAGAAGGAGTTAAAGGTACAGTAAAAAACGGAATTTTTAATCCCACAACTTCTGGAGATGCGGTACTTACAGCAACGTATAAAGGTGCTAGTCAAAAGATAAATATAAAAGTTTTAGGAGATATAGGAGAAATTGATGCTGGAAGTAGGGAAGTTACTTTAGCTAAAGGTCAAACTTATATTATCCCTATAATAATAAAAGATTTATATGGTTATATGGCCCCATACAAGGCTGAAGATTTGAAGTTTACAACCTCTAATAATAATTGTGTAGTTAGTGAAAAAGCAGTTGTTACTGCTAAAGAAATTGGTTCAACGTTAATAACAATCATATCTCCTACACAAACTGCGAAAGCTTTCATAAAGATAAATGTAGCAGGAGAGCATGAAGAAAAGATAGAAGATTTTGAAGAATTAAATGCTAAATTTAGAGGGTACCCAGAAGAAGTAGAAGGTAAATTAGCACTCTCTACTATGAGTTATAAAGGAGATAAATCGTTTAAGTTGTCTTATGACTTTACTGAAGTAGGTGTAACACGTGCTGCGTATATAATGTTTGATGATCCTATAGAAATAACGGAGGATACTATAAAATTAAGCTTTTGGGCTTATTCTAAAAAGGCACAAGACGAAGTTTTACTAAAAGCTCAAATAACAGATGATACCGGTTATGAAAATTTAATGGAAATTTCTAAAGGGGTAAAGAAAGGTTGGAACAAGTATGAACTAGATGTTTCGAGCCTTGAATTACCTGGAACTTTAGATAGAATATATATTGCACAAACAGCAGATAAAAAACCGGTAGATGATTATATAAATGTAGATGAACTTATATTTACTAAAAAGGGAACTGCCGAAAGTAGCAACATAGTTTTACCTAATAATACAAAGCCTATTGACCTTTTTGAGAGAGAAGAAGAATTAGAGGAAGATGGTTTTAGATTCTTATTCTGTGGAGATGTTGTAGGTGAAAATACATTGTATGATCAAATGAAAAAGAATAGGTTAAATAAAGTCGCAAAGGATGTCGAATTTTGCATACTAGGCAACGGAGCGTTAGATACTGAAAAAGACCAAATTGTAATAAATGGAAAATACTCATTTACAGAAAAAAATGATGTAGCTGTATTAAAACTTGCAAATAGTGGTAGGGGGATTCTTTCCACATATACAGATGAGTGGGGTTGGTTAGTTGAAAAATTAAATGGAACAAAAGCTAAGAACTTGTTAGTTGTTATGCCTAAAGAAGTAGAAAAAAGTTTCTCAGATAGCCAAGAAAAGAAATTATTCAAACAAGTTTTAACTGAGTACGAAGAAAAGAATAATGCTAATATCATATTCTTAGTTTTAGGGGAAGAAACAGGCTTTTCTATGTATGAAGGAACAAAGACTATTTTTGCTGGAAATAAAGTTTACGACACAATTCGTGCTAGAATGTATAACGATAAATATATTTTGTTTACAGCGAATAAAGATTTACTAACCTATCAAATATTGAATATTTTTGAATAATTTGTCTAAAAAATCGCATTATAATACTAGGTGAGAATATGAATATGCGATTTGGATTTTTAGGAAATAGCAAAATACTAAAAGACTGTTCTACAAATAAAACAGTTTCTGTTGAGGTTTTGAGTAAGCAAGATGATATAGATAAAAAGATTAATAGACTTAGGAAAGTGGCTAAAGATAATATTTTAAATACATTAAAAATATTGGAAAATAATAAAGCTTTGGGAATAAACGTATATGGTTTAAGCTCAAAGCTTTTTCCACTTCCTAACTATCCAGATTTAGAGTATTTTAAATATATAGATTCATTAAAGAATGAGTTACTTGAACTAGGAAATTATATAAAAGAAAATAATTTTAGGGTAAATATTCATTTGGAAAACACAATTATACTTAACTCTATATCAGATAAAGTATTGCAAGATGCAATAAAAGATATAAAGTATCAAAATGTTTTATTAAATTATATGGGACTGGATGAAAAATATAAAATAATTATTAATGTTGGCGGGGCATACAGAAATAAAGTTGATGCTATGGAAAGATTTTATGAGACTTTGACTAATTTACCTAAAAACTTAAAGAAACGCTTGGCATTAAAAAATGACGATAACACACTTTCACCTAATTTTATGATAAAAATTTGCAATCAGTTTTCTATACCATTTTTCTTAAATATAGATGACAAAAATATAGATAGTGAAGCAATAATAAAAAGTGCAAAAAGCTGGGAAAAAGAAGATATCCCAGCATTGTTTGGATTAAGATCTAATAGTGGAATCGCAAAATTAAATGGTGTTAATAATGCAGATATTATTTTAGGAAATGCAGATAAAGATTTAAGCGTATTAAGACTCATGGGCAAGATATGATTGTATAGCATATTTTACTTTATACCAAACAAAACTTACTAAATAAGAAGCAGATAAAACGATAGCAAAACGTATTACAGTATCGATTATATAATTAATAAAATGATTATTTGTAATTATAATAAAACCAGGAAAATTTACCGCAAGTAAGTATAGAAAAACGGGGTGAATAAGGTAGATTATAAATGAATGTTGGCTTATTTTATTTAAAAATGGAGTTTTTCTATTTAGTTGTTTGAAAAAGTAGAGTAGAGAAGTACAAATTATACACCAATAGATTGGGGAAACTATTAATTGCGTTCTGCCATTAAAATTAATAAAACCCCAATATACATATATATAGCCAGATATTATTGAAAATATAATTAAAGCAATAGAAACCAATTTATTAGATATTTTTTTTATTTTGGAATAATTAATTCCAAGCCACATTCCTAAAATAACAGGCAAAAAGTATGTTATTAGGAAAATAGGGTGGTATATAAGTTTTTTTAGTATATTAAATCTAAATTCAAATAAGAAAACATAGTGAATTAAAGCAGCTAAGAAAACTACTAGTAAAAAGCTTTGAAGTAAATTGAAGTCTAAATTTAATTTTATTTTCTTTTTCTTTAATATTTTTTTTATTTTCTTTTTTAAATTCTTTTCCCAAAAATCTCTTACTATCCAAATTAGAGGGAAGAAGACATATAATTGGATGATTATAGGTAAGAAATACAGATGATATGCTGCATTTCCGGTTAAGAGCATTTCAATAAATTCTTGCTTGGTGATGAGTTCATGGGTTGTTACGTTTTCAAATTTATTAAATAAAAGCATATAAACTAATGTCCAAAAAATTAGTGCAAAGGTGACTCTTACTAATCTTTTAGAAGTAAATTCTATCCAATTTATTTTCTTTAGTTTTTTTGCCTGAACGGTCATAATCATAGCACTAATAAACAAAAAGCAAGGTACAACAAAAGTTAGGGCACAATTTAATATGCCCACAAAATTATATGTAAAAACATCTTCTTTATAATAAACATAAGTAGAAGTAAGATGTATAACTATTACAAACAAAGTTATAAGTCCACGCAAAGAATCAAGTTCTTTAATTCTTCTCATAAAATTTCCTCCGTTACCTAAAAAGTTTATCAAAATAAAATGCAGATTTCAAGCGAAAGAAAAAATGTTAAAAATGTTAAAAAAATACCAAAAAAGTATTGCCAAAATCTAGTTTCTGTTGTAAAATAATAACTGTTGTGACATAACTTGAAGTTTAAATATAGGTAGAGTTGCCTTATAGAGCCAATATTTAAACTTTCTAATTCAAAACAATTAAAGAGTTTTGAATTTGCGTTGAAGCGAAAAGTGGCGCAAACCGGAGACGGTAAGGTGGGAATTTTCGTGGAGCATGTCCGATTTTAAACCGGGCGACAAGCTGAAGATTTTTAAGATTTAACTGTAAGGTTTCATTCTTTTGAATTTTACCCGGGCTTTAGACTGATTATAAGTCTAGTTTTTTAGTCACGGGTTTTTAAATGAGATTGCACGAAACACCAGGAAACGTTGTAAAGAATTAAAACACTTGCCGCTATAATTAAATCAAAAAAAGGAGGAATTGATGTGACAAGTAACAGCGAAAAAATCAGAATCAGATTGAGGGCTTATGAACATCAAATATTAGACCTTTCAGCAGCAAAGATAATCGATACTGCTAAAAGAACAGGAGCAAAAATTTCAGGACCTATTCCACTTCCAACTGAAAAGGAAGTAGTTACAATTTTGAAATCTCCTCATAAGCACAAAGATTCAAGAGAACAATTCGAAATGAGAACTCACAAGAGACTTATCGATGTTCTTTATCCTACTCAAAAAACAATTGAGGCACTAACAAAGTTAGATTTACCTGCCGGAGTAGAAATCGAAGTAAAATTATAATTAAGTAATGAAAAGCAAATTCGTTTAATGCTTTTCGGTCATGTTCGTTTTTACGAACCAATAACCTAAGGAGGAGAAAGAAATGAAAAAAGCTATTTTAGCTAAGAAAATTGGTATGACACAAATTTTCTTAGAAGATGGAAAATTACTTCCAGTTACAGTAGTTGAAGCAGGACCATGCGTAGTTATCCAAAAGAAAACTGTTGAAACTGACGGATACAATGCTGTAAAAGTTGCTTTTGGCGAAATCAGAGAAAAATTAGTTAATAAAGCTAAGAAGGGTGAATTTGCAAAAGCAAATGTTGAAGTAAAAAGATATATTAGAGAATTAAGACTTGACGATGTTTCTAACTTAAATGTTGGAGATGAAATCAAGGTTGATGTATTTGCTGAAGGAGATACAATTGACGCTAGTGGCGTTACAAAAGGTCATGGTTTCCAAGGTGTTATCAAGAGACACGGAGCTCATCGTGGACCTATGGGTCACGGTTCTATGTACCACAGACGTCCAGGTTCTATGGGACCAACATCCTCTCCAGGACGTGTATTTAAAGGAAAGAAATTGCCTGGACATATGGGTGTAAATAACGTTACAATTCTTAACTTAAATGTAGTTAAAGTTGATGTTGACAAGAATCTATTATTTATAAAAGGCAGTGTACCTGGAATAAAGGGAAGCTTACTTTGCTTAAGAGATTCTGTTAAGAGCAAGTAAGGAAGGAGGATAAAAGATGCCTAAGGTTGATTTATATGATATAAATGGAAAAGTTATTGGCGACATCGAATTAAAAGATGAAATCTTTAACGCTGAAATAAATACAGATGCTATGTACTTAGCAGTAGAAAGCTATCTTGCAAACCAAAGACAAGGTACACAATCTACCAAAACAAGATCAGAAGTTAGTGGCGGTGGTGTAAAACCTTGGAGACAAAAGGGTACAGGTCGTGCTCGTCAAGGTAGTATTCGTGCTCCACAATGGATTCACGGTGGTATAGCTTTAGGTCCAAAGCCTAGAACATATACAATAAGATTAAACAAGAAAGTTAAGAGAACAGCATTAAAATCTGCTCTTAGCTCAAAAGTTGCTGAAAGCAATATAGTTGTTTTAGATAAACTTGAATTATCTGAAATCAAAACAAAGAATATGGCAGAAATCTTAAAGAACTTAAATCTTGAAACTAACGCATTATTGGTTTTAGGAGATAAGAACGAAAATGTAGTAAGATCTGCTAAAAATATTCCAAACGTAAAAACAGCATATGTTAACACAATTAACGTATATGATATTGTTAAATATAACAAGTTTATAGTAACTGCTGACGCAGTACACAAGATTGAGGAGGTGTACGCATAATGACAGCACACGATGTTATAATAGCTCCAATTATTACTGAAAAAAGTAATTTGGACATGAATGAAGGAAAATATACTTTTAGAGTAAACAAAGATTCTTCTAAAACAGAAATCAAAAAAGCAGTTGAAGAATTATTCAATGTAAAGGTTGTTGCTGTAAACACAGTTTCTATGCCTGGTAAGGAAAAGAGAATGGGAGTTCATTCTGGTAAAACACCTGATTGGAAAAAAGCAATTGTTAAAATTGATAGAGATCCAGCAGATGTTGCTTATTTAGATAAAGGCGGAAAAGAAGTAAAACCTAGCAAGAAATATAATACTGAAATTGCAGATTTCAATCCACAAGTATAGTGGAAAAAGTAGGTATAGGGAATTAACCCTGCAAAACTAAATAGAAATGGAGTGAAATATAATGGGAATTAAAAGATATAACCCAACTACTCCTTCAAGACGTGGAATGACTGTTTCAACATTTGATGAAATTACAAAGAAAACTCCAGAAAAGTCACTTCTTGCACCACTTAATAAAAAAGGTGGAAGAAACTCTTATGGAAGAATAACAGTTAGACACATTGGTGGAGGAAACAAAACAAAATATAGAATAATTGATTTCAAGAGAAATAAAGATGGAATGAATGCTACTGTAATTGGAATAGAATATGATCCAAACAGAAGTGCAAATATCGCTTTACTTGAGTATGAAGATAAAGAAAGAAGATATATTTTAGCACCTATCGGATTAAAAGATGGAGATATAGTTCGTTCAGGAGCAGATGCAGATATTAAACCTGGTAATGCTCTTCCAATTGAAAATATTCCAGTTGGTACAATGATTCACAATGTAGAAATGAAACCTGGTAAAGGTGGTCAATTAGTAAGATCTGCCGGAAATGCAGCGCAAATACTTGCAAAAGAAGGCGATTACGCTCATGTAAGACTTCCTTCAGGCGAAATGAGATTAATAAGAGTAAAATGTAAAGCTACTATAGGTGAAGTTGGAAATACAGAGTATGAAAATATTCACTTAGGAAAAGCCGGAAAAACAAGACATTTAGGTATTAAACCAACAGTTCGTGGTGCGGTTATGAACCCTAACGATCACCCACACGGTGGTGGTGAAGGTAAGTCTCCAGTTGGACACGCAGGACCACTTACTCCATGGGGTAAACCAGCTCTTGGATATAAGACTAGAAATAAGAAGAACCCTTCAAATAAATATATTGTAAGAAGGCGTAAGTAAAAGTTAAAATGCTATCAGTGAATCTGGTAGAAATAAACGAAGAGGAGTGAATAATTTTGAGTAGATCATTAAAAAAAGGACCTTTCGTTGCTGAAAGTTTAATGAAGAAAGTTCAAGAAATGAATAAGAGTAACGAAAAGAGTGTAATAAAGACATGGTCAAGATCTTCAACAATTTTCCCTAACATGGTTGGTCATACAATAGCTGTACATGATGGAAGAAAACATGTGCCTGTATATATAACCGAAGAGATGATAGGTCATAAATTAGGAGAATTTGCACCAACAAGAACATTTAAAGGCCATACAGACCGTGCTGCTAAAGCAGCCGCTACTGCTGGTGGTAAGAAGTAGTTGAAAGGAGGAAATTAAATTGAGTACAAGAACGAAGGAAGAGATTCAAGAAATTTGGACTGCAACAAACACACCACACACAAAAAGCAATAGACCTCCAAGACTTACTAAAAAGGAAAAGAAATTAATTGGTGTTGGTAAAGATGAAGGAAGAGCTACATTAAAATATGCAAGAATATCTTCAAGAAAAATTAAGATTGTTGCAGATTTAATAAAAGGTAAAAATGCAATAGAAGCTATGAACTTATTAAAGTTCACACCAAAAGCTGGTTCTTCTATTTTAGCTAAGTTATTAAAATCAGCTATGAGTAATGCTGAAAATAATAATAATTTATCAACAGATAAGTTAGTAGTTGCTGAAGTTTATGCAAACCAAGGCCCTACAATGAAGAGATTAATGCCAAAGGCACAAGGTAGAGGAGCTAGAATTCGTAAAAGAACTAGTCACGTTACTGTAGTGTTAAGAGAAGCTAAATAAGGAGGAGAATCAAATGGGACAAAAAACACACCCTACTGGTGTTAGAGTTGGTATCATTAAATCTTGGGATTCTAAATGGTATGCAGATAAGAAAACATTTGGAGACACCCTTGTTGAAGATAACAAAATTCGTAAATATGTAAAAAATAAGTTATTTGTTTCTGGAGTTGCTAAAGTTGAAATTGAAAGAACTGCTGGAAACATCAAAGTAAAGGTTAATACAGCAAAACCTGGTATCGTAATTGGAAAAGGCGGAAACTTAGTTGAAGTTTTACGTGGTGAACTTCAAAAAATGACAGGAAAAGAAGTTTCAATAGATATTGTTGAAGTAAAGAATCCTGAAGTTAACGCACAATTAGTTGCTGAAAATATTGCTGGTCAAATTGAAAATAGGGTTGCTTTTAGACGTGCTATGAAACAAGCAATGAGTAAAGCAATGAAGATGGGAGCAAAGGGAATTAAAACTTCTGCATCTGGAAGATTAGCAGGAGCTGAAATTGCTAGAACAGAGCATTATCATGATGGAACAATTCCTCTTCAAACTTTAAGAGCAGATATTGATTACGGTTTCTATGAAGCTGATACAACATATGGAAAAATCGGTGTTAAAGTTTGGATCTATAAAGGTCAAGTGCTTCCTACAAATAAAAACAAGAAAGTAGCAAAAAAAGCTGAGGGGGGCGAATAATTATGTTGATGCCTAAAAGAGTAAAATATAGAAAAATGCAAAGGGGTAGAATGAGAGGAATAGCAACACGTGGTAACGTTGTAAGTGACGGAGAATTTGGTTTACAAGCAACAGAACCTGCGTGGATTACAGCTAACCAAATCGAAGCTGCCAGAATTGCAATGACACGTTATATTAAACGTGGTGGTCAAGTTTGGATTAAGATTTTCCCTGACAAGTCAGTTTCTAAGAAACCTGCTGAAACTCGTATGGGTAGTGGTAAAGGTTCACCTGAATACTGGGTTGCAGTTGTAAAACCAGGAAGAATACTTTTTGAAATTGCTGGAGTTAGCGAAGAATTAGCAAGGGAGGCTATGAGACTTGCAAGTCACAAACTTCCAATAGCTACAAAATTCGTTGCTCGTGAAAAAAACATAGGTGGTGAAGAGAATGAAGCCAAGTAAAGTTAGAGAAATGTCAGATGTTGAATTGGAAAATGAATTATCTAATTTGAAATCACAACTTTTCAAATTAAGATTCCAAAGTGCAACAAACCAATTGGATAATCCATTACAAATAAAATCAGTAAGAAAAGATATTGCAAGAGTTAAAACGATTATGAGAGAAAGAGAATTAAAAGCACAAAATGCTTAACTTATGCGAATATAAATATATACTGTGAAAATTCTTGAGAGAGGAGGATTTATAATGGAAGAAACCAGAGGAAGAAGAAAAACAAGAATCGGAAAAGTAGTAAGCAACAAAATGGATAAGACAATAGTTGTTACTATATCTGAAAATAAAAAACATCCTTTATACAATAAAGTTATGAAGTCAACATATAGATTAAAAGCTCATGACGAAGAGAATGCTTGTGGAATAGGTGATACAGTAAAAGTATCTGAAACAAGACCTCTTAGCAAAGATAAAAGATGGAGATTAGTAGAAATAGTTGAAAAAGCTAAATAATATAAAACTCAATTAAAAGGAGTGAAAAAAATGATACAAGTACAAACAAGATTAAAAGTTGCTGATAATACAGGAGCTAAAGAAGTTATGTGCGTAAAAGTTCTTGGCGGTTCCCGTAGAAAATATGCAAATATTGGTGACATAATCGTTGTTTCTGTTAAAACAGCAACACCCGGTGGAGTTGTAAAGAAAGGTGAAGTTGCTAAGGCTGTTGTAGTTCGTTCTACAAAAGGTATTAAGAGAAATGACGGAACAGCAATAAAATTTGACGAAAACGCAGCAGTTTTGATAAGAGACGATAAGACCCCTAGAGGGACACGTATCTTTGGACCTGTTGCTCGTGAATTAAGAGAAAAAGATTTTATGAAGATTATATCATTAGCACCAGAAGTATTATAGAATCTATAAGATTTTGGTGATAAGAGGGGTGAAAAAGATGAACATAAAAAAAGGTGATACAGTTCAAATCGTATCTGGAGATGATAAAGGTAAGAAGGGAAAAGTACTTCAAGCTATTCCTTCTGAAAATAGAGTTTTAGTAGAAGGTATCAATGTTCAAACAAAACATACAAAACCAAAACGTGCTGGTGAAACTGGCGGAATTGTAAAACAAGCTGCGCCTGTTAATGTATCTAACGTTATGGTAGTTTGTAAGAAATGTAATTCTGTTACAAGAGTAGCAAATACAATCTTAAGTGATGGAACAAAAGTAAGAACATGTAAAAAATGCAATGAACCATTAGACATAAAGTAAAGGAGGGAATCTAAATGGAAAGATTACGCGAAAAGTATGATAGCGAAATTAAAGCAGCTATGAAATCAAAATTTAACTATAGTTCTGTAATGCAGATTCCTAAACTTGAAAAAATAGTTATTAACATGGGTGTTGGTGAAGTAAGAGAAAACGCTAAAGCCCTAGAGAGTGCTATAAAAGATATGGAAACAATAACAGGACAAAAAGCAGTAGTAACTAAAGCTAAAAAAGCTATTGCTACATTCAAAATCAGACAAGGAATGAATATAGGTTGTAAAGTAACTTTAAGAGGAGAAAAAATGTATATTTTCTTAGATAAATTAGTAAATATAGCATTACCTCGTGTAAGAGACTTTAGAGGAGTTAACCCTAATTCATTTGATGGAAGAGGAAATTATTCAATGGGTATAAAAGAACAATTAATTTTCCCTGAAATCGATTATGATAAAGTAGACAAAATCAGAGGAATGGATATCATATTTGTTACAACAGCGAACACAGATGCTGAAGCAAAAGAATTGCTTACATTGTTTGGTATGCCATTTGCTAACTAATTAAAATTTTCGGAACAGGAGGAAATGCGCTATGGCAAAAAAATCAATGATTGCTAAGCAAAAGAGAACACAAAAATTCTCAACTAGAGAATATAATAGGTGCAAAATTTGTGGAAGACCACATGCATATATTAGAAAGTTTGGAATTTGCCGTGTATGCTTCAGAGTATTAGCTCATAAAGGTGAAATCCCTGGAGTTAAGAAAGCAAGCTGGTAGAATCGCAAAAGTTTGCAGAGCAAATTTTGTGAACATATCTATGAATTTGAATTCCTAAAGAAGGAGGGAAAATATAATGAATTTAACAGATCCAATCGCTGATATGTTAACAAGAATCAGAAATGCAGGAACTTCTAGACATGAAACAGTTGATGTTCCAAAGTCAAAAATGAAGAAAGCAATAGCTGATATCTTGGTTGAAGAAGGATATATAAAAGGATATACCGAGGACGATAGAAATATCAAAATTACTTTGAAATATGTTGGCAACAAACAAAAAGCAATTTCAGGGTTAAAGAGAATAAGTAAACCAGGTCTTCGTGTATATGCAGACTGTGAAAACTTACCTAAAGTATTAAACGGTTTAGGAATCGTATTAGTATCTACATCAAAGGGAGTTATGACAGATAAGAAAGCACGTGAAGCCGGAGTTGGCGGAGAAGTGCTAGCATACGTTTGGTAGAGGGGTGAAAAAAATGTCAAGAATAGGAAAAGAACCTATAGCAATTCCTGCCGGTGTAGAAGTAAAGGTTGATGGAAATACAGTTACTGTAAAGAGTAGTAAAGGAACATTGACAAAAACTTTTCACGCCAACATGAAAATTGCTGTTGAAAATAATGAAATAAAGGTAACAAGACCTGATGACACAAAGCAAAACAAAGAACTTCACGGTTTAACAAGATCTTTACTTAACAATATGGTAAAGGGTGTTTCTGAAGGATTTGAAAAGACTTTGGAAATCAACGGTGTAGGTTACCGTGCACAAAAACAAGGAAAGAAACTTGTTATGAACTTAGGATATTCTCATAACGTAGAAATGGAAGAACCTGAAGGAATAACAATAGAAGTTCCAAATCCTAATAGTATAATTGTAAAAGGAATAGATAATGAAAAAGTAGGCGCTTTTGCTGCTGAAATAAGAACAAAGAGATTACCTGAACCATATAAAGGAAAAGGAATCAAATATTCTTATGAGACAATTAGACGTAAAGAAGGTAAGACAGGAGCTAAGAAGTAGTTCTGTGGTATCACATTAATGGGCTGTAACCCATAAAAAAGGAGTGAAAATAAAATGGTATCAAAACCAAATAGCAATAAACAAAGACAAATTCGTCATATGCGTGTAAGAAATAAGATTTCTGGAACAGCAGAAAGACCTAGATTAAACGTATATAGAAGTCTTAACAACATTTATGTTCAAATAATTGATGATGTTGCTCAAAACACATTAGTTTCTGCATCAACATTAGATGAAGAAATCAAGAGTAAATTAAAAGCAACAGGCAATAAAGAAGCAGCTAAGGCTGTTGGAGAATTAATTGCAAAGCGTGCAATTGAAAAGGGCATAAAAGTAGTAGTATTTGATAGAGGTGGATATATATATCACGGCAGAGTAAAAGAATTAGCTGAAGCTGCACGTGAAGCTGGATTAGAATTTTAATAAAGAGATAAGAGGTGAAAATAAATTATGGATCGTAAACCTGAAAACAATGAGAATAACGGCGTAGAGTTAAAAGAAAAAGTTGTTGCTATTAACCGTGTAGCTAAGGTTGTAAAGGGTGGTAGAAACTTCAGATTTAGTGCTCTTGTAGTAGTTGGCGATGAAAATGGTCATGTAGGAGCTGGAAACGGAAAATCTACAGAAGTTCCAGAAGCTATAAAGAAAGCTATTGAAGACGCTAAGAAGAACATGATTGAAGTGCCTGTAATAGGAACAACAATTCCTCACGAAATAGTCGGAGTTGCTGGTGCAGGAGAAGTATTATTAAAACCTGCGAGCGCTGGTACTGGAGTTATAGCAGGTGGTGCTGTAAGACCAATACTTGAACTTGCTGGAATTAAAGATATAAGAACAAAATGTATCGGATCTAACAATCCTGGTAACGTTGTTCGTGCAACAATGAAAGCTCTAAGTGAACTTAGAACAGCAGAACAAGTTGCAGAATTAAGAGGAAAGAAAGTAGAAGAACTCTAATAATAATATAAATGGAGGTGCAAAAAATGAACTTAAACGAATTAATACCTGCACCGGGTTCTCGTACAAAACCTTATAGAAAAGGTAGAGGTATCGGTTCCGGAAACGGAAAAACAGCAGGAAAAGGTCATAAAGGCCAAAACGCTCGTTCTGGTGGTGGAGTAAGACCAGGATTTGAGGGTGGTCAAATGCCTTTATATAGAAGAATTCCAAAAAGAGGATTCAAAAACGTTATAGCTGTAAAATATAGCGAAATTAACGTTTCTACATTAAATAAATTTGAAGATGGAGCTGAAGTTACACCAGAATTATTAAAAGCTAGTGGCTTAATTAAAAAATTAGAAGATGGTGTATCTGTAATGGGTAATGGTGAAATCACAAAGAAATTAACTGTTAACGCTAACAGATTTACAAAAACAGCTAAAGAAAAGATAGAAGCAGCTGGAGGAAAAGCAATTATAATAAATGCAGGAGAAGAAAAGAAATAAAATTTTCCTTATAATTTAATTTGTTTTTCAAAAGCATATCAATACTATAATAGTATTGAAGAAAGGGGTACAGTATGTTTAAAATCTTAAAGAATGCATTTTCAGTTCCTGATTTGAGAAAGAAAATCTTTATCGTACTTGCTCTTCTATTGGTTTTTAGATTTGGCTCATATATTCCTGTTCCAGGAATAAACAGAACACTTTTACAAGAAGTAATGAGTCAAAGTGCTAATGGAATTTTTGGTATGATTAATATTATATCTGGTGGAGCTTTTGGCAATATTTCAATATTCGCAATGAGTATTACACCATATATTAATGCATCAATTATTATACAACTACTTACAGTTGCAATTCCCGCTTTAGAAAAAATGCAAAAAGAGGGAAACGAAGGAAGAAAAAAATTAGCTCAATATATGAGATATGGAACGATAGTTTTAGCTATCATTCAAGGTATAGGTATTGCAGTTAGCCTTGGAAGAAGTGGAGTTTTATATAATAATGACTTCTTTACAATATTCATAATAGTATTATCCTTAACTGCTGGAACAGCATTTATCATGTGGTTAGGTGAACAAATGACTGAATATGGAATTGGTAATGGTACTTCGCTTATCATCTTTGCAGGTATCTTATCAAGACTTCCTGCAGGAATCCAAAGTTTACTTGCATCCACACAAGCAACAACTTCTTTGATGGGAGCTTTAGCTTTTGCGGCGATATTGATAGTAATGTTATTGTTAATTGCTGCTGTTGTTTGGGTAACAAAGGCTGAAAGAAGGATTCCAGTTCAATATGCAAAAAGAGTTGTTGGAAGAAAAATCTATGGAGGACAAGCATCTCACATCCCTATGTCAGTTAGTATGTCTGGGGTTATGCCAATAATTTTGGCTATGTCACTTATGATGTTCCCTTCAATGATAATATCTGCAGTTACAGGTGGAAACCCTACTGGTTTCTGGAGAGGAGTTTATCAATTATTCTCTGGGGCTGGTAATGGTTGGTATACTTTTGGATATTGTTTGATATATGTTTTATTAATAGTTGGTTTTTCTTTCTTCTACACAATCATAGTATTTAATCCTGTAGAAGTTGCAAATAACTTAAAGAAAAATGGTGGTTTTATACCTGGAATTAGAGCAGGTAAACCAACAGCAGAGTATTTATCTGGAATATTAAATAAGATTACATTGTTTGGTGCTATATTTATAGCCTTTATAGCTATATTCCCAGTTATAGTACAATCAGTAACTGGAATAAGATTAGGCTTCGGTGGAACAGCTCTACTTATCGTAGTTGGTGTTGCATTAGAAACAGTAAAACAATTAGAAGCACAACTTGTAATGAAACATTATAAAGGATTTTTAGATTAATAAACAAATGTAGAGAGCACGAAGGGCAGACTTTTTGTGCCCTCTATAGTTGTTTTTAAGGAGGAAAAATATATGAGATTAGTTATGTTAGGAGCTCCAGGCTCAGGAAAAGGTACACAAGCAGAAAGACTTAGTAAAAAATATAATATCCCTCAAATATCTACAGGAGATATATTTAGAGCTTTGAAAAGAGGAGAACAACTTCCAGGAATGACATTATCTAAAGAAACAATTGATGAAATAAGTTCAATAATGAATAGTGGTAATCTTGTTTCAGACGATATCACAATAAAAGTAATAGAGAATAGAATTGCAATGAGCGATTGTCAAAACGGCTTTATTTTAGATGGTTTCCCTAGAAATATACCTCAAGGAGAAGCGTTAGATAGACTTCTTGAAAAACATAATATAAAGTTAGATGCGGTTTTAGAGTTAGATGTTCCAGACGAAGCAATCGTTGAAAGGTTATCTGGCAGAAGATACTGCAAGGCTTGTGGAAAGACATATAACTTAGAATCTAATATGCCTACTGAAGAAGATAGAGCTAATTGTCCTGAACATTGCGAGAACTTAATTTTACGCGATGATGATAAACCAGAAGTAGTAAAACAAAGACTTGCTACATATCATGATGTAACGGAACATTTAAAACCATATTATAAAAATCAAGATAAGTTAATAACAGTTATAGGAAGAAAGAACCTTGAAAACACAATCAAAGATGTTGACGAGGCGCTTGCAAAGTTATAAAAAGGAAGGATAAAAAATGATTTTAATAAAATCATCAAAAGAAATTGAATATATGAGAGAATCAGGACGGATAGTTGGATTAGCATTAAATGAGATAGAGAAAGCTATACGACCTGGTATAACCACTCATGAACTAGATAGAATTGCTAATGATGTATTAAAGCACGAAGGTGCAATACCTTCTTTTAAGGGTCAAGAAGGATTCGAAGGAAGTGATCCATATCCAGCAACTATATGTGCGTCTGTGAATAATCAAGTTATTCATGGAATACCAGATAGCTATGCATTAAAAGAGGGAGATATAATAAGTATAGACATGGGGGCCGTAAAAAACGGTTATCATGGAGATGCAGCTCGTACGTTTGCAGTTGGAGAGATTTCTAAAGAAGCACAGAAGCTAATAGATGTAACTAGAGAGAGCTTTTTTAACGGAATAAAGTTCGCAAAAGTAGGAAATAGAGTATCTGATATATCTCATGCAGTTCAAGAATATGTTGAAAGCTTTGGATTTTCTGTTGTAAGAGATTTTGTTGGACATGGAGTTGGAAGAGAGCTTCATGAAGAACCAGAAGTCCCAAATTTTGGAAGGCCAGGACATGGACCAAGGTTAGAAAAGGGCATGGTTATTGCTGTGGAGCCTATGGTTAATACTGGCAAGTATGATATAGATATATTAAATAATGGTTGGACTGTAGTAACAAAGGACGGAAGTTTATCTGCTCACTATGAAAATACTATTGTTATTACAGATGGAGAACCGGAGATTTTAACTTTAATTAAGTAGCGGGGCACAAGGTGCTCCACTACTTATAAAAAACACAGTAAAAAAGTACAGATTAAATGTTGACAAAATATGGTTACCGTGATAAAATTAATAAGTTGAATTAAAATTTTAACGAGTTATTGGAGGTTTTTATGGCTAAAGAAGATGTCATAGAAGTTGAAGGAACTGTGCTTGAGGCCTTGCCTAACGCAATGTTCCAAGTAGAGCTTGAAAATGGGCATAAAATACTTGCTCATATCTCAGGAAAACTACGAATGAATTTCATTAAGATTTTGCCTGGAGATAAGGTTAAATTGGAATTATCGCCTTATGATCTTACTCGTGGTAGAATCACGTGGAGAGCTAAGTAAGCTGCTCTTCAATTTAGTACAGAGAGGAATGAAATGAAATGAAAGTAAGACCATCAGTAAAGAAAATTTGCGAAAAATGCAAATTTATCAGAAGAAAAGGAGTTCTTAGAGTTATTTGTGAAAACCCTAAGCACAAACAAAGACAAGGTTAATTAAAAATTAAACCTTTATTTGGCGAAAGCCTAATTAATCATGAAAAATTCAATAGCAAGGGCGGCTGACACCGTTAAGAAATTAATTGTGTTACCTACTATTGTTTTTAATCTAGAGTTAAGGTTGAGCACTTGATTTTAGATGGTTAGTTGTGCCTACTAATTATATAAAAAAGGGCATTAAAATTTTTTGGAGGTGTAAATGAAAATATGGCACGTATCGCAGGTGTTGATTTACCAAGAGAAAAACGTATTGAAATTGGATTAACATATATCTATGGAATTGGAAGAACAATATCTAACCAAATCTTAGCTGAGACTGGTGTTGATCCTGACACAAGAGTAAAAGATCTTACTGACGACCAAATCAGTAAATTAAGAGATGCAATTGAAAAGAATCATAAAGTAGAGGGTGACTTACGTAGAGAAGTTGCTTTAAATATTAAGAGACTTATGGAAATTGGTAGTTATAGAGGTTCAAGACATAAAAAACATTTACCAGCAAGAGGACAAAGGTCAAAGACTAATGCTAGAACTTGCAAAGGTCCTAGAAAGTAAAGGAGGGATGAATGATGGCAAAGACTACTACTAAAAGAGTAAGAAGAGTACAAAGAAAAAATATTGAACGTGGTGCAGCTCACATTCATTCAACTTTTAACAATACAATTGTTACATTGACTGATGAAGCTGGAAATGTAATTTCATGGGCAAGCGCTGGAGAACTTGGATTTAAAGGTTCAAGAAAAAGCACACCATTCGCAGCACAGATGGCAGCAGAAACTGCATCTAAAACTGCTATGGAACATGGATTAAGAAAAGTAGACGTTTTCGTAAAAGGTCCTGGGGCTGGTCGTGAAGCTGCAATAAGAGCACTTCAAGCAACTGGTATTGAAGTAACATCAATAAAAGACGTTACACCAATTCCTCACAATGGTTGTAGACCACCTAAGAGAAGAAGAGTTTAGTATAAATAAGAATTTGATAAGGAGTTGAATATAAATGGCAAGATATACCGATGCATCATGTCGTCTCTGCCGTAGAGAAGGACAAAAGTTGTTCTTAAAAGGAACAAGATGTTATACAGATAAATGTGCTGTTGCCAGACGTTCTCAAGCCCCTGGACAACACGGTGCTAAGAAAAAGAAATTATCTGAATACGGCTTACAATTAAGAGAAAAACAAAAAGCAAAAGTATTCTATGGTGTATTAGAAAGTCAATTTAGAAAATATTTTGAAATGGCTTCTAATAAAAAAGGTATCACCGGTGAAAACTTACTTCAAATATTAGAATTAAGACTTGACAATATTGTTTATAGAATGGGATTAGGAACTTCTCGTGCAGAAGCTCGTCAAATAGTTCGTCATGGACATATTGCAGTTAACGGAAAGAAAGTTAACATTCCTTCTTACTTAGTAAGTAAAGAAGATGTTGTATCTATTCGTGAATCAAGTTTGAATGATGAAAAGTTTAAGTTAATTATGGAACAAACGGCTGGAAGAAATGTACCTGCATGGTTAGATTTCAATGCTGATAAGAAACAAGCTACAGTAGTTGAACTTCCTAAGAGAGAGGATATTGACTTACCAGTACAAGAACACTTAATCGTAGAACTTTACTCTAAGTAATAACTTGACCTAAAGTCTTAGGTATGTAAGATATAGATTTTTTAGAGGAGGTTGTTATATGATAGAAATCGAAAAACCAAAGATTGAATGTGTAGACCTTGATCCCGAAAACGGATATGGTAAGTTCACAGTTGAACCATTAGAACGTGGTTATGGTACAACTTTGGGAAATTCACTTAGAAGAGTATTATTATCTTCTCTTCCTGGTGGAGCAATAAATAGTATAAAAATAGATGGCGTTCTTCACGAATTTTCAACAATTCCTGGAGTAGTTGAAGACGTTACAGAAATAATACTTAATGTAAAACAACTTGCACTTAGAATAGATAGTGAAGGCGAAAAAACACTAACTATAGATGCAACAAAAGAAGGAGTTGTAACAGCAGCAGACATTAAGACCGATGCAGATGTTGAAATATTAAATCCAGATTTATATATCTGTACAGTTGCAAAGGGCGGAAAGTTACATGCTGAAATGACTGCACATACAGGTAGAGGTTATATTTCCGCTGAATTCAACAAACAACCTGGTCAACCAATTGGACTAATTGCTGTTGATTCAATATATACACCTGTTAGAAAAGTTAATTATAAAATAGATCCTGCAAGAGTTGGTGCAGTTGCAAATTATGATAAATTAACTTTAGAAGTTTGGACAAATAAAACAATAAGAGCTGAAGAAGCTGTAAGTTTAGCTGCTAAAATAATGAGCGAACACTTAAACTTATTTATTGATTTATCTGAAAGAGCTAAAAATACTGAGTTTATGGTTGAAAAAGAAGATTCAAGTAAAGGTAAGATTTTAGAAATGACAATAGAAGAACTTGACTTATCTGTTAGATCATATAACTGCTTAAAACGTGCAGGAATAAATACAGTTCAAAACTTAACAGAAAAGACTGAAGCTGAGATGTTAAAAGTAAGAAATCTTGGAAGAAAATCTTTTGATGAAGTTGTACAAAAATTAAGTAGTTTGGGGTTGAGTTTAGCTCCAGCTGAGGAATAATTTAATTTGTAAGGAGGAAATAAAGATGCCAGGTACTAGAAAATTAGGGCGTACTACTGATCATAGATTAGCTATGTTAAAGAGTCTTACCACATCACTTTTATTAAATGGTAAGATTGAAACAACTGAAGCTAAAGCTAAAGAAGTAAAACCTATCGTAGAAAAATTAATTACTTTGGCTATAAAAGAAAAATCTAACGTAACTACTGCTACAAAAACAGTAAGCCATGTTAAATTAGATGCAAAAGGAAATAAAGTTTATACTGAAGTAACAAGTAAAAACGGTAGAAAATATAAGAAACTTGAAAGAGAAATCGAAAAGAAAGAAGTTGAAATCGATTTACCTTCAAGACTTGCTGCAAGAAGAAAAATGTTTACAATGATAAACAAAGTAAAAGGAAAAGATGGAAAAACTATCGACCTTACAGCAAAGTTATTTAACGAATTAGCTGATAAGTATAAAGATAGAACAGGCGGATATACAAGAATATTAAAACTTGGTCAAAGACGCGGCGATGCAGCAGAAGTTGTAATATTAGAATTAGTATAGTATTAGTAGAGTGGAGAGGTATTTCCACTCTATTTTTTTAGCCAATATTTGCATATTTTTTTCATGTATGGTAAAATTTACTTAGTTGGTATTGAATTATGATAGAAGGGGAGGTAGCAGTTTATGAGTTTTTTAAGTAATAATGAAAAATTGAATGGTGTTGAATTGCCTAATTTGAGTCAAGTAGGAAAAA
>JAEEXS010000102.1 GCA_016287855.1 Clostridia bacterium
GTGCTTTATAACTATGGTGGTATTTACCTTGATGTTGATGTTGAAGTATTAAAGCCATTAGATGAACTATTATTTGTTGATGGATTTACTGGTTTTGAGACTACTCATTGTATTCCTACTGGAATTATAGCTGCTAAAAAAGGGAATATGTGGGTAAAAGAGCAACTAGATTTTTATGAAAATAATAAATTTTTAGATGAAAAAAATAATCCAATTTTAACTACTAATGTAGAAATAATAACAAATATTAGTAAAGAAAAGCATGGATTTATACCAAACGGTAAATTCCAAGAATTAAAATACGGCATGTGCATTTATCCAAAATCTTTTTTCTGTCCTAAGTCTGTTAGAACTGGGAATATATATATTACAGATAAAACATATACAATACACCATTTTAATCTTAGTTGGATGGAAGAGATGACAAAAGAGAGAAATAAAAAATTAAGTGAATTTTTAAGAGAATTCATTTAGGAGGTAATAGTATGGAGGAGAATCCGCTCATTAGCGTTATTATACCGGTTTATAATGTTGAAAAATATTTGCCCGAATGTTTAGATTCGGTAATAAACCAAAGTTATAAAAATCTTGAAATTATTATTATTAATGATGGCTCAACAGATAATAGTTTAAGTATTTGTAATGAATATCAAGAAAAAGATAGTAGAATTAGAGTTATTTCTCAAGAAAATAAAGGGTTAGCCGCAACTAGAAATGTTTCACTAGCGGTAAGTTCTGCTGATTACATTATGTTTTTGGATGCGGACGATTATATCAATCTAGATACGGTGAAAATTTTATATGAAAATATCCAGATATTTAATGCAGATATGTCTTTAGCAGATTATACTAAAGACCTGGAATTGCCTATAAATGTTGACCCTACTAAAAGATTTTTGATGAGCAAAGAGGATATGTACAATAGCTTATATGATAAGCATACTAGAGCTACTGTTTGTGCTAGTATTATAAAAAAATCTTTGTTTGGGGAAGACTTAAGATTCCCAGAAGGGAAAATACATGAAGATGCATTTGTTATACATAAATTAATAGATAGAGCTAATATTATTGTTTATTCGGATAATGTTTTATATTATTACCGAATGAGAGAAGATAGTATAACTCATAAAGAGTTTTCACTTAAAAACTTAGATTATTTGGAAGTTTTAATTGATAGAATGAACTTTATGAGAGCTAAAAAATATGACTATTTTTATGCTAGAGAGTTTTATAGATATGTTAATGAGTTAAGGCTTGATTATAAAAGATTAAAAAAATACTACCCTAATGAAAAAGATAAAATTAAAGAGATGATAATTAATTACAATAAGGCTTATAATAAACATACTAGAAAATTAATTATTAAATGGACAGTTAGGTTAAAATTAGATTTATTTAGAATAAAGAGTTATTTTATAGAAAAATATAATTTATTTAATTAGTAAGGGGGATAATATGAGGTATAGTGTTTATAGTTTTTTAATAGGGTTAAGCGATAGCCTTGTGGAGGCAATAGAGTATATGATATCTGGAAATACGCTTACTTTAATCCCAGATTGCGTAGATGCTTGCACAGCAGTAAAGAATGGGTTAGAAAGTAATGGCGAAGTGTGTAGTGAAGTAGATTCTTTTCTAGAAACTATGAATAAAGTGGCAGAGGCGGTTGAAAAAAGTGAAGATTATGCTAATTATTTTGTTCAATTAAAAGAATTTGCAAACAAGATTAAAGATTTTTGTCACAATGATTTAACCTATAAGTTTAAAATAGTATTTTTTGCAGAATTGGGTGCTAAGTGGGATGCAATGGATAGTGTTTACTGGGCATTTAAGAGCAGAGAAGATTGTGAAGTTAGCGTTGTTTTAGCTCCTATTTTTAGAGCAGTTAAACTTGAAAGTGGAGAAGTTAAATCAGATATACTTTATACAGATTATCTAACCCCTATGGGAATAGAACATATACCTTATTCTAAATATGATATTAAAAAAGATTTACCAGATATCGTTTTTACAAGTCAGCCATACGAGAGTGTTACTCCTGAACAATTTTGGGCTCAAAATATTGCTCCATACACACATTTAGTTTATTTGCCTTATTTTACTACTGATATGATTGAAGATGATGAAACGATATATACGCATTGTCAGATGCCTATGCATAATTTGGCATGGAGGGTTATTTGTCAATCTGAAAAATTAGAAGAATTCTATAAAAAACATATGCAAAATGGTGGTAAAAATCTTATAAGCCTTGGACTACCTAAATGGGATTATGTTATTAATATGGACAAGCGTGAGATTAATTTGCCAACGCATTGGGAGAAGATAAAAGGGAAAAAAGTAATTCTTTTTAACGTACATTATACTACTAAACCTAATGATATGTTTGATGCTATTACTGAGTTGTTAAATTTCGCTGAAAATGAAGGGTATAGTGTTATTTTTAGATTCCATCCTATGACAGATACTATGTTTAAAGTTTATTTATTACAATATGCTGACGAATGGAACAAAATAAAAGAGACTATTATTAATTCAAAAAATTGTGTTATAGATGAGGAATCATCTTATGAGGCATCCTTTAAGTTTTCTGATTTCCTATATTCTTCAAATTTCTCTTCGTTAGTACCGCAGTATTTATTAACTAAAAAACCTGTTATACTTTGTGCTAAATATAATACTTTAGAACGTGAGGAAAGGTTAAAAGCAAATAATTCAATTTTTGTTAGTTATTTTAATTTAAAAGTATCTTGTGAAAAAGAAGATATATTTGCGAAAATGAAATATTATGCTGATGGATTAGATGAAGATAAAGAAACCAGATTAAAGTTTATTAACGATTATATGCCTAATGCTGATGGAAAAATAGGTGAAAGAGTGGCCAATTATTTGGTTGATGAGCTTAAAAAAGAAAATAATTAAGAGGTGAATTTATGCAAAAATACATTATTTTTGGGGCTGGTGGAATAGGAATGCAGGCCTTAGATCTTTTGGGAAAAGAAAATGTATACTGCTTTTTGGATAATGATATAAACAAAAATAATACATATATGAATGATATCCCTGTATATAACTTAAACAAGAATTTAGAAGGACAGATTATTGTAGCGGTTTCAGATAAGTATCGAGATGAAATTGTAAAGCAGTTAAAAGATTTTGGCATAACTAACTATAGATTATTTTCTGAGCTGAAAGAAGAAATTGCAAAGAAAAGGTTTGCATCAGCAAGTAATAATATAGATATTTATAATAGGGCAATTAATTGGATAAAAGTAAATAGTGTAGATGGTGGCGGAATTATTTGCAATTCTAGCAAAAAGTTATCTTATCCGGAAGTTACGGGATATTATATCCCAACACTTATAAAATGGGGATATAGAGATTTAGCTATTTCCTATGCAAAATGGTTGGTAAGTATTCAAAAAGAAGATGGCTCTTGGTATGATACAGATAATACAGCACCATATATATTTGATACAGCACAAATATTAAAAGGATTATTAGCTGTACGAGATATTTATCCTTTTGTTGATGAAAGTATAAAAAAAGGGTGCGAGTACGTAATAAAAAATGTAAATGAAGAGGGGCGACTTACTACACCATCAAAGGATTGTTGGGGAGATGAAAGAACTTGTTCAGAGCTTATTCATTTATATTGTTTAACACCATTAATTGAGGCTTCAGAAGTTTTTAAAGATAGCAAGTATCAGGAAATTGCGTATAAAGTGCTAAATTATTATAAAAATAATTATCATGAGGATATAGTTAATTTTAGACTATTGTCTCATTTTTATGCTTATGTTATGGAAGGCTTGCTTGATTTAGGAGAGAAAGAAATTGTAAGTGTTGCAATGGCTAAGCTAAAAAAAGTATTAGATGAAAAAGGGTATGTTCCTGCGTATAATGATGTAAATTGGGTTTGTTCTACAGGCCTATTTCAACTTGCTTTAGTTTGGTACAAGATGGGCGATTCAAGTTCTGGGGATAAGGCTTTCGAATATGCTTGTCGTCTTCAAAATGAAACTGGCGGTTGGTTTGGAAGTTATTTAGTTGGTGGAAGTAGTGGAGAAGATAATACGTATTTTGCGGTTAGTGAAATTAGTTGGGCAAATAAGTATTTTTTAGATGCTTTATATTATAAAAATTTATCTCATTTTGATGCTATATCTAGTCATTTTTTGAGTGAGATTCCAGAATATGATGAAAGATATCTTATGCTTGAAAAATTGTTAAGAAATAAGATAGGAATTTCTAGTCATAAGCTTAAAGTTTTAGATTTAGGTTGTGGAAAAGGAAGATACACAAAACGCTTAAAAGAAAAATTCCCTAATAATGAGTTTTACGTAGCAGATATTTCAAGTAAAGTTATGGACTTTATTGAAGATGATAGTATTATTAAGAGCGTAGGGAGTTTAACAGATACTTCCTTTGAAGATGGTTACTTTGATTTTGTATTTACTTCTGAGGCAATAGAACATGCGGTGGATATTGATTCGGCAATAAAGGAAATAAGGAGAATACTAAAAATTGGTGGTCAAGCGGTTATTATAGATAAAAATAAAAATTCGTCAAAGAAAGTTGTAATAGATAATTGGGAACAATGGCTTGATGAAAAAGAAATAATAGAGAAGTTAAATAAAGGATTTAGTGAAATTAAAACATATAAAGATATTTTGTATGAAGGAAATATAAGAGATGATTTGTTTATAATTTTTACTGGTATAGCAAAATAATTTTTTGGAGGATATTATGCCTAAAGTTTCAATAGTATTACCGACTTATAATGGTGAAAAGTATGTAGAAAGTTCAATAAATAGTGTTTTAAATCAGACTTTTACTGATTTTGAATTGATTATAGTTGATGATTGTTCTACTGATTCTACACCTCAAATTTTAGAGAATTATTTAAAAAAAGACAGTAGAATTAGAGTTATTCATAATAAAGAAAATAAGAGACTTCCAGAATCGTTAAATATTGGCTTTAGAGAGGCTAAAGGAGAGTATTTAACTTGGACTTCAGACGATAATATTTATTTACCTAATGCAATAGCAACTATGGTAAGTGTGTTAAACGAAAAAAAAGACACTTAT
>JAEEXS010000103.1 GCA_016287855.1 Clostridia bacterium
AATTGTCTTTATAATAATATCTTGAACTGAAGTTAATAGGAAGTCATACTTTACACTTCCTGCCGCCTCTTGGTCATGCAAATCCCATTGAGTTGTCAAATTCCCATTTGGTGCTCTCATAATTGCCGCTTCATCAAATACTCTATCTTTATCAAACAAGATAACACCTGATGCATGAATACCACGACGACAAACCATTCCTTCAATACCTTTCATAATATCCAATAAACCTGGATACATATTCACTGCATTGATAAATTGTTGCTGTGGACGACGACCTTTATCTAGGTCACCATAAATCAAATCATTCAAACTCCATAAAAATCCACGCTCTTGTGGAACTAATGAAGATATATACTGCGCATCATCAACATCAATACCATCGGGATAATCTTCACTTCTATAACCACGACATGCTGTTAAGATTGCCGACTTTGTGCCCTCGGTCCCAAAAGTGCAAACCTGAACTAATCCAAACTCCCCTCGTTCTTTTCTAATCTCTTCAAAAATCTTTGGAAGTTTAGATGGGGCAAGGTCAATATCAATATCACCTAATTCAACACGCTCATCATTTAAATAACGCCAGAACGGTAAGTCCCATTTAATTGGATCAAGTTGAGTTATACCTAATAGATAATGATTCAAACCACTACATGCTGAACCACGGCCTGCGCCAACTGTTGAGCCACATTTCCAAAACAAATCAATATAGTGCTGCAATGTATTTGGATATGCAAACATACAAGTTTGAAGTTTTTCTCCAATAACTCGTTTTACTCGTGCCTCTTCATTTAATCTTGCTAAATATCTTTCATCAAGACCGATATCTTTAGTTTCTAATGCTTCAAAACATTGATTTACCCAATATCTTTCTTGCTTATTATCACTTTCAAATAAACTTGCTAAAATTGGATATTTTTCTTCAAAATCTTTATTAAACCAATGAGTTTTTTTATAATCTTTAACATCTACTTCTGGAATACTTTGATGATGTTCAAGACTATAAAAATCAATTTGTTCTTTTAATTTTAAAGAACATTTAAAAATCCAATCAATAACTTTGTCATCTTCAAATGCTTTATACAAATTTGTTCTAACTTCGGCAGGAGATTGGATATATGTAAATTCATAGAACTCATCTACTTCGCGCTCTCCACCTTTTGAATTTAAATATGATTTATGAACAAATCTATCTTCTTTTTTAAGATAATGTGCATCTGTTCCTACAACCATATTTAATCCATATGCTTTTGCTACGCCCAATAATTTTCTGTTTACAATTACTTGGTCATTTTTTGTAGATGGAGCACACTCAATATAAAAATTTTCTTTTCCAAAAGTTCCAATACAATACTCAATAAAACGACAAGCATTATCATAATAATATTTTGCCATTTTATTATCATTTGCTACTTGGGCTAATGCCATTCCATATAAATTTGTAGATAATTCTCCACCAAAGCAAGCGGTAGTTCCAATAACATGCCCTTTATATTTAGACATTACTTCTGCTAATTCACTTTTTAAAGTTGGAACTCTTTCCATCCGTCTATCTACATAGACATTATACCATGCTTTACTACTTAATTCCTTTAAGGCGCGATACCCTAATTCATCCTTTGCTAAAAGAATAAAGTGATAATATTTTTGATTTGTATCTCTTGTCTCAGTTAAATAAATTTCATTCCCTAATGCGATTCTAAAATCTGGATATTTTTCCTTTATTTCTTTTGCATACTTATTTACTATCATATGCGAACATAAGGCTTCGTGGTCAGTTATACTACACCCACTAAGCCCTAATTCTATTGCTCTATCTATTAATTCTTTTGGATGATTAATACAATCAAGGAGCCTAATATTTGAATATTCTGTATGTGCATGAACATCAAAAAATGTTTCTACCATTTAAAAACTCCCTTACTTTTTTCTTTTATTATAACATATTTTTTAATCACTGTCAAGGCGTTCTTGTGCCTCATCAACAGCATCAAGAAGACTTTGTAGAACAAAAGCCATAGCAGGAAAACTCAATTCAGCATCATCATTTAAAACCTGAACCGCTCTTGTGTTAATAAACATATTTATTTCATCTAATAGACCTTGTGTAATTTCAATTTCCATTATCTATTCCTCATTTGGACTAATGCTTCTAAATTTCTAAAAAATTCATCATCTTTATTTTGTCTCTCTTCCAAATATTCAACACGATTACGAAGAGCATTTAATTCAACTTCAAGATGATTTTGTAATGCTTGTAATCCATTAAAAATATTTCTAAAATCTTCTGTAAAATTCATTTTAATCTCCTACTAAAATGATTGCTTTTTCTGCGCGAGTTACCGCTGTATATAAATAACGAATATATTCATCCTTATCTTTTTTCTTTAACCATCCACAGTCATATGCTAATACATATGGATATTCACTACCCTGTGCTTTCCAAGTAGTAATTGCATAGCCATAGTTAAAATTATATGGGATAGTTAATATTTTAGATGGGTCAAGAGTTTTCATTAAGGTCGCTTTATTATAACTACCCAATGTGTATTCTTGCGCTCCTGTCAAAGATGGACTATTTGTAGTCAAGCATTTATAATCAATTGGAAGATTATGAAAAGTATCCCCATCATCTGTCACAAAATCTGCTATTAAAATATCAGTAGGTTCCCAAGTTCTAAATTTATTTATACTTGGATAAGTTTGTATATAATGCTGAATAGGGATAATACTTCCAATAGCGCCATTAGTCAGCGCATTCCCTTCATCGCTTACATCATCCCAATGATTTTTTAGCCCAATAATCTTATCTTCTGGCTCGGGGATTGGTCCACGGCCTAACATTTTCCGAACTTTATCATTTAAATCAAATCGTTGTGCATTAGTACCACAAAGAATTTGACTCGCTTGAAGAAGTGTAGTATTTTCATCATCAAATTGCCAACGATGAGGAATAATACGAACTTCACCACTTACTGTTGGAAATTCTCTAAAATCTTTACCTTCACGAATATGCATTGAAAGACGAATAATTGCACTTTCTTGCGCTTGTCGCATAATTTCATCAAGAAAAATATGAGGATTATCAAGGGCAGGATTTGTTTCTCCTTGTGGAGGAGACAACTGCCCTGGGTCGCCCATTGCTAATACATATACACCATGAGACAATAATTGATACCATAATTCTTGTGGTAGCATTGAAACCTCATCCACAACAATTAATTCATAATCTTCATCTAATTTTTGTTTAGGAGTAAAAACATAATTACCATTTTTTGTTTGACGAGCATGATAAAGAAGTTTATGTGCAGTAGTAGCATTGGGGCAACCTTTATTTTTTAAAACATTTGCTGCCTTACCAGTATATGCTACATATGCTACTTTTTCATCTGGGATATTAAGGGCTGAAATAATAAATTTAACAAGAGTAGATTTACCAGAACCAGCATAACCCGCAATAACAGTATAAGGCATTCCTATGGTATAGCGAGCAACAGCAATTTTTAATGCTTCTTCTTGTTTAGTTGTTAAAGTTATTTCATTCATTTGCTACCCAATACCTTTCTATAACTTCATAGCCCCATCTTACTTCAGGATATCTTTTCTTACAATATTCCATAAATTCATCTTGACTCATATAATTAAAAATATCAGGTGGATTACCAAATACAGACGGATATTGCTTCATATATTCTTCAACATTCCAAATGTCTTGCCCATCTCCATCTTCAATATAATCTCTAATATTCCAAAAAATATCATAAAGTTCAACATCTTTTTGTAAAAATTTTTTTATATTTAACATATCTAATGCCTTTTCTGTTATTTCAAGGCATGTTAAATAAGTATAATATTGTTTATCCATATTTATCACCTTTTTATATTTCTACATATATTATATCATAATATTTTAATAATGTCAAGTTAAAACGGTGTGACTTTCACACCGTTTTAATTATATAAATCATTTTTATTAAAAGACCAAGTTTTTCCATAGTCATTAAATTTATAGATATTTCCATCTGGACCAGGATATCCCCAAATATATACAAAACAATCAGCATTTTTGCCAATAGTTAAATTTTTTGTATTAATAAAAATAATATCTTCTTCTATTGGTATAGATATTTGTCGTTCTCCATACATATACCCATAAATACCACCATATTTATAGAGGTTTTCATAAATTTCAGGGTTTGTCATTAAAATCTTTATCCTTTTCTTCTAACCAATTTTTTACATTATTTAATTCATATACTTCTTTTAATTTATCTTCATCAAAACGACAAAAATATTTTTTTTGGATAGTTTTCATTTCAATTTCCTGTGGTAATAATAAATAAATTTTTCCAGTTGTAATATCATAATAAAATTCTGGATTTTCTATTTTTATAAGATTCTTATTAAGACTATCTTTAAAAATACCTTCCATATTTTCTCCTTTAAAAATCCCATTTAGTTTGTTTTGTAATTTCAAAATCTTCTAACATTACTTGTGGAGTTACATTTCCCATATAATGATTTAAACTACATTTACCAATTGCTGTAATAGTAATAGTTCCTTCGCCAGGATTAAGAATTTCTTTTTCTTCATCTTTAATATTAAACTTTAACATACTGGTACGACGACCGGGGAAAGTAAGTTTAAGAGTATTCTTCTTTTCTCCCATATAATGGATATCATCTGCTGTTAATCTAATATTTGTAATAGCAATAAGAGG
>JAEEXS010000014.1 GCA_016287855.1 Clostridia bacterium
GGGATGCGGATTCCTTGCGGAAAAGTCGCAAGTTACGGACAAATCGCGGAAATCGCGGGAAACAAAAATATGGCACGGCAAGTGGGGTGGGCGTTGCATAACAATCCCACCCCGGATATAATACCGTGTTACAGGGTTGTCTTTAAGGACGGTAGTTTAAGCCCCGCGTTTAAATTCGGCGGGGAAAACGCCCAAAGACGACTGCTTGAAAAAGAAGGCGTAAAATTTGACGGGAAAGGTCGTGTAAAGCCTTGCTTTTTCATTTAAAAAATGATATTATATACGAGCGCGTCGGTCTCGGTCTTTAAATAAGGCGGAGCGACGACGACGGGGTGTAGCGCAGTTGGTAGCGCGCTTGGTTCGGGACCAAGAGGTCGTGGGTTCAAATCCCGTCACTCCGACCAAATTTACGCGGATATGGCGGAATTGGCAGACGCGTATGATTCAGGTTCATATGGGAAACCATGCAGGTTCAAATCCTGTTATCCGCACCACTGATATATTAGAATTATTGATTTAGGAAGGTGTAAATAGATATGAATGAGTGTGGTTTTGATATTGAAAAATATTTAGAAATTCAAAGTAAAAAAATTGAAGAAAGAATTAAAATGTTTGATAACAAATTATATCTAGAATTTGGTGGCAAACTATTTGATGACTATCATGCTGCTAGAGTATTACCTGGCTTTAACCCAGATAATAAAATTAAATTATTGCAAAAATTTAAAGAAAATATGGAAGTTATATTCTGTATTAACGCAGGAGATATAGAGAAAAGTAAAATAAGATCTGATTATGGAATTAGTTACGAACTAGAATTATTAAGATTGATTGAGAAACTACAAGAACTTGGAATTCTTATCAATAGTGTTGTAGTTACTATGTATCACGAAGGTAACAATATATCTCATCTAAAAAAACTCCTAAAAGATAGAAATATAAAAATGTATATTCATAAGCCTACAGCTGGCTATCCAGATAATGTTGATTTAATAGTTAGTAAAGACGGCTACGGAAAAAATCCATATATTGAAACTACTAAAAAACTAGTTGTAGTTACCGCTCCCGGTCCTAATAGTGGTAAATTAGGAACATGTCTTTCCCAACTATACCATGAATACCAAAAAGGTGTAAAAGCAGGATATGCAAAATTTGAAACATTCCCAGTATGGGACTTAAGTTTGCTTGATCCTGTTAATATAGCTTATGAAGCTGCAACGGCCGATTTAAAAGATATAAATATGGTTGACCCTTTCCACTTAGAAGCATATGGAGAATATGCTGTAAATTACAATAGAGATATATCCACATTCCCAATTTTAAAAAATATTTTATTAAAAATAACTGGAAAAGAAATCTATAAATCCCCTACTGATATGGGAGTTAATTTGATAAAACAGTGTATTACGAATCCAGATGTAGTTAAAAAGAGTGCAATAGATGAGATAATTAGGAGATATTATAATACATTATGTGATTATAAACAAAAGATTTGTGAAGAAGATGTAGTACAACAATCCAAAGCCTTAATGGATAAACTAGATCTTAGTTTAGAAGATAGGAATATTGCTAAAATTGCAAACAAAAAATCAATAGAGAAAAAAGCAAATGTACTGGCAATTGAGCTTAACGATGGGAAAATAATTACCGGAAAAGAATCTAAAATTCTAAGTTGTGCAAGCGCGGCATTTTTAAATGCAATAAAAGAAATTACTGATATACCAGACCAAGAATATTTATTATCTCCATCTGTTCTAGACGGAATTTATAAAATGAAAAGGAAAACATCATATAATACAGCATATTTCTTGGATCTGCCAGAAGTTTTAATTGCTCTTAGCATATGTTCCGTAACAAATCCAATAATAGAAAGGGCTATTAATGAGTTAGAAAAATTAAGAAATTGTGATGCCCATGCAACTTATATCATAGATAAAGGCGAATTAAATGCATTAAAGAATCTAGGAATAAACGTAACTTGCGAACCGAAAATGTAAAAAATACCTGGTGTTATTTATTAACACCAGGTGCTTTTTTATAAACTTTTTTCCTCTATTTCTTTTACAATCATATTGATAGCTTCGTCAAGATTTTTGGTGCCGATATCTCCGTCTTTTCTCTTTCTTATGGCAACTTGACCAGCCTCTTTTTCCTTCTCACCTACAACAAACATATATGGAACTTTCTCCATTTGAGCTTCTCTAATTTTATATCCTATCTTTTCATTTCTTTCATCAAGTTCAACTCTTACGCCCCTTGCTTCAAGTGCTTCCTTAACCTTATTTGCATAATCATAATGAGCTTCTGCAATAGGTAAAACCTTAACCTGAACAGGTGATAACCAAAGAGGATACATGCCAGCAAAATGCTCAGTAATAATTCCTATAAATCTTTCAAAAGAGCCAAAGATTGCTCTATGAACCATTATAGGCATCTTCTTATTGCCATCTTTATCTATATATGAGAGATTAAATCTTTGAGGTAATTGGAAATCAAGTTGAACAGTACCCATTTGCCATTCACGGCCTAAGCAATCATGCATTTTTATATCTATCTTAGGGCCATAAAAAGCTCCATCTCCTTCATTAATCCTATAGTTATTTTCTCCACAAATTTCGTCTAATACTTTTTTCAAGTCACTCTCTGCCTTGTTCCAAGTTTCGATTTCTCCCATAAAGTCTTCTGGTCTTGTAGAAAGTGTAAGTTGATATTCCAAACCAAATACACTATACATCTTTGTAGCAATTTCAATAATATCTTTTATTTCGCTACCAATTTGTTCTTCAGTTATATAGTTATGAGAGTCATCTTGCCTAAACATTCTAACTCTAAATAAGCCATTTAATTGACCAGATTTTTCATTTCTATGAATAACATCTACGTCATTAAATCTAAGTGGCAAATCTTTATAACTTCTTAATTTTGTTTGATAAACTTTAATAGAATTAGGGCAATTCATAGGTTTTAATGCTTGCTCATTTCCATCAGCATCTTCTAGTACAAACATGTCTTCTTTATAGTGATCCCAATGTCCAGAAGTTTTCCATAAAACACTACTATTTAATTGAGGGCCAGAAAATTCTTGGTATCCTCTCTTTTTATGCTCTTCTCTCCAAAATTCTATCAATGTATTAAGCATTGTAAATCCTTTTGGAAGCCAATATGCCATGCCCGGTGCTGTTTCATCAAAGAAGAATAAATCAAGTTCTTTTCCGAGTTTTCTATGATCTCTCTTTTTAGCTTCTTCGATTAAATTAATATACTCATCAAGTTCACTGGCTTTCATAAATGAAATTCCATATATTCTTTGAAGCATCTTATTTTTTTCGTTACCTCTCCAATAAGCACCTGAAGAAGATAATAGCTTAAATGCCTTTATTTTACCAATTGAAAGCAAATGAGGACCAGCACATAAGTCTGTAAAATCGCCTTGTCTATAAAAAGAAATCTCTTCGCCTTCTGGTAAATCATTAATTAACTCTACCTTATATGGTTCATCTTTCATAAGCTCAATAGCCTTATCTTTAGGTAAAGTAAACCTTTCAAGTTTTAAGTCTTCTTTTATTATTTTCTTCATTTCCTCTTCAATATTAGTTAAATCCTCTTGAGTAAAAGCTCTATCAATATCAAAATCATAATAAAATCCATTGTCAATAGATGGACCAATTGTGAGTTTTACTTCTGGGAACAATCTCTTTACAGCTTGTGCCATAACATGGGATGTAGTATGCCAAAAAGCTTTTTTACCGTTTAAATCTTCAAAAGTTAAAATATTAACTGAACAATCCTCGTTAATTTCAAACCTTAGATCTTTAACTTCTCCATTAACCTCCCCTGCCATAGCATTCCTTGCTAGTCCTTCACTAATACTCTCAGCGATTTGATAAACAGTAGTACCTTTTTCATACTCCTTTTCAACTCCGCCTTTTAAAATTACTTTTACCATATAGAACACCTCCGTAAAATATAAAATGCACGACCAGTCACTATGCCTTAAGCATAGGGACGTGTCGTGCTCACGTGGTTCCACCCTATTTTGTTCTCATTTATGACTTTAACGCAGTCAACGTTAAGCTCCAAGGTGGTCTTCAAATATCTTATTATAAAAGTACTCTCAGCTATTGTACTTTCTCTCTTAATAACAATGATACCCTACTTTCCTCTTCTCCGCTTTTATATGAATCTATATATTATGTTACCATAATATGATTAGATTGTCAAACATAACTTATTCTTCATCTGAAAACTTTTTATTGTTAGCATGTATAATTTCATCAAGCATAATTTGATTTGTCTTACTTAAATCTAAAAATTCAACAGCATAAGTTTCACTACTTTCTTTTCTGCTGATTTTAGCTTTCGTCTTAAATACGAATTCAGAAAATCCACTTAATACATCAATTCTTACAAAGATAATATCATTTTCCTCAAGAATAATATTCCTAGAAATAAATTTAGTACCACCGGCAGAAATATTAACAGCATAAACTTCTGTCCATTTTTCTGCCCCTTTAGAAACATATAATTTGCAAAGTACTTTATCCGTTCTACCAAAAGAACGTCTGCTTTTATTATTCTTGTAATCGTTTTCCATAATACACTCTCCTTAAACTAGTCTTCAATTTTGTATGAATTTTTTAATTGAGATGAAAGTTGCTTATACATAGCATCTGCAATTCCGATTCCCTTGCCCTTAGACGCAACTTCTGCGATGTTTTCATCCAACATTCCTTGGTATAATCCCATTGCATAAGAACTATCGTTATCTGGAACCGTTTTTCTCATTTCCTTAAGCATCATATTTAAGAAAAGAGATTCAAACCCCTCACAAGCTTCTTTAAGTTTCTTATCATCTTTTTCTGAATAAGCACTTGTAAGTTTACTTGAAATATTCGAAGTATCTTGAATCGGTATGTACGGTGTAATATTTCCTATCTCCATATTACTCCACTCCTTTTACTATCTCCTCAAATTATTTGCTTGCTGAAGCATTTCATCAGCAGCGTTTATTGCTTTAGAATTTATTTCATAAGCTCTTTGTGCAACTATCAAATTAACCATCTCATCTACTAATTGAACATTTGAACCTTCTAAATAATATTGCATAACAGTACTTCTTTCAACGCCTTCTTCTAATGCATTTTCCCAAACAGGAGCACCAGAATTATCAGTTGCTGAATAGTTATTAGATCCTAAATTAAATAAACCTGCTGGATTTTGGAATCTAACTACTCCAATTTCTATACCTGTATAAACAATTTCATTATCTGGATTTCTAATAGAAATTTTCCCATCTAATGAAACAACCATATCCTCAAAATCATTTAGTTCGAGTATTATTTCATTCCCCTCAGCATCTAAAACAGGATAGCCTTGGGAGTTAACTAACATTTGACCTTCTTCCATAGGAGAGAATTTAAAACTACCATCTCTGGTATATATAATATCTCCTTGTGGATTTCTTAATGTAAAAAATCCATGCCCACTTATACACATATCTGTAACATTTTCTGTTGCTTGATAAACACCATCTCTAAAATCTTTTAACGTGGCTGAAGGTTTTGCACCTAATCCAATCTGTAAATCCACTGGATGCTCTTTTTCATCTAAATTATATGCTCTTCCTCTATTATCATAAACTAAATCTTTAAAAGTAGTAGTTGTCTTTTTATATGCTGTAGTATTAACATTAGATAAATTATTTGCAATAACGTCTACATTTGTTTGTTGAGCGGTCATGCCTGTTGCAGCCGTCCATAAAGCCCTCATCATTTAACATCATTCCTTTCTCAATTTTAATATTAAAATTGATTAACGTCTTTTATTTATTAAATTCTTCCAACCTCAGTCGTTGCCTTACCAAGCATTTCATCTTGGACTTGCAAAACCTTTTGGTTTGCTTCATAAGCTCTTGAAATATTAATCATATTAACCATTTCGGTAACAGTATTAACATTTGACATTTCTAGATAACCTTGCTCTATTTCACCCTCAAAAGGTCTTTTTTCAGAAGTTTCAGTCGCTGCTAAAAAATTATTTCCTAGTTTATCTAATGTTTCAGGATTAGTAAAGGAAGTCATTTTAACTTGTCCTAAACTAACACCAGTATCATTAAATATCTTTCCATCTATTCCAACAGCAAAATTATCATCTGCTAAGTTTATGTACCCTTCTTCTCCTAAAACTCTATAACCATCAGTAGTAACTAGGAATCTGTCTTTATCTATAGTAAAGTTTCCATCTCGCGTATAAAGTTCATTGCCATCCTTATCTTCTACCGTAAAGAAAGCATAGTTGTCATTAGAAATAGCTAAATCAGTTAAATTCCCCGTACTTCTTAAACTTCCTTGTGTATAATTTGTATATGATCTTACAATATCTGGTGTATAATTTGCAACATCTATTTTATTTCCTGCGACAACAATATCATCTAATTGTTTCTTAAAATTTCCTTGGACCGTACCTTCAGTTTTAAAACCAGTCGTACTTGCATTTGCCAAGTTATTTGAAACGACATCCAGTCTCTTCGTTTCCCGAATCATCCCTAATCCAGAAGTGTAAATACCTCTTATCATACACTTTCCTCCAATTCGTCTCTTAAAATATCGGTTTTTTTTGAAAAAACTTTATATTTCTATCTTCCTTTGAGGAGTAGAAAGTTTTGACAAAACATCTAAGTTATCTAATACATTTCCACAACCTAAAGCAACACAAGATACCGCATCATCAGCCACTCTTACATTTATTCCTGTTTTACTTGATATAAGTTTATCAAGTCCATCGACTAAGCAGCCACCACCTGTCATAAGTATTCCTTTATCGCTAATATCTGCTGCAAGTTCCGGCGGTGTATTTTCCAATACTGCATGTATTGCATCTAGAATCATACCTGCCGGCTCTTCTAGTGCTTCTAGCATTTCTGAAGAGTTAACTTCAACCGTTACAGGTAACCCAGAAAGTAAGTTCCTTCCTCTAACGTCCATAGTATTATCTTGAACTTTAGGGAAAACACAACCTATTTTTATTTTCATTTCTTCAGCAGTTCTTTCACCTATCATAACATTATATTTTTTACGCATAAACCTGATTATAGCTTCATCAAATTTATCTCCGGCAACTTTTATTGACGTACTTAAAACATTTCCGCCAAGTGCAATAACAGCTATATCAGTAGTTCCACCGCCAATATCTACAACCATTGTACCACATGCTTTAGCAATATCTATCCCAGCTCCAATAGCTGCAGCAATAGGTTCCTCTATTAGATGAACTCTTCTTGCTCCTGCCGTCATTGCCGCATCAATAACTGCCTTTTTCTCTACTTCAGTAACCTCAGAAGGTACGCAAATAACTAATCGTGGCCTAAAAATTCTAGTACCACAGACTTTATTTATAAAATATCTAAGCATTCTTTCAGTTACGCCATAATCTGAAATAACCCCATCTCTTAAAGGTCTTATTGCGACTATATTTCCTGGTGTCCTCCCAAGCATTAATCTTGCTTCTTCGCCAACTGCCATAACTGCATTAGAATTTTTATCTATTGCGACAACAGATGGCTCTCTTAAAACTATACCTTTACCTTTTACATAAATAAGTACTGTAGCTGTTCCTAAGTCTATTCCTATGTCTTGTCCAAAGCTAAACATTTTTTACCTCCAAAAAATTATTTCACATAGCATAATTTTATCATATTCCAAAATATATATTCAATATCTGTTTGCTAAAACCTTTTAAATATTACTTTTATTACTATTTTTTCAAAAAATCTTTGTTTTATGCTTAAAAACTAAAAATAAGGAATTTTTTGGTATATTCAAAAATATATAGAAAAACATACATTTTTGAGGTATAATATTAATAAGTTTATAAATAAATTTAGAGGAGTAAAGATGGCAATTAAAGTAGACGATTTTGAGAAAGCTTTGGATAAAAGAAAAATCGAAGCTTATACCGGTGAATACTACTGGCGAGCTAGAGATATTCAATTTCTTCTTGAAAATTGTACGTGGAATAGATTATATAAATCAATCTTAAGAATAAAAAAGAACTGTGCTAAAGAAAATTTAGATACATCAAAAGACATTATAAAAACTAAAACCACAATTAATGACGGCTATGAGCGATATACCGTAGATGATTTTTACTTATCCAATTTAATTGCATATCAATTATTTGCTGAATACAATAATAGAGATGGAAAAACCAAGCTACATAAAAATAGAGGCGTTAAAGGTCAACTTTTTGATAAAATTTCAAAACGACCTGCTGTTCTGTACTTATTTGCCTTAATAACTGCTTGTGTTGTCGTCGTATTTATTACTGTATTTAGTATATTTTATGTGCCTTTTAAACCGTTCCGTGAACTTCGTGACTTATATATAGGAACTGCAATGACTACTTACTCCCATCAATGGCTGGCTAAACTTTTCTTTTCTCAAGAAACCATAGATGAAGTAATGAATACTCAAGTGGCTCCGGACCTTGATATAAATACAGTAAAGCAAGACGTATATACTAAAAAAGAAAATTCAATAAAAATGTATAATGTTTCTGGCTCAAATTATGAAGGAAAATTATTAAAAATAAGCAACCCTGAGCAAGTATTTATAGGCGTAAGTAATACTTTTGGCACAAGAGGCGAATTTATAGAAGATATAGCAAAAGATTATTCTGCAATAGCCGGAATAAATGGTAGCGGATTTATAGACGAAAATGGAAAAGGTAAAGCCGCATATCCTGTCGGTATACTTATATCCGAAGGAGAATGGGTATTTGACCCTGAATATAACGAATACGATATAGTCGGTTTAGATTACGATAATAACTTAATTGTTGGAACGTACACAAAACTAGAACTATTGGAGTTAAACTTAAGAGATGCTGTAGAACCATTTTATAAATTAATAATAAATGGGAAAAACAGAATATCTAGTGGTAATGGTGGATATGGTTTGCACCCTAGAACTGCAATAGGGCAAACCCTAGATGGAAGCATTTTAATGCTTGTAATAGATGGTCGTCAACTACATAGTATCGGTGCCACAATGAAAGACTGTCAAGATATACTTGCCGCTTATGGTGCTACTAATGCTGCTGCATTAGACGGTGGATCTTCCTCGATATTATATTATAACGGTGAAGTTCAAACAAAACCATCTAACGGAACTACCTATGGTAGATACCTTCCATCCGCATTCTTAGTAAAAGGCAATTAATATTAAAGGCAAATTTTTAAAATATAAATATTTTAAAAATTTGCCTTTACCAATTGACAAGCTGTCAGCTATGTGATACTATATGTGAGTGGCTAGATTGCCATATGCGCGAGTGGCGGAACAGGCAGACGCACAGGACTTAAAATCCTGCGGGTGATGAACCCGTACCGGTTCGATTCCGGTTTCGCGCACCATAGATAAGAAGGACTTTTTAAGTTCTTCTTATTTTTGTATTTACTTCAAAATTAATTTTACTTTTTGGTTAAATCTTTATTGAACTTTTGTTCGATATGTGATATCATTCTTTATAAGGGAACCCTTGACGGTATGGACGGTTAGCCACTTCTCCTAAGGAGGTGGTCTTTATGGAACAATTAACTTTACTTTTGATCTTACTTACTGTAATTTCTATTAAAGATTTAATAAAACACATAAAAAAATAATCGCCCACTGGTCTAAATGTGCGATTATTTTTTAATCAACATTTTGGCTAACCGTTCATACGGTTTCCTTTTATATTTATATTATAATACATTAGCATCAAAATTGTCAAACATTAATTCTATTTAATTACTATCTTTACTTTATCAATAACTAATCTTTGCAAAAATAGATCTGAAGAAATCTTAGTTTCATGAACTATTTTAGGATATCTACTTAAAATATCTTTAACTTTATATAACCCTAATCCCCTATTCTTACCCTTTGAAGATTTACCTCTTTCGTTCATTTCCTCAATTTTTAATCCAGTATCGGTAAAGCTATTAGAAATTTCTACTGTTACTTTACTGTTCCTCTCAACAACATAGAAGTTTACTATCTTCTTTTTGCTTCCAGCTGATGCTTCTATTGCATTATCTAGAAGTATTCCTAAAATTCTAGTAAAGTCGTATGTCTTTATATCTAAATTATTTAAATCTGCATATATCTCGAAATTCATTGTAACTCCGCTTTTTCTTGCGGATTCAAATTTTGCGGTAACTAACCCAAATAAGCTTGGATTCCTAAATAATTCAGGGTTTAATCTATCTAAGCCTGTTATAGTTTTAGTCTCACTTAAAACTTCATCGAAATACTCGGTTAAGCCCTTCATATCTTGAGTATATATGTAACCATGAATAGTTTGTAAGGTATTATTATAATCGTGTTTAAAAGTTCTTAAACTATCTACCAACTCACGCAAAGTATTATTATACGTCTTTTCTGTTATTAATTCTTCCTCTGCTTGAACCAATTTTATTCCTCTTTGCGTATTATAAATATTTACTAAAAAGGTTAGTATAATTGCTATTATATTTATAATTATTATTCCAAATGGAAGTGGTGTATTATCATAATAGTATATAATCATTATTAAGTTAGGAAATAATAAGAATACCGTAATTATTAAAGTAATTAAATTAGTTGAATTTTTTATATCTGATGCTGCTATATCTTTTTTATAATTTTTTATTAAGAGTGCAATAATCAAAGTAAATATAATTATAAGCACTTTACCAAAAGATGATAATAGACTATTTTGAGACAATTCTGAGAAACTAGATAAATTAAAAATTTTTAATAGAATCAAGGAAACTAAACTATCAATTATTGCTACTGTTATTGATGTTAATATATAAGATAATGCTACCCTTTTACAATTTACTTTTAATACGGTAATTGAAAATAGCACCACCAAAACTAACGAAAGAATACTTGTTAAATATTGTGGGATTATTGTCCTTACCGCCTCATATAGAATAGTCATACAAATAGAACTTATTAATAATTTTTTTATATTAAACTTTGTCCCCGAAGTTGCTAATATTAAACAAAAAATTGAAAATATTTCGACTATCCTCAATATCAGTAACACTATTGATAATTTATAATATTCCATAAAATCACTCCAAAAAATTATTTTTAAAGCAAAAAAATAGGCAAAATTCATTACCTATAAGAGAGATACTATCATATAATTCCATTTATTTCAAGAAATATTTTAAACTCCTCCTTGAGGACCGGTCAAGGAGGAGTATGTTTTTTAGTCTTTCTTTATCAAACAATTAGGAGTCTTTTCTTGACCTAAAAGTAAAAATATTGAAGCATTACTTGTCATAACTCCATAAGCAGTTGATACCTTATTTACCAATTTACTTAACATTTTTTTCATAATAATTCCTCCCTTTTTTTATTTATTCTAAAAAGTGCGCGCTCACTTATAAGAATCATATTTGAGGTACTAATATACCGTCTCTATACCCATATTTAGTTTTAAGCATCCTATACATCGGTGGAAGCATAGTAATACTTTGAATAAATGTACCAAATATGAATATATTTCTAATAGCTATGTCTTTTATAATAAATCTGCCTATCGCTATAGTTAGTATCATGCAAACATACGAAAGTATTTTTAAAGTTAATCTTTGTTTTTTACTAACAACTGGTTTCATCTCTGTATCTGCTGGAGCTAAGAAATGAATTACAACTATATTAAAAACTAAAATTCCTATGTATATATAATCTAAATATGGATTATTTATTATAGAAGACAATATTACATTACTTAAGAAAAGCACTAAACTTGTGATAAAGCAAGCAATATGGCTTTTAGAATGGGCTCCTCCGGATGGGATTCTATAAATTCCCATGGAGAACACCGCTATAAGAAATAAATGAGCTATGCCAAAAGGCCATAAAATAGCAACCATTATCGCTAGCTTTATTATTTCGCCCAATAATTGCATAACAGTATATTTAATAATTTCCTTTTGGGTAGGCGTTATCCCCTCAAGATTATTTTCTACACCATCGCTAATTTTTTCTCCTAATTCTTCAAGCATATTACTCACTCCTCACAATGTTTTGTGTTTTGACAAGCAAATAATAACTCCAAATCTTTTTCCAGTCAATGGGTTTTATACCATATTTTTACAACAAATTCCGACAAAAAAAGCGAGGATTTTGTTGAATTTTGCCTCGCTCTTTGTACAAAAAAAGCCCACGTAACGTGGGCTTTTGATATTATCTCTTTGAGAATTGTGGTGCTTTTCTTGCTTTCTTTAAGCCATATTTCTTTCTTTCCTTCATTCTTGGATCTCTTGTTAAGAAACCAGCTTTTTTAAGAACGGCTCTGTTTTCTTCGCTAGCTTGAAGTAAAGCTCTAGCAATACCATGTCTTACAGCACCTGCTTGACCTGTATATCCACCGCCAACAACTTTAGCGATTACATCATACTTAGATTCAGTATTAGTTAAAACTAATGGTTGTTTAACTATCATTCTCAATGTTTCTAAACCGAAAAATTCTTCAACTGTCTTTTCATTTATTAATATCTTTCCTTTTCCAGGAACTAATCTTACACGAGCAACAGCTTCTTTTCTTCTACCTGTACCATAAAAATAATTTTTAGCCATTATACTCTACCCCCTTATGCCTTAATCTCGATTTTTTCAGGTTTTTGAGCTGCTTGGTCGTGTTCACTACCAGCATAAACCTTTAATTTCTTTATCATTTCTCTTCCTAAAGCATTCTTAGGGAGCATACCTTTAACTGCTAATTCAAACATTCTTTCAGGTTTACTTGCTAACATATCTTTAGCTTTAACTTCTTTTAATCCGCCAATATAACCAGTATGGTGTCTATAAACCTTATCAGTTAATTTTGAACCTGTAAGTTTTATCTTTGAAGCGTTGATAACAACTACGTAATCTCCGCAATCAATATTTGTAGAATAAGTAGGTTTATTTTTTCCTCTTAAAATTTTAGCGACTTCACTAGCTACTCTACCAAGTGCAAGTCCTTCTGCATCAACTAAGTACCAAGCTCTTTCAATTTCGCTTGCCTTTACAATATGTGTTGCATTCATTAAAAATCCTTCCTTTCAATTCTTATATATTATTAGTTAATTTATTGTCAAAATCTAACTAAATAAACGACTTTACCATTATACAATGATACATAATATCTGTCAATATCATTTTAAAAATATTTTGATTTTGAATTGCACTACTTCATTTTTCTCGTTTTTTCTTCTTTTTTCTTTGATTATCTTTAATTCAATTTTAAATTTCTTTCTTTCTATCTCTTCCCATCAATTCTAAAACTGCAGTTTTTGGATCTTTGCCTTCAAACAAAACATTACAAGCTTGCTCTGTAATTGGCATTTCCACTCCATATTCTTTGCCTAAATCTCTAACAGCCTTAGCTGCGTTTATTCCTTCAACTACCATATTAACCTTCTCTACCGCCTCTTCCATAGATAAACCTTGGCCAATGTATTCTCCGGCTCTATGGTTTCTGCTGTGCTTACTTGCACAAGTAACAACTAAATCTCCTATTCCTGTAAGGCCGTAAAAGCTCTCTATTTTCCCGCCCATAGCCATTCCAAGTCGCATAATTTCAGCTAGTCCCCTTGTTATAAGACCAGCTTTAGCGTTATCTCCAAATCCAAGTCCATCAGATACTCCGGCGCAAAGAGCTATAACATTCTTCACAGCTCCTCCAACCTCTACACCAACCATATCACTATTTGAATATACTCTAAAGTATTCATTCATAAAAACAGAACAAACTATATTTCTAGCTTCTTCATCATTGGAACAAACTGCAACAACTGTAGGTAATCTTCTTGCGACTTCTTCTGCATGGCTTGGTCCAGACAATATCGCGATTTTTTGTCCTTTAGGCAGCTCTTCTCTCATTACTTCAGATAAACGTTTCTTAGTTCCCTTTTCAAAACCTTTTGCAACATTTACAACTATCTGATCAGTTAAATATTTCGAAATATTTCTTGAACATTCTCTAATTGCAACTGATGGTACAGCTAATACAACAATTTGAGAATCTTTCATTGCTTCTTCTAAATCATTAGTTGCCTTTAACCCTTCTGGTATATCTACCCCTGGCAAATATCTTTCTAATTTATGCTCTAAATTTATGCTATTTACTTCTTCTTCGTTTCTAGACCAAATTATAACCTCATTATTATTTTCAAAAAGCAGCTTCCCAAGTGCTGTTCCCCAGCTACCCGAACCAATTATGCAAATTTTCATATTCTTATTCTATGATAAAACTATCATATTCTCCTTTCTAAAAATATAGGAGGTATTTGCTACCTCCTTTATGTATATAAAATTATTTAGCAAGTTTTGCCATACGTTCTTCGTATTTTTCTTTACTTTCTCCTAATTTTCTTTCTGTATTATTGAATAATCTTACTATATTCCCTCTATGCCCTACCACTACAAAAACAGCCAATATGCATGAAAACCAAATCCAACTAAACTCATTTATGCTCTCTACCCACTTACTAAATCCAACCATAAAAAGTGGACAAGCAATTGCCGCTAATGTTGAGCCTAAAGATACATATCTTGTTAGTAAAACTGCTAAAAGGAATATACCAATACATGCTAACCCGACTTGCCACTGTGTCATAAGAATTACAGTTATAGAAGTAAGTACGCCTTTTCCACCTTTAAATCCATAAAAAATAGGGAAAATATGGCCTAATACGACCGCAATACCTGCAACCTGCATAGCTAATTCAATATATACTTTTTCAACAGGTATTATAGTCCCTTCTCCCATAGTAAAATCTGTCCGTAGTACTGGTGCTAAAACCCTTGCAAGCAAAATAGCAATTACGCCTTTTAGTATATCACCTACTAAAACTACTAATGCCGCCCTTTTCCCTAAAACTCTTAAAGTATTTGTAAGACCGGCGTTTCCACTACCCTCTTTTTTAATATCTACACCATAAAATTTTCCTACAATTATAGAAGTATTAACACTTCCTAAAAGATAAGCAACTATTGCAATAAATACAAGCCTAACTATAAAAGTTATTGTTTCGGTATTAATCATTTGTATCTCCCCCTTATACTTCTTTTTCACCTTTTTCTCTAATTATCATTCTTATAGACGTACCTTCTAAGCCAAAATTCTTTCTTATTTGATTTTCCAAATACCTAGTATAAGAAAAATGCATTAGTTTTTTACTATTAACAAAAATAACAAACGTAGGTGGCTTTGTAGAAACTTGTGTGCCATATAAAACTTTAAGCCTTCTACCCTTATCACTAGGCGGCTGAACAATTGCAATTGCTTCATTTATTACATCATTTAGAACTCCTGTAGTAACTCGCATCGCATTTTGATCAGCAACATATGGTATCAGTTCCAATAACTTATTAACTCTTTGCCCTGTTAACGCAGAGACAAAAACTATTGGTGCATAAGTAAGATAGGCTAAATCTTTATATATTTTCTCTTTGTATTTTTCTAATGTGCCTGTTTCTTTTTCATGAATATCCCACTTATTAACAACAATTATAATTCCTTTTCCCGCTTCATGAGCATATCCTGCAACTTTTGTATCTTGTTCAGTTGCACCTTCATTAGCGTCAATTAAAAGTAAACATACGTCGGAACGTTCAATAGCGGCAACTGTTCTCATTCCACTATATTTCTCTATATCTTCATTAACTTTGTTTTTCTTTCTAAGACCTGCAGTATCGATAAAAGTGAATTTCTTATCATCCCAAACAAAGTCAGTATCAATAGCATCTCTAGTAGTTCCCGGTATATCGCTTACAATAACTCTATTTTCGCCCAAAATTTTATTTACTAAAGATGATTTCCCTACGTTTGGCTTACCAATTAACGATACTTTTATTATACTCTCGTCTTCTTCTGTATCAGGAATATCTTTAAATTTCTCGTATATTGCATCTAATACATCGCCTATTCCAAGTCCTTGTACTGTTGAAATAGGATATGGATCTCCCATATCTAAATTATAAAATTCATAAACCTCTGGTGGTACATCTCCTGTTTTATCTACTTTATTAACTATAAGTACTACTGGCTTTTGCGTTTTTCTAAGCATTTTTGCCACTTCATAATCTGCTGCTGTAACGCCATCTTTCATATCTACTATAAAGCCAATAACGTCAGCGCTATCTATTGCAAGTTCCGCTTGATACTTCATTTGAATTAAGATATCATCATCTGATTTAGGCTCAATTCCGCCAGTATCAATCATTGTAAATTCTCTACCACGCCACTCTACATTAGTATAAATTCTATCTCTAGTAACGCCCGGTGTATCTTGGACAATTGCAATTCTTTTTCCTGCTATATAGTTAAAAAATGACGACTTGCCAACATTAGGTCTTCCTACAATTGCAACAATAGGTTTCATTTAATCTATCCTTTCTATCTATTTACCTTAGTTTTACCTTTTGCCCAACCTTCTTTTATTTCTTGGCGTACTCTACCAATAGCTAAAGAATCTTTTGGAACATCTTTCGTAATAGTGGTTCCAGCACCTGTATATGCTCCGTCTTCTAATTTAACTGGTGCAATTAAATTCGTATTACACCCTATAAATACTTTGTTTCCGATAGTTGTCCTATGTTTGTTTATTCCATCGTAATTTACTGTAACTGTTCCACAACCGAAATTAACTTCACTTCCAACATCACTATCTCCTACATAAGTAAGATGAGATACTTTTGTATTATCTCCAATATTAGAATTTTTAATTTCGACAAAATCTCCAATTCTAGCACTTTTTCCAATAACTGAATTAGGTCTTAAATAAGCAAATGGTCCAACATGAGTTTCACTTCCAACTTTACTATCTATTAAAACTGAATTTGTAACCTCTGCTCCACTATCAATTGTACTATTTGTTATCTTGTTATTAGGACCTAAAACACAATTTTCTCCGATAACCGTATTACCCTCTAAAATATTTCCTGGATAAATAGTCGTTCCAGTTCCAATAACAACTTCTTCATCTATATATGTAACTTTTGGATCAATAATTGTAACCCCATTTTTCATATGTTTCTCATTAATAATCTTTCTCTTCTCTTCTAGCTCTTTTGCATACTGTATTTTATCTTCCATATTATCTTCCTCCTCAATTTATATATATGAGAAATCTCTATTACCGTGATTATTCTATCATAAAAGTAAAAAAATTACCACTTTTCGTGGTAATTTAATCTTACAAAATGTATTCTTCAGAAAGTTCCTCAATAATATACTTAACCATATTATTAGTAATTGTCGCAATTTCAGCTTTAGTAAGCTGTTTTCTTGCCATAACATTACCGTTTTCATCTCCATTAATAAGACCTATCTTATGCCCCATATATATGTATTTTTCAGCCCATCCCGGTATATCACTGCTATCTGCAAAAGTTAGCAACGGTAGTGGCTCTGGTGCTTTATCTGTAAAACCAAGTGCTGCAATAATCATTGTTATTGCCTCTGCTCTAGAAATTACAGCATTAGGCTGGAATTTACTATTACCTGTTCCTTCAACTACACCTGCTTTGGTTAATGCCATTATGTATTTATAATACTTATTTGTTTCAGGCACGTCTTTATATACCTGCTCTTTTTTATTGGTATCATTAGTTTGCGCTACTGTTCCAGTAGCTTGAGTTGGCTTTGCAGCTTGTGCTGACTGCGTTGTTTTTTTAGTATCATCATCAAGCTTTAATACTAACGTCATAATCTTAGCAAATTCTCCTCTTGTAACTGGACTATCCGGAGTAGTATTAGCATCCCATTCATCCATATATTCCAAAGCAAAAGCCTGTCTTAGTGCCATCTCGCCCCAATGTCCTTTTATTCCTTTTAATGAATAATCAGCTAATCTTGTTTCTAGTGGAAAAGTTTCATACTTAAAAGAGCCACTATCTGTAACGACATAATCTAAAGCCTTATTTCCGAAAAACTCAGGCATCTCTGAAGAATATCTTAATGTGCTAATATTATTTTCAGAAACCATGAACCCCCCGTCAAAACTTATTTCGGTAGGTCTATTGTTAATGTATGAAATTATTTTTTTATCTGTATCACTAGTAATCGTCTTATATTTTCCTGTCCAACTGTTATTCCCATTTATATACGAAACTGTGTAAACCATTGTAACCGTCTCATTTTTTGCCCAAGACGTATCATATCCGTATGTAGTCCCCGTACCAACTATTTTTATTTTCCCGGTAGCTCCGTCATCATATTCCTTTTGCAAATTGATATTACCTGCAAAGTAAGTACCTACCGCCTTAACATCATCTAACCTAGTTTTTGAAAAATCGTATTTTTTCAGAGTATATGTGTTTCCGTTAGCTTCTATTTTTTCATCAAATTTATCTAATTTCCACACTTTTGTAATTTGCCCATTTGATTTTTCTGTTGAAGTAATTGAAAATGTATATTCATTTGAAAGAGTATTACTCCCTCCATCACTTAACGAACTTGAATATGTTTCTGTTTCGTTTTTGCCTTTTTTAGATACAGCAACTTCTGCTGTTCCTTCTAAAACCATCGGTTTACCACTTATAAAAACTACTTGTTTGCAATTTAATTCATCCTGCCCTGCTACCATCTCCGTAATAGACGGCTCATAAGCATTTGAAATAGAGAATATTAACAAGCCACATAACAATGTTATATATTTTTTCATACTTCATTCATATCCTTTCAACAAGTAATTATTAATCCGTAAGCATTACTACTCCCGCATCAGCTGTAGCAGAAGCTCTTATAACAATACATTCTTGTCCTTTTTTAATTTCACTACTTCTAGCGAAATTTCCATTTCTCATAATCAATGTAATCGGAGAAATATTAATGTCTTGATCATTTGTCTCTAACCAGTCTTCCTCTTCAAAATCATAATAAGTAACATCATAAATTTTAATTGCAGTATCTCCCGCTGACTTTATGCTACCTACTGAAATATAAGGCTCATCTGGTAATGTCATAAGTTTTATTGAAATAGCTTCATCGCCACTTGCTATAACGCAAACATCTTTTCCAATGTAATCTTCATTAAATTCTTTAAATGTAAGGGCCTCTGTTTCTCCATAAATTCTAGTATCTGATTTAATAATAAACGAAGTATGTTTGCTCTTTACGTTATCCCATTCATCTATAAATTTCTTTGTAACCTTAACAGAAACTTCTTCTCCTGGATCTACACTCGTTATATTTCCATAGTATAAAATTGTATCTTTAACTTCTTCTTTTTCAGTACTACTTATTGTTTTTACTGTATATTCTTTATCTTTATAAGAAACCGTAAGTATTACATTTTGACCTTTTTCTAAAGCTGAGGCGCTAACTATCTTGCCATCAATTACACAAATTGTTGAGTCGTCAATGTATAATTTTCTCGAATCATCATATAGTTTTAGAAGTCCAGTAGAGCTATTATATGAACGAATCTCGTCAACAATAGTATCTGTATCTTCTTCGAATTCTATATTTATTGATTTAACTCTTTCTAAAACTTTAGTATCCTCTCGAGTAACTATATATGCAAATTTACCAACATGTTTTTCTCCCAAATATTGTTTTTCTATATTGATTCCATCATAAGTAACTTTCATATTGTCATCTAAAGGAATTGTAATGAAACTAGATTCTGCGCTTACCCATTTATCATTATTAAGTATTTTAGGATTTCTCAAAATAATTCTATCTTGGATAAGATTTATTTCACTAATATAACCTTTATATAAGTTCTCTGCTGTTCTTTCATCTACTACGACTTCTGCTTTTATTAATTCACTCTGAGAAGAATATAGCTTTATATAGTTGCCGTTCTTTAAGTTAGTTACATCTATTTCCATGCCATTTTCATAAACAGGTATTTTTCTCAAATTATAATTTTTACTTGTGCCGTCACTATCCATAGATAAAGTAACATCATATCCAGAGATTGCAGTAACAGTTCCATAGCTTATAACAGCATTAGTAACTCCTCTAATCACAACTAAATCTCCAATTTCGTCAAACTCAAGATATACTGTATCTCCCTGTAAAATATTTGACGCATTAGTTTTCTTGCCATCTTTATATATTTCAGTCCAAGCACCATAGCTATAGTTTTCAACATTTCCGCTCTTATCTTTAATAGAAATCTCATAGAAATATGGGCTATTTCCTGTAACAATTCCTTGTTTAGATTTGCTTTCAGTTGAAGTATTATCATAATTACTATCATATATTCCTTCATCTATAACACGTATAAATACAACTTGTTTAGCTGTATCTACAAAATATTCTATTTCATCAGAAACTCTAAGAGCAGATACCCCAGATAATGTATTTTTCCTTATAGTCGGAATATCTCTTCCAGTACAATTAATATTAATAGTATTTCCTTTGTCATCAGTTACTTCTACAACATTTGCACTAGCCCTATCAACAACGCCTTCTCTTTTAGTAAGTCTTAAATTTGTAAGCAAATAATCTTCACAATTTTTGAAAATCTGTGCAAATTCTGCTCTTGTAAGATTGCTTTTTGGATTAAACATTCCTGATTCATCGCCAACCATTATTCCAAATTTAGATATTGCGTCAACATGAGCCACTCTTGTACTATCAACTAAAGCTTTATCTAAAAAATCAATTGGTTCTTTTTCAGTTTTTTCCGATGCTAAATTAAACGCTCTATAAATTAGAGTTGCAACTTCTTCACGAGTTATAGGGATATCCCTTATGAATACCCCTTTGCTTTTTAAAACATCTATATCGCCTTTAGCTTCGGCTCTTTTATATGTTACTTTTTCTGTAAGTAATCCGTTATTCATTGCATATTTTATATACTTGTCTGACCAATTTTTAACAAGCATATTTATTTTTTCAACTTCTTTAGCTTTTCCAGTAGCATTTAAAATTGTTGTAACTGCCTGCTCATTTGTAACACTAGTTGTAGGAGAAAATGTATTTGAAGAGAAACCACTCATAATACTAAAAGCCGCAATTTGATAAATAGCAGGCTTAGCCCAATAGCTATTCCCTTGAGCCGAAACATCTGAAAAATTTATAGAATTAATTTTTGAATATCCATCACTTAATCCATAATAAGTTATATCTGCTGCAAACGAGCTATTAATAAGCCCTAAGATGGTAAGACCACAAATAAAAAACTTCTTACTCATAATTTATTCAACGTCCCTTCCATTCGTACTATCGGCAAAATACAAATTATATTAATGTTTTTTACACTATTGTAACCTTATTTTCAAAATCAGTAAAATCAGATTCTATGCCATATTTTTCTGCCTGTCTATATTTAAAAAACTCAGTGGCAACTCCTGGGAATAATGCATAAGATAAAACATCTTCGTCTTGCTCAAAATACCCATTCATTTCCTTACGCATATTATCTAGTTCTGGCATTATTCTATTGGCAGGGCGGCATGTAATTACTTCCTCTTTACTACCAAGAATTTTTTCAATAATTTCATCAGAAATAGGCTTAGGTGTTTTTCCGTATTCTCCTCTAACTAACGCTTTTGTCTCTTTAGTTACCATCTTATATCTTTCGCCCATAATAACGTTTAAAACTGCTTGTGTGCCTATAATCTGGCTAGATGGTGTAACAAGTGGAGGGAATCCCATATCTTCTCTTACCCTAGGTACTTCCTCTAATACTTCTTTATATTTATCCATCGCATTTTGTTGTTTTAATTGAGAAACTAGATTTGAAAGCATTCCGCCTGGGACTTGGTAAATCAATACGTTAGCATCAGGGCTCATTACTTTACTATCTAAAGTTCCATTTTTTATATATTTTTCTTTAACTGTACTAAAATAATTAGATATCTCTCCTAATTTGCTAAGATCAAGACCTGTATCAAACTCAGTACCTGAAAGTGTTGCAACTATAGATTCTGTCGCTGGTTGAGAAGTTCCTAAAGCAAACGGCGTAAGAGCAGTATCTAATATATCGCAGCCTGATTCAACCGCCTTAAGATAAGTCATAGAACCTGTTCCCGCGGTATAGTGAGTATGAAGTTCTATAGGCAAGTCTACTTCTTCTTTAATTCTTTTTATCAAATCGTAAGCTGTATATGGAAGTAAAATTCCTGCCATATCTTTAATACAAAGTGAATCAGCGCCCATATTTTTTAATCTTTTCGCATCTTCAACAAAACCATCTATAGTATGAACTGGACTAGTTGTATAACAAATAGTAGCTTGTGCATGTCCGCCTTCTTTTTTACAAGCATCTATCGCAGTTTCAATATTTCTAAAATCATTTAATGCATCAAAAATTCTAATTATATCTATACCATTTGCTATAGATTTTTTAACAAAGTACTCTACAACGTCATCAGCATAATTTTTATATCCTAATAAATTTTGACCACGAAGCAACATTTGAAGCTTTGTATTCTTTACCGAAGCTCTAATTTTTCTAAGTCTATCCCAAGGATCTTCTTTTAAAAATCGCATACATACATCAAAAGTAGCTCCTCCCCAGCATTCAATTGCATTATATCCCACATTATCCATAAGTTCTAATGCAGGTAACATCTCCTCCGTAGTCATCCTAGTTGCAATAAGTGATTGATGACCATCTCTTAATATTGTTTCAGTAATTCCAATCTTTTTCATACGTATCTCCTCGCATTATTTTTTAATAATAGCTATATTTTGTCTTAAATTTTAAAAATCAACTCACTATTATTTTATCATAATATTTTTTTATATGTAAATATTTTTAATTTTTAACATAAAAATGGTGGCATAGAATCCATGACCCTATGCCACCATATATTCTTCATAATAAAATTTTTTCTAACCTTCCTTTTATCGCCCAGGTCAGGACCCCATTTAACGTTTCCGCGAAAAAGATGTAAAGCAGATCCTCCAACATATACTTGTTCATTTCCTTCCACTTTTCAAAATGTTCTCCACCTTCTGAAAACAGTTCTCCCTCGATAACCGAAATCCAGTCAAGTAAAGATTCCTGCTTTGCCGTTCCCGGCATTCTCACGATTAACTCTCTCGTTTTATATAGTTCCTCCACTATCTCAGGGTACTTATTCGGGGTATATAACGATCCGTCTTCTTTGGTCCGATACTTGCATTCAAGTTCCACTCCAACTTCCCTCCTAAAAACTAAAAA
>JAEEXS010000015.1 GCA_016287855.1 Clostridia bacterium
TCGCCTTTTCTTACTCTTTCCATTAGTTTTCTTGCATTTCCAAGACCACTAACAACTGCTATTTTTACCTTTTTGCCTGCTATTTCAAGTTCTGCTTCACGAATTGTTTCATTACCTCTAACTTCTTCATATTCTATCTTAGGTAGCTCTTTTCCCTCTAAAATCTCAGCAACTGTACGAATAGCTGCTTCCATAACACCACCTGTTGTACCAAATATTACGCCTGCACCTGTAGCTTCTCCAAATGGCTCATCAAATAGCTCTTCTGGTAATTTTTCAAACATTATACCAGCTTTCTTTATCATTTTTGCAAGTTCAACAGTTGTAATAACTGCATCAACGTCTTTATGACCATCTTCACCAAGCTCTGGTCTTTCACATTCGAACTTTTTAGCCGTACAAGGCATAACTGATACAACAAAAATTTTATTAGGGTCTAAATTCTGTTCTTTAGCATAATAACTCTTTATTAGCGCACCATACATAGACATAGGTGATTTTGCTGTAGATAAATTAGGAATTAAATCAGGGAAATTATGCTCTAAAAACTTAACCCAACCAGGACTACAAGAGGTTATAAGCGGCAAATTCTCGTTTTTAGTTAATCTCTCTATAAATTCTGTTCCTTCCTCCATAATAGTGAAGTCAGCAGCTGTATCAGTATCTACAACCCTATCAAAACCTAATCTTCTCAAAGCTGCTGCTAATTTTCCTGTAACTGGCATCCCTATTGGCATACCAAACTCTTCGCCGAGTGCTGCTCGAACAGCCGGAGCAGTTTGAACAACAACATGCAAATCAGGATTTTGTAAAGCTTCCCAAACTATATCCATGTTATATTTTATTGTAAGAGCGCCTGTAGGACAAACAGCTATACATTGTCCACAATTTACGCAATTACTTTCTGCAAGTGGCTTATCAAAAGCAGGTGTAACTTTAGATTTCATTCCTCTATAAGCTACTTCAATTGCGCCTACTGTTTGAACATTCTTGCAAACAGAAACACATCTTCTACACAAAATACATTTTGAATTATCTCTTACTACAGATGTAGATAAATCATCTATTTCATCTTTGTTTGTTCCTTCGTAAATAACATCTCCAACCTGCATTTTCTCAGCTAATGCTTGTAATTCACAATCTGTATTTCTAGAACAACTTAAACAATCTTTTCTATGATTTGAAAGAATTAATTCAAGAGTAGATTTCCTGGCTTCTAAAACATTTTTTGTATTAGTTCTAACTACTAATCCTTCAGATACAGGATATGAACAAGATGCCTGAAGTCCACGTGCTCCTTCTACTTCAACCAAACATATTCTACAAGCACCAATTTGGTTTATATTCTTCAAAAAGCATAAAGTAGGAATTTCTATTCCAGCGATTCTAGCAGCCTCTAAAACCGTTAAATTATCTTCTACTTCTACTTTCACACCATCAATAGTGATATTAACTTTACCCATTCTTTTCACCTCTTTCTTATTTCTTATCAATTGCACTAAACTTACAATTACTCATACATAATCCACATTTTATACATTTTTCTGGATCTATCTTAAATGGACTCTTTACTTCTCCAGAAATCGCACCAACAGGGCAATTTCTAGCACATAAACTACATCCTTTACATCTTTCCGGATCTATTTCATATCTAGTAAGATCCTTACATGCTCCTGCTGGACAACGTTTTTCTTTTATATGAGCTTCATATTCATCTCTAAAATACTTCAAAGTGCTTAAAACAGGGTTTGGCGCGGTCTGACCAAGTCCACAAAGAGCAGATCTCTTAATATTATTTGCAAGTTCTTCTAATCTTTCGATATCTCCCTCTTTTCCTTGACCTTTTGTTATTCTATCTAGAATTTCATACATTCTTCTTGTACCTATTCTACAAGGTGGACACTTTCCGCAAGACTCATTAATAGTAAACTCTAAGAAAAACTTAGCAATATCTACCATACAGTTATCTTCATCCATAACAATAAGTCCACCCGAACCCATCATAGAACCAATTGCAGTTAAAGAATCATAATCAATTGGTGTATCTAGGTGAGATTCAGGTATACAACCACCAGAAGGGCCTCCTGTTTGGGCTGCCTTAAACTTCTTGCCTTTAGGAATTCCTCCACCTATATCATATATTATCTCTCTTAAAGTCGTTCCCATAGGGACCTCAACAAGCCCAGTATTATTTATTTTTCCACCAACAGCAAAAACTTTAGTACCTTTACTCTTTTCTGTACCAATAGAAGAGAACCAATCTGCTCCTTTTAAGATAATAATAGGAATATTTGCTAAAGTTTCAACATTATTTAAGATTGTTGGCTTTCCAAATAAACCTTTAATAGCTGGGAATGGCGGTCTTGTACGTGGTTCTCCACGTTTTCCCTCTATAGAAGTCATAAGAGCAGTTTCTTCGCCACAAACAAACGCTCCTGCTCCAAGTCTTATATCTATATCAAATGAAAAATCTGTTCCAAAAATATTCTTTCCTAATAAACCATATTCTCTTGCTTGTTTAATTGCTATTTTTAACCTCTCTACAGCAATAGGATATTCTGCTCTAACATAAATGTATCCTTGATTTGAGCCAATAGCATATCCTGCTATTGCCATAGCTTCTAATACCGAATGAGGGTCTCCTTCAAGTACACTTCTATCCATAAAAGCACCTGGATCTCCTTCATCTGCATTACAACATACATATTTTTGGCCTTCTGGCTGACTAGCCGCAAAAGACCACTTCTTACCGGTAGGGAAACCTGCTCCTCCTCTACCTCTTAAGCCTGATTTTAACACTGTATCTATAACTTCTTCTCTTGTCATTTTATGAAGAACCTTTTCTAAAGCTCTATAACCATTAAATGCAATGTATTCATCTATATTCTCTGGACAAATTCTTCCACAATTTCTCAAAGCTATTCTGTTTTGTTTCTTATAAAAACCTAATTCATGCAATGTATGCGCTAATTGCTCGGTTTCTGTATCTTTTATTAATAACCTTTCAACTATTCTACCATTAACTATATGCTCTTCTATTATTTCTTTAGCATCTTCAGGTTTAACCATTGTATAAAAAGTTTCTCCTGGATAAATTATCATAATAGGTCCCTTGGCACAAAGACCAAAACAACCAGTTTTAACTACATTTACTTCGTTTTCTAAATTTCTTTCTTTAATTTCTTTTCTTAACTCTTCTATAATTTTAGGTGATTTTGAAGAAGTACAGCCCGTACCTCCGCAAACTAGTATGTTTTTTCTATTTATATCTTTTTCGTCCACTACTCTAATCTTTACTTCTTCTAATGTTTTTCTTTGGATATTATCCAATTCATCTACTGTTATCATCTTTTTCCTCTCCTTTCTATTCGTATTTCTTTAGTATTTCATCCACCTTATCAGGTGTCATTTTTCCATAAACCTCATCATTTATAACCATAACTGGAGCTAGTCCACAAGCTCCAACGCAGCGTGCATCTTGAATTGAGAACTTTCCATCTGGTGTAGTTTCTCCGGCTTTTATACCCAAAACTCTTTCTAATTTTTCTAGAACTTTATCTGCTCCTTTTACATAACACGCTGTTCCTAAACAAATTTGAATGTTATATTTTCCTTTTGGAGTTAAAGTAAACCTAGAATAAAACGTAGCCACACCGTAAACTTCGGCTAAACTTATCCCTAACCCATCAGCTATTATTTGTTGAACTTTTTCTGGTAAATATCCAAATAATTCTTGTGCTTCATGTAATATAGGAATTAATGCTCCTTCTATATCTTTATTTTCTGCTATAATTTGTTTTAATTTTTCGATTTTTTCTGGTTCTAATTCGCAACAACACTTGTTTTCAGACATATCTCTTTCCTCCTTATTTCTTTTAATAAAAAGTCTTCACCACTTGTCATTTTACCATATCGGTTTTTTTTATTCAATAAATAACTGTTGGAGTTTTTGTTTTTAATTTACTATTTCTTTTTATTCACATATACTGTGCTATTTGCATATACTTTATAGAAAATACTTATATAAGGAGTGTTTTAATATGAATGAAAAATTGATAAAAACCTTATCCACCATAGTATCAAAACTACCTAAAAAAGATTTAGAAAAAAACTTAAATAAAGCAAAAGAAATTTTAAAAAATTCAAAAAAGGAAGATATCTCTAAAATACTTTCCAATCCTGAATTATCAAAAATACTTGGAAAAGATAAGGATAATTTAAAAAATCAAATTGATGAAATAGATTTTGAAAACATAAATATAGATGAAATAGACAAAAAAATAAGAGGTGATTAAGATGTCAAATACTGAAAACGCAGATGTATCCTCAACTTTAGAAAATGATATGTCAGACATTCTTTCTATTATTTCTAATATTTCTGATGAAAATACTAACTCTAAAGAAACTGTTTTTTTAAACTCTTTAAAGCCTTATTTAAATAAAAAAAGACAAAAAAAGATAGATCAATGTAAAAAAATCATATCTATTACAGGAACTTTGCGGCTTTTAAATGATTTACATATCTTTGATAGCTTTTTAGAAAATGATGATAACTAGGAGGTTTTTATATGAAATACTCCTGTAGATATAAAAATAACCCTTCTTTTCCTTATAATCAGCCAAAAACATCCTCAAAAACAGATTATAAAGAAAAAAAAGAAAACTTCTCAGATAAAGAAAGTTCTCTTTTTAACTCATTTTTATCTCCAATAGAGGCTTTTTTAGGAAGAAAAGTAGAATTTGAAGATATTCTACTTTTAATTATAATTTATATTGTCTTTACAGAAAAAGAAAAGGAAAACAACACCTTGTTATTATGCCTTTTATTTGTTTTACTTAACTAACCTCAAATCAAGCATACATCTGTATTTCATATATATTTACTTCTCTTTTATTATTTCAAAAGTTTTTACATTCTCTCCTTCAATTTTATCTGTACAAGTAATAAAAACTTGACATTCATTGAGCTTTTCATATAAAAATCTTCTTCTTTTTTCATCTAATTCAGACATAACATCATCCAATAAAAGTACCGGCATCTCCCCTTTTTCCTGCAAAATCAAGTCTTTTTCCGCTAATTTAAGAGATAATATCGCCGTCCTAATTTGACCTTGTGATCCAAATAAACCTAAATTAACTCCATTTATCTCAAAAATATAGTCATCTCTGTGAATTCCTATAGAAGTAAACCCTCTTTTGAAATCCAGGATACATCTATCTTCTAATAGTTTTAACATACTTTCTTTATCTTCTAAAACCTGTGTTTTATATGTTAAAAATACATCCTCTTTATTATCTGATATTTCTTTATGATATTTATTAAAAATAGGTATTATTTTCTTTATATACTCTTCTCTTATCTTCTTTATAGCAAAATTCAGCTCAACAAGCTTTTCATCCCATATATTTAGCTCCATTTTATTTACTTTGTTTTCACCATTTTTTAATAACTGGTTTCTTTGCTCTAGTACTTTATAATATTCCTGTAAAAAATGCATGTACTTGGGATTTAACTGGCTTATTAGTATATCAAAGCTCTTTCTTCTCTCTCCTGGCTCACCTTTTGCAAAAAACATATCTAACGGCGTAAACATTACAACTAACAAATTTCCAAATAAATTGCTTATTTTAGCCTGTTTTACACCGTTTATTTTTATTTGTTTTTTGTTTTTATTAGATACCAAAAAATTAATACTTTTTTCTCTACTACTATCTCTAAAGAATAGATCTACTCCTCCATATTCTTCCCCAAAATATATCAATTCCGTATCTTTTCTAGTTCTAAAAGACTTACCTAAAGCACAAACATATATAGATTCTAATATATTTGTCTTTCCTTCAGCATTATTTCCATAAAAAACATTGGTATTAGGAGAAAAAACAAATTCTCTATCTTTATAACTTCTAAAATTTTTAAGTTTTATAGAGTTTATTATCAAATTCTTTACCCCCTAAAAACCAGCATACATCTATATTCTAACTGGTAATACCATATAAATATACTCTTCTCCCTCTATTGGTCTTATAATACAAGGAGAAATTGATGAACCAAAATCTAATACAATTTCAACATCTTCAATAGTTTTTACTGCTTCTATTAAATATCTAGGATTAAAGCCAATTTCAAGAGGTTTTCCAACACTTTCAATCAAAACTTCTTCCCTAACATTTCCCGTCTGAACCGCACATTCTATAACCATCAAATGATCTGATATTGTTATTTTTATTGGTAATTGCTTTTCATCTCTAGACATAACAGCTGCTCTTTCTAAAGAACTAAGTAAAACATTTCTATTAACCTTAACTCTAAGCTCTTTCTCTTTAGGTATAGCTTGTCTATAATCTAAGAATTTTCCCTCTAAAACTCTTGTAACAGCTGTACAATTAGGTATTTCAAATAAACTTTGGTTCTTTTCAACACTAATTGTAACTATTTGATCGTCATCTCCTAAAATCTTAGATATATCATTTAATGACTTTCCTGGTATAACAACTGAAAAATCTTCTGTTCCTTCTTCTAAATTGACTTTTGTTTGAAGAGCTAGTCTAAAGCCATCTAAAGCCACCATATTCATCATACCATCTTTTTTTTCTAATAAACAACCTGTAAAAATAGGCCTAGATTCATCTATTCCTACAGCAAATATTGTTTTTCTTATCATATCCTTTAAATCTACTTGTTTTATTTTTATTTTTTGTTCTGCGTTTATTTTAGGAAAAACAGGAAAATCATCACTCATTGTTGCTACAATTTTAAATAAAGAACCTTCACATTCAATAACCAACTGGTTTTGATCGTTTGTTGTTAATTCTATTGTAGAATCAGGTAATTTTCTTATTATCTCTGAAAAGATATTAGCACCTATTATTATATCTCCTTCTTCTTCTATTTTGGTATTTATTCTATATTCTATACCAAGCTCTAAATCTGTTGCTGTTATATATAGTGTATTATCTTTTGCTACTAAATGAAAGCATTCTAATATTGGCATAGTTGTTTTACTAGAAACTGCTTTTTGAGTAGCATTTATACCTACTAAAAGATCTTCCTTTTCTATTGAAAATTTCATTTTCCTATTCCTCCTTAAAATTATAATTTAAATATTAAAAAGATATAATAGTTATAGTAATGTTGATAATGTTTATAAGTTGAAAATTTTACGATATAACTAAGTTTCAAAAGTTAATAACATGAGGATAAATTTTAATATTTTATTCACACTAAAAATTTTTAATGTGAATAGTTTGTTATCCACAATATATTTATAAATTATTAACATTTAAATGTTGATAGTTTATATATTAGAAAACAAGCTTTTTGTATGTTAATAAAATTTTGTAATAGTCTAAATTTCAAAGTGTTTCATATGTGGAAAATTAATAAAATAGAATTTTTTTAATTTCTTCAATTTTTTTATTAAGCTCAGAATCTTCTTCAATATTCTTTGAAATCTTATTACAAGCATGAATAACGGTTGAATGGTCTCTTTTTCCAAATTCAAAGCCTATTTTCGGTAAAGACATGTTTGCAACATCTCTACATAGATACATTGCAATTTGTCTAGGAATTGCGATATCAGCGCTTTTTTTAGTTGATTTTAGATCTTCTACTTTTATATTAAAATATTTTGAAACAACTTTTTGAATAAGGTCTATTGTAATTGTTTTGGTAGGCGCGTTTGTAATGTCTTTTAATGCTTCTTTAGCTAAATCTAAAGTTAAAGGTTTATTGTTTAAATGTGCCAAAGCCAAAACCCTATTTAATGATCCTTCTAACTCTCTTATATTAGAATCTACTCTTTCAGCAATAAAGGCATTTATTTCATCTGGAACAGTTATACCATCAAGTTGCGCTTTTTTACTGAGTATTGCAATTCTAGTTTCATAGTCAGGTGCTTGTACATCAGCCGTTAGTCCCCATTCAAATCTAGATCTTAACCTATCTTCTAAAGGTTCAATATCTTTTGGAGGTCTATCACTAGATATTATAATTTGCTTATTAGCTTCATATAACGTATTAAAAGTATGGAAAAACTCTTCTTGTGTACCTTCTTTTCCAGCTATAAACTGAATATCATCTACTAAAAGAACATCAACATTTCTATATCTTTTTCTAAAAGCATTATTTCCTTCTGCACCCTGTTCTTTAATAGCATTTATAAAATCAATTATAAATTTTTCACATGTTATGTAAAGCACTTTTTGTTCAGGATGTTGTTGAAGTATGTAATGACCTATAGCATGCATCAAATGTGTTTTTCCTAAACCTACACCACCATATAAAAACAAAGGATTATAAGCTTTTGCAGGAGATTCAGCAACTGCTAGTGCAGCTGCATGAGCAAATCTATTGTTATTCCCTATTACAAAGTTTTCAAAAATATATCTAGGATTTAATCCAGTTGGAGTCTCATCCATATTTTTTTGACCTGGAAGCTTTATTTCTTCTTGTTTTTTAGCCTCTTCAGGTAAAAGATATTTTATATCTAAATCAACATTTTTAACGTATTTTATAGTATTTTTCAATAATTCATGTAAATTGGTTTGTAAATAGGTTTTATGAAAATCTGTAGGAACCTCTATAAAAAGAGTATTATTTTCAATATAAACAGGTTTAATAGGCGAAATCCAAGTATTAAAACTAATTACAGTTATTTCACCTTTTAAGCAATCTATAATTTTTTGCCATTCGTCGGTTGAGATATTTGCCATATTAGTCTCCTTTCAAAAAAATTAAACAAAAATCGCATAAAAACAAAGTTTATAAACAAAAAATTTCAAAGCATCACTATTTGTATATGTTTTACCAACATGGGAATAATATAAAGTTATCCACATAGTTATGCACATGTGTTGATAAAGCATAAATAAAAGCTTTGAAATTTTTATCTTTTGTAATTAAAGTATTTTCGCATTGTTGATAAATTGTTGAATTAACAATATATATCAATATCAGTAACACTATAACAGAAAAAAGTATTATTTTCAAGAAAAAAATGAATTAAGATTTTAAAATTCATATTTATATTGAAATAGGGAATTAAACAATATAAAATGTTTAGAGGAAAGAAGGTTAGAAGATGATAGATTTAACTAAGTTAAATAAAGAACAATTAGAAGCTGTAAAGACTACAGAAGGCCCTTTATTAGTAATAGCAGGAGCGGGTTCAGGAAAAACAAGAGTTTTAACATATAGAATAGCTTATTTAATGGATGAAAAGAGTGTAAAACCTTATAATATATTGGCAATTACTTTTACAAATAAAGCTGCAAAAGAAATGAAGGAAAGAGTAGAAGATTTAGTAGGGGAGAGGGCACGAGATATATGGATATCTACTTTTCATGCAGCATGTGTAAGAATCTTACGGCGAGATATAGAAAAGATAGGCTATGACAAAAATTTTGTTATTTTCGATACATCAGATCAAAAGACTTTAATAAAAGAATGTCAGAAAGAAGCTAATTTAGATGATAAAAACTTTTCATATCAATATTTAATAAGCGAAATAAGCAAGGCAAAAAACCAGCTAATAACAGCAAAAGACTATTTACGTCAAAATCAAACTAATTTTAGATTGGCTAAAGTCGCTGAAGTTTATGAATTGTATGAAAAAAGACTTAAAGAGAATAATGCTTTAGATTTTGATGATTTAATAATGAAAACTACAGAGCTTTTTCTATCAAATCCAGATATTTTGGTTTATTACCAAGATAAATTTAAATACATATTAATAGACGAATACCAAGATACTAACACAGCACAATTTACGTTAGTAAACCTACTTGCAGCAGGAAGTGGTAATTTATGCGTAGTAGGGGATGATGATCAAAGCATATATGGCTGGAGAGGCGCAGATATGCGGAATATATTGGATTTTGAGAAAGCTTTTCCAGGTGCAAAAACAATAAAACTAGAGCAAAACTATAGATCTACAGGAATAATACTAAATGCAGCAAATGAAGTTATAAAGAACAATGAAAACAGAAAAAGTAAAAAATTATGGACAAAAAACGAAGAAGGGGAGCAAATACAGTTATATAGAGCAGATGATGAAAGAGATGAGGCTAAATATATAATAAATGAAATAAAAAGCATAGTAGATAGAGGTCAAAAATATTCAGATATAGGTGTTTTATACAGAATAAACGCACAATCGAGAATAATAGAAGATTATCTAATAAGCGAAGCTTTACCATACAAGGTAATAGGAGGACTAAAATTCTACGATAGAAAAGAAATAAAAGACGTTATGGCTTATTTAAGGGTATTATATAACCCAATGGATAATATAAGCCTTAAAAGGATAATAAATGAACCCAAAAGAGGTATAGGTAATACAACTTTAGAGAATGTTCAAAAAATTGCAACTGAAAACAATGTTTCTTGCTGGGAAATCTTACGAAACGTAGATGTATAACGGGATATAAGTCGTTCAAAAAATGGAATAAAAGAGTTTATTAACGTAATGGAAAAGATAAAAGAAGAGGTAAATAAAGAAAATCTTTTGGTATCTCAAATAATAAAGATGGTAGTGAACGAGACAGGGTATATAAGTGCATTAGAAGCAGAAGATAGTATAGAAAATCAAACAAGAATAGAAAATATTGCTGAATTTATATCAGTTGCAGAAGAATATGAAAAAGAAAGCTCTGAACCAAGCTTAGCTGACTTTTTAGAGAATATGGCTTTAATATCTGATTTAGATACTAATGATGGTGAAGAAAGTGAATATGTGACGTTAATGACGATGCATAGTGCAAAAGGCCTAGAATTTCCAATAGTATTTATTCCAGGAATGGAAGAAGGGGTTTTCCCAGGGTATAGATCTATGGGAGATGAGGCAGAAATAGAAGAAGAAAGACGGTTATGTTATGTTGCAATAACAAGGGCAAGGGAAAAACTTTATATAACCTGTGCAAGAAGAAGAACTTTATTTGGAAACACTAGTATAAATAAACCGTCTAGGTTTTTAGAGGAAATACCGGAAAGTCTAATGGATGGATATACAAAAGAGAGTAATAATCAAGAATATATGGCAAATGACTGGTATTCTAGTAGTGTGATGGAATATAGTTTGCCAGATACATATAAAAATAACATAGAAGTTGCTATGGGAAGTAATTATATAAAGAATATACAAGGCCATAAACAACCTGTAACGCAGATGCACGCTGACTTATCTGTTTTCGAAGAAGGTAAGTTTGTAATGCATAAAAGGTTTGGTGCAGGAGTAATTACCAAAATAACACCTGAAGAAGATGATTTAATGCTTGAAATATTATTTGAAAAAGCAGGGAAGAAGAGATTGATGGCAAAATATGCTCAATTGGAGGTGCAGTAGGATTTTTACGGTAAAAGAAGAGGCAAGAGAAGAGTTTATAGAGAAAAAATCTAGATTTATAGCGACTATTTTTCCTATAAACTCAAAAGAAGAAGCGGAAAATATTATACAAAGGGTAAAAAAAGAGTTTTGGGATGCAAAACATAATGTTTATGCATATATATTACCCAATAATATAAGTAAATATAGTGATGATGGTGAGCCGCAAGGAACAGCAGGGTTGCCTGTTTTTACTGTACTTAATAAAAAAGAGTTAGTAAATGTTCTAGTAGTTGTTACAAGGTATTTTGGAGGTGTTTTATTAGGAAAAGGCGGCTTAATAAGAGCATATTCTGAATCAGTGAAAAATGTCTTAGAAAAAGCAAAAATTTATGAAATAATAGAAAAAACTTGTATTGAAATAGAGTGTGAATATTCAATAAAAGATAAAATTTTAGATTATATAACGAAACATGAAATCCAGCATACATCTGTATTTGAGAACAATGTAAAGTTTAAAATAGAAACCCCTAAGGGTTCAGAAAATAAAATTATAGAGGATATAGTCCAAATCACAAATAACAAGGCAAATTATCGTATTTTGTCGGAATAAAGCGAAAAAAAACAGAAATCATCGACAAATTCTAACATATTTTTACAAGACAAGCTTTTATAATATTCTTGTGTTTTGTCTAAAAAATAAAGGGGGAATTTGCGATGAACGAAGGAATAAGCGTTTTAATTGCTGATGGTAACGTAGATATAGCAAATAAATTAAAAGATTATCTATCACATCAGAAAGATATTTCGGTAGAAGGAGTAGTTGACAATGGTATAGACACGATTAGCATGATTTCAGAAAAGAAACCAGATATCGTAATTTTAGAAATGTTACTACCCAAAATAGACGGAATAGGCGTACTAAAAGCAGTACAAGACAAGAAAATAGAAAAAAGACCTATATTTTTGGTTTTATCTTCCTTATCTCAAGATATTTTGATAAGAGAAGCTATTTCTTTGGGAGCGTATTGTTTTATGTTAAAACCATTTGATTTCTCTATTCTAACAGAAAGAATAAGAAGGATAATGCGAAAAGAAAAGAATGTAAAAATGGTAAAAAGAGAAAGAAAGATAACGGATGAAAATCTAGAACAAGAAATAACTAATATTATGCATGATATAGGCGTTCCGGCACATATTAGGGGTCATCAATACTTAAGAGAAGCAATTATACTTTCAATCAAGAATCAAGATTTATTAGCGTCTGTTACAAAGACGTTATATCCTACCGTAGCAACTACATATAATACAACGCCAAGTAGGGTAGAAAGAGCAATAAGACATGCTATAGAAGTGGCTTGGAGTAGGGGAAAGCTAGACACCCTGCAAAATGTTTTTGGATATACAATAAACGTAATAAAAGGAAAACCAACTAATAGTGAATTTATTGCAATGATTGCAGATAGAATGAAATTAGAAATGAAAGTATAAAAAACAAAACCTGTAATGCAAGATACATCAGCATTACAGGTTTTTGCTTAATATGTTCTGCCAGTAATTTGTAACTTATCTTCAGGAGATAAAGCATCATATTCACTTTCATTTATAGGAATGCCATCATAAGAATCCATTATAGGATAATAAAATGAAGGAATATCCTGAACTAAATATGGTCTATATTGGTCACAATAGTAAACATCAGGGCAGTAATTTAAATTTTGGATATCTGAACTATCAATTGGTTTTGATTTTTTGTCACATAGCGACAAAGCAGATAAATTTGTACTATGAGATTGAGCTATAAAATTTGAATGTTCAGAATTATAATAATTATAAAACTGTTCAAAATATTCTTTTTTCTTTTCTTCATCCATCTCATTTGCTGGCAAAGCCGGTAAAGAAGATGGAAAGTAATTTGAAAAATCCTTTTTTGGACAAGTAAAAATAGACACTTTTTTACCTGATGGAAGATCTTTAGCAATTTTTCTACACATAATGCAGTATGCACAGGAATATGGAATCGAACCAGAAACAGCGGTATTTATGGAAGTTGTTGCATCATCAAGAGTTCCATTTACAAAATCAGCAATTTTATCAAACCAGCCCATTATTATCACCTATTTCCTTTCTTTCTACGATTTCTTTTAATAAATTTTCTAATTTCATTGAAAATTCTAAGGCTTACGCCTAATATTATAACAGAAATAACGAAATAAAGCAATATTCTAAGGATAACAAATATAACATGTTCTTTTTTTACATCATCTTGGGCTACTAAGTTGACTATTCCAATAGGTTTACCATCCATTGTATAAGAAATAGTGCCAAGCACATCTCCTTTATTTATAGGAGCAACTATCTTGTTATTTATAGTAGTAACATGGTCAAACACAGGTGTATCCCCATTTTTAACGGTTATGTTTAAGCTATCTGCAGCTGCTAAATTTAATGTTTTTTTGCCAGATTTTTTAGGAACACAACTTGTAATTATTTTATTTTGAGCTACAAGTTGTTCATTATGATAGTTTTCAAAGCCATAATCAAATAATGAAATAGTGTCTGTAAAAGCAGTTGACTTGTTTACAGGAATAATACTACCTCCAAGAACTACAGATATTAAATCTAAGCCATCTTTTGAAGCAGAAGCTACTAAGCAATTACCAGCTTGAGTGGTAAAACCAGTTTTAATACCAGTAGCGTATGGGTAAAAATACTCCCCACCAGATAATAATAGTTTATTAGTATTTAAGAATGTTCTAGAGGTTTTAGAAATATTTGTAGCTGGCATATCGTATTTTGATTGAGAAACTATTTCTCTAAACTTTTCTATTTTCATACAAGCACAAGCTATTTTAGCTAAATCTGCAGCGGTTGTATAGTGATTATCATTATGTAACCCATTTGCATTTACAAAATTAGAATTTATTGCACCGAGATTTTTAGCAGTTGAGTTCATTAAATCAGCAAAATCAGATACAGAGCCAGATATATGTTCCGCTAAAATGTTTGCAGCATCGTTTCCAGAAGGAAGCATAAGACCGTACAAGACTTGTTCTAAATTAAGAATCTCATTTTCAGAGAAATAAGCTAATGAACTACCTTTTGGAACCGACATAACAGCAGTTCTAGATGGAATAATCTGTTCTTTCATGGTATATCCTTGAGAAAGTGCAATATAAGCGGTTAAAATCTTTGTTGTACTAGCAGGATATACTTTTTGATTTGAGTTTTTTTCAAATAATACTTCACCTGTTTTACCATCTATTAAAATCGCTGAATTGCTGTATACATCTATCGCATAGGATTTTGATATAAGTAATAAAAAGGTAAATACAAATAAAAGTAAAAATCTTTTTCGTAATATAAAGTTTTTCATTTTAAACTCCTTTACAAATATTTACTGTATTGACAAAAATTTGAAAATATACTATGATTATTCAAAAGAGGTGGAAAAATTTTGAAAATAAACAAGAAAATCATAGCAGCTATATCTATCATTACGCTGGTAATATCGGCAATATTATATAATATACTTTATACTAATAATAAAAAAAATGAAATATTTAATGAATTCGATTTTGAAGAAGAAAATAACATTGAAAGCGTCGACGAAAGAGAGGAAACAAAAACAATTTTTATTGATATTGGCGGGGAAGTTATAAATCCGGGATTATATGAGTTAAAAGAAAATGCACGAGTAAATGATGCAATAATAGCTGCTGGAGGTACTACAAACAAAGCAGATTTAACTGAGATTAATTTAGCATATGTTTTATCTGATGCCTTAAAAATTACTATTCCTAAAAAGGAAGAGGGACAAAAAGAAAACTCAAAGAAAAATACAAGTATAAGTTCTTCGTTAATGACATCAAAAGCAGATGTATCCCAAGTTTCAGGATTGATAAACATTAATACTGCAACAAAAAATCAACTAAAAAATTTAGAAGGAATAGGAGATTCAACTGCCCAAAAAATAATAGATTATAGGACTCAAAACGGACAATTTAACAAAACAGAAGATATTAAGAATGTTTCAGGTATCGGAGAAAGCAAATATCAGAAAATAAAAGATAAAATATCAATTTAAAACGCATGTGGCTCGCAACAAAGCGAGCCACACGGATTGTATGAAATGTGTTCAGAAGGGGGAAATGCAGAGGATGTTGGCGCTGTCGAGAATAACGGGGATGGCCGCAGTACCAGGTACACGAACGTAAGTTATGTAGGAATATTCGGAGTGGAACCACATATCCTCGAACCATTCCATAAGGAGAATTTCAAAATCCTTTGAAAAACCTATCTTTTCTTCAGAAATAACCATGAAGTACTGGTAGCCATCAGGCTCCATTTTAACCTTGAAATGCTTTTTGGTGTGAGGTGTAGGGAATTGCTCACCCTCGTCACGGTAATACTCGAGGTCGGTGATAGGGGTGATGCTGATGTGGTCTGCTTTCCAGTATCCGCTGGGCAAAGCAGTAACGTCTAACTCGGAAAATGGGATGTCAGCGAGGCAGGGAAGAACGACAGTTTTGTTGACCTTCTGCAGATACCAGCCGGTATGCTGCTTTAGGCAATCACCTTGAACGAAGACAGCAGTAGTGTTTCCAGTATCAGTCTCTTTGGGTTTCATTCCGGTGTCCTCCTATAGTTTCATCAGATTTAAATATTAATTTATTTTTTCAACGCTATTTTACATAAAAAGTAGAATTCTGTCAATATGTTTTTTAAATATTGACAGAATAAGCCCTATGTAGTATAATGATAAAGCCTTTATAGGAAAAAATAAAAGTTTTTAAGGAAGTGGGTGTAGATTATGAAAAGGACATTTCAACCTAATAACAGAAAAATGAAAAAAGTTCATGGTTTTAGAACAAGAATGAAAACCGCTGCTGGAAGAAAAGTTCTTAGTGCAAGACGTGCTAAAGGAAGAGAAGTTCTTTGTGTTTAATTAGATTAAAAAGGGAAGAATTGTATGATAACTATAAAAAAGAACTTTGAATTTAGAAAAGTGTTAAGTAGGGGAAATTTTGTAAATGGTAATAATGTTGCTATTTATTTTTTCCCCAATAAACTTAATATAATAAGGTATGGCTTTGCTATTGGGAAAAAGGCTGGAAAAGCCGTTAGTAGAAACCGAATTAAAAGAATTTTACGAGAAATAGCAAGAATTACACCTATTGAAACTGAAAAGGGAATGGATGTAGTTTTTGTATGGAAAAATAGAATTTCTGCCAAAGAGGTAGATTTTTTTGAAATAAAAAAAGAAATAGAAAATTTATTGAAAAAGGGAAAAAACAGTGAAGAAACTAGTGTTAAAGGCAATTAGGTTTTATCAAAAACATATTTCACCTTTAAAAGGGTTTAGTTGTTGCATATATACTCCTTCTTGCTCTGAATATACAAGGCAAGCAGTTGAAAAATATGGAGTAATAAGAGGCTTAGCTAAAGGTTTTTGGAGAATTTTAAGATGCAATCCCTTTGCAAAAGGTGGAGAAGATCCACTTAAATAACTTGTGTGGAGGTAAAAATGGTAGCAATTATGGATGCCATAGCTCGGGCTATGGGTTGGATATTAAGATCTTTATATGAAGCAACAGCCAATTATGGATTAGCTATAATACTTTTCACAATTTTTATAAAACTTATAACGATACCATTATCACTAAAACAACAGCGCTCAATGAAGGAAACTCAAGAAATACAGCCTATTTTAGAAAAATTGCAAGAAAAATATAAAAATAATCAAGAAAAATTGGCTCAAGAAATGCAAAAACTTTATCAAGAAAGAAAAGTAAATCCATTTGGAGGGTGCTTATTATTACTCATCCAAATCCCTATAATTTATTCTATGTTTTTTGCAATAGCACAGCCTGTAAAGTTTATGTATCCTGAGTTAAAGGATGTTCCAGGTGTTGTTGAATCAATAGAAAAATATGCAGATAAAGGTACGTATAAAGAGTTATATTATATAGTAAATGAAAGAAAAGATATTATTGATACTAATTTCTTAGGCCTAGATTTAGGGAAGGTTCCTAATATGGCTGAATGGCTAACGTTAATAATTCCAGTATTATCTGGTATTGCCACGTTTTTGTCATCATATGTTACTAAAAAGCAAGCTCAAAAAAATGGAACATCAAATGCTCAAACAGAATCTATGCAGAAATCTATGTCTTTTGTTATGCCACTTATGATTTTTTGGATTTCGCTTAGAGTTCCTCTTGGAATGGGATTATACTGGTTTGTAAATACTTCAGTCACAATATTATTACAAGTGTGGATGAATTATAAGATTTATGGACCTCATAATAAAGAAAGGAAATTATTAAAAGAGGGAGGAATCACTGATGGAGAAAATGCTTGAGAAAAGTGCTAAAACCGTTGATGAAGCCGTAGATGAGGCATTAAAAGAGTTAAACGTTTCAAAAGAAGAAGTTGATATTGAAGTTTTAGAAGAACCTACTAAAGGATTGCTTGGAATTGGGGCAAAACCAGCATTAGTCAGAGTTAAAATTAAAGAGAGTTTGGTTAAAAATGAGAATAACAATGTTGAGATGAATTTTGTTAGTGATGAAGAAAAGAAAGAAAAAGTAACAGAAGTCTTAAACAATATTGTAAATAGTATGGGATTAAATATAAAAACAGAAATAAAAGAAGACCCAGAAGCAATAAAAGTAAATATTGATGGTGAGAATTTAGGTTTAATAATAGGCCATAAAGGTGAAAATTTAGACGCATTACAGTTACTTACGAGTGTTATAGTAAACAAAGAAGGCGACTATAAGAGGATTGAATTAGATGTTCAAAACTATAGAGAAAAGAGAAGGGAGACCTTAATTCATTTAGCTCAAAGAAAAGCAAAAGATGTTATAAGATATGGCAAAAATGTTACTTTAGAGCCGATGACTCCTTATGAAAGAAGGATAATCCATACAGCTTTGCAAGAAGATGCAAAAGTTACAACAGTAAGTGTTGGAACAGAGCCTTTTAGAAAAGTTGTAATTAAAAAAAGGTAATTAAAGACACGAAACATAGATGTATCAAGGGCTTCGGCTAAATGAAATTTTAGCCGAAGTTGAAGTTTTTTAGAGAATTTTAGAGAATAAAGATAGAAAAAAGGGAGAATACAATGGAAAAAAACACAATCGCAGCTATTGCCACTTCGCCGGGTATTGGTGGAATAGGAATAATAAGGATTAGTGGAGAAGAAGCATTTTTAGTGGCGTCAAAGATTTTTTGCCCAAAAGATGCTTTTTTTAATGTTTTAGAACCTATTCCAAATGTAATTAAATATGGGTATATTTTCGATGGAAAAGAGAAGATAGATGAAGTTTTAGTATCGTTTTTTAAAGCGCCTCATAGTTATACTACAGAAAATGTTGTAGAAATAAACTGTCATGGCGGAATGCTTGTTATGAGAAGAATTTTAGAAATAGCAATAAAAAATGGTGCAAGAATTGCTGAACCAGGAGAGTTTACAAAAAGAGCTTTCTTAAATGGAAGAATAGATTTGGCTCAAGCAGAAGCAATAATAGATATAATAACTTCAAAAACAGATAAAGAAAGAAATGTATCTTTAGTACAGTTAGAGGGATTTTTATCTGAAAAAATAAACAAAATTCAATCTAAAATATATGATGTTTTAATACAAATAGAAGCTGGAATTGACTATCCAGAGCATGAAATAGAGGATGTTACTAGGGAAAATATATTTTCTGTATTAATGGAATCTAAAGAAAGCTTAAAAAAACTGTGCGATTCTTTTGAAGAAGGAAAAGTGCTAAAAGATGGCGTAAAAACAGTTATACTCGGAAAACCAAACGTAGGAAAATCATCTTTAATGAATACTTTATTAAGAGAAGATAGAGCGATAGTTACTGATATACCAGGAACTACAAGGGATACGATTGAGGAATATGTTAATATTAAAGGAATACCACTTAGAATAATAGATACAGCTGGAATAAGAAACACTGAAGATAAAATTGAAGAAATTGGCGTAGAAAAGGCGAAAAGCGAAATAGAGAATGCAGATATGATAATAGCCGTTTTTGATATTTCAAGAGAGCTTACAGATGAAGATTACGAAATAATAGAGCTTATAAAGAATAAAAAATCAATCATTATCATAAATAAAGTTGATTTAGAAGAAAAATGGAGTGAAAAAGAAATCTTCGAAGGGAAAAAAGTAATAAATATTTCTGCAAAAGAAAAATTTGGAATAGAAGAATTAGAAAATGAAATTGAAGAATTATGGAAAATAAATAATATGAGTACAAATGAAGATATTATAATTTCAAACATAAGGCATAAAGAGTTGATCCTAAATGCGCTTGAAGAAATAGATGCGGCAATCGACGCTCTAAAATCCGATTTGCCGGTCGATATGGTATCAATTAATATAAAGAGTATACTTAACCACTTAGGAACGATTGTAGGGCAAAATGTGGACGAACAAACTATAAATGGTATATTCTCAAGGTTTTGTTTAGGAAAGTAAGAGGTGCACAAAAAATGAGTTTTTTTATAGATGATTATGATGTAGCTGTAATTGGGGCAGGACATGCTGGTTGTGAAGCAGCTTTAGCTAGTGCGAGATTAGGGGCAAAAACTATAATTTTTGCAATTAATTTAGATAGCATTGCAAATATGCCATGTAATCCGAGCATAGGAGGTACATCTAAAGGCCATTTAGTGCGTGAAATAGATGCATTAGGTGGAGAAATGGGCAAAAATACAGATAAAACATTTATCCAATCAAGAATGTTAAATAAATCAAAAGGCCCAGCAGTATTTTCTTTGAGAGCGCAAGCAGATAGAAGAAGATATCAGATGGAAATGAAACATACTTTGGAAATGCAAAAAAATCTAGATATAAATCAAGCAGAAATAGCTGAAATAAAAGTAGAAGATGATAAAGTGGTTTCAATAAAAACATCTAGAGGCGGAGAATATCATGTAAAAGCGGTAGTTCTTGCAACAGGTACTTACCTAAAAGGAAAAATATTTTTAGGAGAAGTAAGCTATGAAGGTGGACCAGATGGTCTATTTCCTGCTAATTTTTTGTCAAAGTCGTTATTAGATAATGGAGTAGAGTTACTTAGATTTAAAACTGGAACACCAGCTAGAATTAATAGAAAAAGCATTGATTTTTCAAAGATGGAAGTACAAAAAGGAGACGAAAATATTGTACCTTTTTCTTTAGATGATGAAGTTAAAGAATTTCAGCAACAAGATTGTTATTTAACATATACAAACGAAGAAACACACAAAATAATTAGAGAAAATTTACATCGTTCGCCTTTATATGCTGGAATGATAGAGGGAACAGGACCTAGATATTGCCCATCTATTGAAGATAAGGTTGTAAGATTTGCAGATAAAAAAAGGCATCAAATATTTATTGAGCCAATTGGATTAGATACAGATGAAATGTACGCACAAGGAATGAGTTCATCACTCCCAGAAGATGTTCAAATAGCAATGTACAGAACAATTCCAGGACTTGAACATGCTGAATTTACAAGACCTGCATATGCTATTGAATATGATTGTATAGATCCATCAGAATTAAAATTGTCATTAGAATATAAAAAGATATCAGGGTTATTTTTTGCAGGGCAAACAAATGGAAGTTCAGGATATGAAGAAGCTGCATGCCAAGGTTTAATCGCAGGAATTAATTGTGCTCAAAAAATAAAAGGAAAAGAACCTGTTATTTTAGATAGAACACAAGGCTATATTGGTGTATTAATAGATGATTTAGTTACAAAAGGAACAAATGAGCCATATAGAATGATGACTTCAAGGGCTGAATATAGGCTACTTTTAAGGCAAGATAATGCAGATTTAAGACTTACAGAAATAGGTCATGATGTTGGATTAATTTCAGAAGAAAGATATCAAAGATTTTTAAATAAAAAAGCTAATATAGAAAAAGAGATAAATAGATTAAAAAATAAGGTTGTAAAACCTACAAAAGAAGTTAATCAAATACTTGAAAAGTATGGAACAACACCACTTTCAACAGGTTCAAAAATGGCAGAATTAATAAAAAGAACAGAACTTAGTTATGAAGTATTAAAAGAAATTGATGATGATAGACCATTTCTTGCACCGGCAGAAAAAGAAGAAGTAGAAATACAGATAAAATATGAAGGATATATAAAAATGGAAGAAGAACAAGTAAAAAAATTTAAAAAACTCGAAAATAAAAAGCTTTCAGAAGACATCGAATATTCTTCAATAAATGGTTTAAGTCTAGAAGCAAGACAAAAACTAGATAAAATTAAACCAACTTCAATCGGTCAAGCTTCAAGAATATCAGGGGTTTCACCAGCTGATATAAATGTACTATTAATATATCTACAAATAAAGAAATAAGGAGATATTATTTATGAATAGTGAATTTAAAAATAAAATAACAGATTTAAGCAAAAAAATAAACATAGATTTAACAGAAAAACAAATACAAGATTTTTATAATTACATGAATTTATTATTAGAATGGAATGAAAAAGTTAATTTAACAGCTATTACAGAAATGGATGATGTAATTTTAAAACATTTTATAGACTCTATAACAATATTAAAATATTTAAAAGAAAATGAAAGTATTATAGATGTTGGAACAGGAGCAGGATTTCCAGGAATACCAGTTGCAATAATGAATTTAAGATTTAACATTACATTATTAGATTCTTTAAATAAGAGAATAACATTTTTAGATGAGGTTTGCAAAAAGTTAGAATTAAATAATATAAAAACAATTCATGGTAGAGCAGAAGATTTTGGACAAGATAGCAAAACAAGAGAAAAATATGATATATCAGTATCAAGAGCAGTAGCTAATTTGGCAACACTTTCTGAATATCTACTTCCATTTGTAAAGGTTGGTGGAATGTGTATTTGTATGAAAGGACCAGATGCAGAAAAGGAAATAGAAGATGCAAAATTTGCTATAAAAGAATTAGGTGGAGAAATTGAAAAAGTTGAAAAGTTTGTGTTACCTGACACAGATATGGAAAGAAATATTATATTAATAAAGAAGATAAAAGAAACACCAAAAAAGTATCCACGTAAAGCTGGAACACCTTCTAAACAACCACTAAAAAAATAAAAAATTTAGGTTATCCTTATACTAATGTTTGATTTGGTAATGTTTTACACAGGTTGAGTGTGAAACAAAACTTAAAACATTTGATGTAATTAGGATAACTTTTTTGTTATCAAATGAATTTTCGACAAAATTCGACAAAAAAATTATCTAATTAGTATACTTAAAGTGGGAGTAAGAAATACTGATATTTTCCAAGGAAATATAAACTACTTTCTTAATGAATTGTAAAAAAATTATTGACAGATTTAGAATATTTGTATATTATTATATATATTAAAATAAATGAACTAAAGCATATAGAAATGGAGGAACAAAATTGGGAAAAATAATATCTATAGCAAACCAAAAAGGTGGTGTAGGAAAGACTACAACTACAGTTAACTTAAGTGCTATATTGGCAAAAAAAGGAAAAAGAGTTTTATTAATTGATGCTGATCCACAAGGAAATGCAACAAGTGGAATAGGAATGGATAAAGATATAGAATTATCAACTTATGATTTATTGGTTTCTGACCAACCTGCTGTTGACATAATTAGAAAAACAGAAATAAAAAATCTATATATATGTCCGTCAAATTTAAATTTAGCAGGAGCTGAGGT
>JAEEXS010000104.1 GCA_016287855.1 Clostridia bacterium
GGATTTAATAGTAATTTATACAAAAGATAAAGGCTGGTGATAATTAGTGCTTGAGACATATATATCACTATTAAAAATATGTGATTCCTTGATGGAAACCATATCTATTTTCATTGGTGCAAAACACATTGAAGTAGATGGGGAGCATATGGTTTTAATAGATATGTTACTTGAAAATCCTACGATACAAAAAGTATTTTTGGGAGCACTAGTTATTGGGCTTATTTTTGTTATGCTTTTCGCTTCAATTAATGCGTTAAAAACTAATGATAGTGAAATAAAGTTAACATCAAAGTTATTTATGAAAAAGACAGTACAGAGTATAGGGCTATATATTTTAGTCCCTATTTTTATACTTGTTTTCATACATGGAGTGGCTTTTTTTGTTTCTACGGTTGAAAATGTACTTCATGAAAATATGGCACATAACAATATTTCTATTGGAAATACCTTATTTATGCTTTCTTCATTTGGAAAGGAAAAAACAGAGTTTTATACGGAAAATCCCAATTTCCTAGATGATTCAAGAAAGATGTTTTATGAAGATAATGAGGCATACTATAACTTAGAAAATGTAAATAATTTTTTTGATTTTGATGAGGGATATTGTACGGTTTTAGTGATAGTTATAGTCTTATTTATTATTGTTATGATTTTTGCATTGTTTACGTTTGTTAAAGGTATTTTTGACTTATTAGTTTTGTTTATATTATCTCCATATCTTTCAGTTACAGCTCCTCTAGATAATGGCGAGATGTTAAAAAAGTGGCTTAGAAGTTTTGCAGCGAGGTTATGTGCAGATTTTGGTGTTATTATTACGTTTAATATTTTTATAAATATTATTTTGTTAATTATTGTGAATAATCAGATTTCTTTTTCAGCAGCAGTAGTTTTAAATACGGGTGTTATGTTGTTGCTATTAGTTGGTGGAAGTATTGCGGTTATTAATTCTCACGAATTTACAGTTGAGTTATTTAAAGAACAGTTTGAAAAAATAGGATAGAAATATTAGAGAAATGTGAAAAATATGCATATTTATTCAATGTTTTTATTTAAGTAAATAATTTTTTTACCGATATAATTTTAGGTCTATAGATTTTTTTCGAAAGGAAGAAAAAAGTTATGAGAATCATTCCTAAGAATACTCGGGTTAATATGGAAGTTTTTAAGGGCGTTGGCCTTTTAGATATAGTTGTTGGAACTTTGGGCTTTATAGTGATTGCAGGGCTATTTTTATCTAGCCTTCCTTTTAAGTATGTTTTTATCGTTATAACTCTTTTAGCTTTTATTTTGCTTCTTACTAAGTTTGGCGAAGATCCAAACTATATTGTCTTATATAATTATCTTTAGAATCTTTTTAGCAAAAAGGTTTTTACTCGCGATGAAGTGTTTCAATTTGAGGTTTTTGAAGATATAAAAGATGGAACTATTAATTATAAAGATGGAACGTTTGGGGGGGTTATTGAAGTTTCCCCTATTGAGTTTAAGTTTTTTAATGAGCAAAAACAAAATTATATGGTTGAAAGAGTTTTTGGAAGCATCTTAAGAAGTTTAAACTTAGATGAATCTATGAATTTAATTAAAATAGATAGACCGATTAATTTTAATGGAATTATTAAGAATGAAAAAGATAGAATTGAGGAATTAGAATTATCTTATAAAAATGGAATTTTTAATAAAGATGAATATGAAAGCCGTAAAGATATATTAAATTCTAGGTTAAAAAGTCTTAAGGAGATAAATAAAAATGATAAGATAATCATGGCTTATCATTATATTGTTGTGTTCGGAAAAAATAGAGAGTTTTTAATGGATCACTTAAATACCATTTGTGATGTTTTTAGTAAAAATGATATATCTACAAAAAAACTAGATGATTCGGAATTGAAAACATTTTTAAAATATAATTTTAGTTTTGGTGAAAATAATAAGGGAGAGATATTACCTTCTAAAATGCAAATACTTAATGACCATATAAATATCGATGGGGATAATATTTATCATTTAAGAGTTAAAGATTATCCTAGTTTGGTTACAAATGCATGGGGAGCAAAGTTATTTAATATTCCAGATACGAGAGTAAATTTGAAATTAAAACCTATTGAAAAAAATAAGGCAATTCGCCGTATAGATAGAGCTATAGAGGAGCTTAAATCTCAAATTAGTGAAACTAAAAAGACAAGTAAAAAGATTGAATTGTCTAACCATATAGATACATTATCTGAGCTTTTGATGCTCCTTCAAAACGATAATGAAGCCCTATTTGAGGTTAATACATATATTGCGGTTAAGGGAAATACAGGAAGAGATTCACTTAAGAATTTGAAACGAATTTTAAGAGAAGATGGTTTTAAGTTAGACGATATGAAAAATTTGCAATACGACGCGTTTCGTTCTATAGAGCCTTCTTCAAGAGATTTATTTATCAATAAATCTAGAAGTATTCATTCATCTTCACTTGCAGCTGTTTTCCCATTTGTAAATTATACAAGGCATGACGAAAGTGGTATTAACATAGGCGAAAGTAACGGTTATCCTGCATTTATGGATTTCTTTAAGTTAGATAAAGATAGAATTAATAGTAATATGGTCATACTAGGAAAATCGGGAAGCGGAAAGTCTTACGCAACTAAGACAATGCTTACTAATTTAGCTGCTGAAGATAGCAAAATATTTATCTTGGACCCTGAAAATGAATATGGAAAAATGGCACATAATTTACATGGTAAAGTTGTTGATTTAGGTAGTGCAGTAGAAGGAAGATTAAATCCTTTCCATATCATTCAAAGTATTGCAAGTGATGATGATAAAATTAATAATTCATCTGCATTTTCTTCTCACTTACAATTTTTAGAGGAGTTCTTTAGACAGATTTTACCTGACTTAGATGCTGAGTCTATGGAGAGGTTAAATAGTTTGGTCTTAAGAACATATATGGGAAAGGGAATAGATGAAGAAACAGATATAAGTACACTTTCACCAGAAGATTTCCCAACTTTTGATGATTTATATGATGCAATTTTATTAGACTACCAGAAAACGCAAGGAGATTATATAAAGGCAGGACTTAGAACGCTACTTACTTTCGTATTTAAATTCACAGGTGGCGGACGGATGTCTAACCTATGGAATGGAGCTACAACACTTTCGGCTGAAGAGAATTTTGTTGTGTTTAATTTCCAGAGTCTTCTTGCTAACAAAAATAATATTATTGCAAATGCACAAATGCTTTTAATATTAAAATGGTTAGATAATGAGATTATAAAAAATAGGGAATATAACTTAAAAAATAACACAAATAGAAAGATTATTATTGTAATTGATGAGGCTCATGTGTTTATTGATTCGAAATATCCTATTGCGTTAGATTTTATGTTCCAACTTGCAAAGAGAATAAGAAAATACAATGGTATGCAAATTATTATTACTCAGAATATAAAGGACTTTGTGGGTAGTGAGGAATTAAAGAGAAAGTCAACTGCAATTATAAATTCTTGCCAATATTCATTTATTTTTTCACTTTCACCAAATGATATAAGTGATTTGTGTAATTTATACGAAATGTCGGGAGGAATTAACGACCAAGAAAAAGAAACTATTATCGAAAATGGTAGGGGAAAAGCGTTTGTGATTTCCGGAATTAATGATAGATCGGATATAGAAATTGTTGCATCAGATAAAGTAAGAAAAATATTTGAGTAGTTGTTTTTGGGAGGGAAGATATGCTAACAATTGAATTGTTGGAGAATGAGAGTATAAGAAAGTTTTTCCAAATTGAAGATATTAATAATATTCCCAATGAAACAATGGGGCTTATTAGCTTGCTTGAAGAATGTAATTATAACGATAAAGAGGATATAGTTACATATGGTGCAGACCCAGATGATGGTATGTATATTATTATCAAAGGGGAGGCAATTGTATATAGTAAAGAAGAAAAGGTTATAAATTTTTTGCATGAGGGGGCTTTTGTTGGGGAACTTGCGCTTATGTCTGGGAAAAAACGTTCTGCAACGGTAAGGGCTTCTGGAGAATTAAAGGCAGTTAGATTATCTAGAAAAATGTTTGATGAAAAAATAAAAAGTGATACTAAATATGTATCTGCTTTTATGGAGATTTTGTATGCAAACTTAACAGACGTTATAGGTAAGCAACAAAAGGTAAAGGCCGAACTTGATGTCGCAACAAAGATTCAAGTGAGTGTTTTACCTCGTAATTTTGAAGATTTTAATGTAGAAGTTTATGCAAGTATGAAACCTGCTCGTGAGGTGGGGGGAGATTTTTATGATATATTTAATATAGATGAAAATCGCATTGGTTTTGTTATTGCGGATGTTTCTGGAAAAGGAATTTCGGCAGCTTTGTTTATGGTTATGGCTAAGAATATTATAAAGAACTATGCAAAATTAAATGTGCCTGTAAACGAATTATTAGAAAGGGCAAACGATGAGCTTTGTAGTGAAAATGAGGCAGAGATGTTTGTTACTGTGTTTATGGGAATTTTAGATACTACTTCTTTGGAATTTACATTTGTTAATGCAGGTCATAATGCTCCTATTCTATATAATAGTGAGTTTGACGCGTTTGAGTATATG
>JAEEXS010000105.1 GCA_016287855.1 Clostridia bacterium
ATTAAAACTGAATATGGAAAAAATTCTTTTGCAATGTCTCCTTCTCAATGGATAAAAAGGACAAATGCAATTGGCTTTATTTCAAAAGGAGGTAGATATAGTATTGGAACTTTTGCTCACCCAGATATTGCTTTCGAATTTGCAAGTTGGCTAAATGTAGAATTTAAATTATATTTAATTACAGAATTTGAACGATTAAAACAAAATGAAAGTTATCAAAATAAAATAGATTGGTCTGTTAGACGAGAACTTGCAAAAACAAATTATAGAATACATACTGACAGTATAAAAGAAAATATAATACCTATAATTACTGAAAAACAAAAATTATATGTATACGCAAATGAAGCAGATATTTTAAACGGTGCTTTGTTTGGAATGACTGCAAAAGAATGGAAAGAAAAGAATCCTAATTTAGATGGCAACATTAGAGATTATGCTAATATTCTGCAATTAGTAATTTTAAGTAATTTAGAAAACTTAAATAGTGAAATGATAGCTCAAGAACTTGAGCAAAAGGTAAGAATTGAAAGACTTAATGAAATAGCGAAAAAGCAATATAGTATTTTGCAAGATAGTAAAGGAATTAAGAAATTAGAAACTTTTGATAAAACAAATGAGTTAAAGAGTTAAATACGAGAATGCGTAGAGGAAAAGTTTTTTATGTTAATTGTTTTATATTTTTTCCGATAAATATAATTGGTTAATTATATTAGGAGGAAGAATATATGAAAAAAATATTATGCTTATTGGTTGTAGTATTGTGTTTAGTAGGGTGTGGGCAGAAAACAGAAGTAGGCCAAGGGGAGGATTTTAGAGATACTACTGGAAAAATGTCTGTACTGAAAATTGGTGAGGGAATGAGTGGGTATTTTGCAGATGCTACTAAAATTGTATTTGATAAATATGATAAAAATTATAGATTCTCTTGGGGCAAAGGTGAAGACGTAAGTGAAAATCAAGATATGTCAATTCAGTTGTTTAAAGATGGTAATGAAGTGTATGTTTTAAGCAAAGATATAATTGCTGCAAATGAAGATTCGGCTGAAATGTTTTTTTATTTAACTCTTTTGGAAAATGTGGAATTTAGAAATTTTGATACAAGTAATGTTACCAATATGAGTTATATGTTTAATCATTGTTACCATTTAAAAAATTTAGATTTGAGTAATTTTGATACAAGTAATGTAACAGATATGAGTCATATGTTTGAGGCTTGTTGGGAAATAACAGATTTGGATTTAAGTAGTTTTGATACAAGTAGTGTAACAAATATGTCTAGTATGTTTTATGACTGTAAAATAACAAATTTAGATTTGAGTAATTTTGACACAAGTAATGTAACAAATATGGAGGGGATGTTTCTAGGGTGTTACAATTTAAAAAGTTTAGATTTGAGTAATTTTGATACAAGTAATGTAACAACTATGTTTGGTATGTTTTTTGACTGTGAAAGTTTAACAAGTTTAGATTTAAGTAGATTTGATACAAGTAAAGTGAAAAATATGGCGGATATGTTTGCAAAATGTAGTTCTTTATCAGATTTAAATATAAGCAATTTTAATATGAAAAAAGTAGAGAACAAGGAGAAAATGTTTGAAGGATGTACTTCTTTAAAAAATATAGATATAAGTAAATATCAATAATTAGTTTTCGAGGTAAGGATTATCTTACCTCTTTTTTTAACTAAAATTATCTTTTCTCCATATTATATATATAACGAAATGGGGGAAAGATAATGAGTTTCTTTTACAAGACTAAATCAATGTTTTTACCTAAAATAAGAGAAAATAAAATAATTGCATTAGCTGGGAATCCGAACGTGGGAAAAAGTACAGTTTTTAATGCACTTACTGGGATGAAACAAAAAACAGGTAATTGGACAGGAAAGACAGTTAGTAATGCTGTTGGAAGGTGCCACTTTGGTAAAAATGAATATATGTTAGTAGATATTCCTGGTACATACTCATTATTTGCTCATTCAGCCGAGGAAGAAGTCGCAAGAGATTTTATTTGTTTCGATAAGCATGACGTTACGGTTGTAGTTGTAGATGCAACAAGTTTAGAACGTAATCTAAATTTGGTTTTGCAGATTTTAGAAGTAGATAGAAATGTAGTAGTTTGTGTTAATTTGCTTGATGAAGCTGAGAAAAAGGGTATAAAAATTGATTTAAATAAACTTTCTTTATTGCTAGGAGTACCTGTAGTTGGAACCTCTGCCCGAAGTAAAAAAGGATTAAATGAGCTCCTCCAAGCCGTAAACGATATTATTACCGAAAAACGTGTTACATATAGAAACACAATAGAATATCCTAGAATTTTAGAAGAAGCTATAAATATAATTGAGCCAGAAATAAGAAAAGTAGTAGATAATAAAATTGACTCAAGATGGCTTGCTTTGAGATTACTTGACTATGATGAAACTTTAGAAAGAGCAATAAAGAAATATTTAAACTTAGACTTAATCAATATGCCTAGTATCTCTAATTTACTAGAAGAAGCTAGAAATTATTTAACCAATAATAATATAGAAAAAGAGAGAATAAGGGATTTAATAGTAGAATCTATTGCCAAAAGAGCTACTGAAATATATTCAAAATGCGTAACTTTAGCAAAAAAAGAGTATAACGAAAGGGACAGAAAGTGGGATAAAATTCTTACTTCAAAACTCACTGGCATCCCCATAATGCTATTAATCTTTGCGGGTATTTTTTGGCTTACAATTGTTGGCGCTAATTATCCATCTACATTTTTGTCTAGAGTATTATTAGGTTTTGAAGATAAACTATATAATTTTTTTGAGTTTTTATCTTTTCCAGAATGGTTAAATAACATGTTAGTTTTTGGAATGTATAGAACAGTTGCGTGGATAGTTTCTGTAATGCTACCGCCTATGGCTATATTTTTCCCATTATTTACTTTGCTAGAAGATTTGGGCTATTTACCACGGATAGCATTTAATTTAGACAAATATTTTAGAATAGCTTGTGCACATGGCAAGCAAGCATTAACTACTTGTATGGGGTTTGGGTGTAATGCTTGCGGTGTTACTGGTTGTAGAATTATAGATTCACCTCGGGAAAGATTAGTTGCTATTCTTACGAACAACTTTGTACCTTGTAATGGTAGATTTCCAACACTTATTGCGATTATAACTATGTTTTTGGTTGGCTTTTCTGGAAGTTCATTTATATCAGCATTGATTTTAATATTGGTTGTTCTTTTAGGAATAATAATGACTTTGGTTACTTCATGGATTTTATCTAAAACTATACTTAAAGGCGAAAAATCATCATTTGCTTTAGAATTACCTTCGTATAGAGTGCCACAAGTTGGTAAAGTTATAATTCGTTCAATTTTTGATAGAACTTTATTTGTTTTAGGTCGGGCATTAGTCGTTGCAGCTCCGGCAGGTATCATTATTTGGATTATGGCAAATACATACATAGGAGATTGCAATGTATTAACTTATTGTGCATCAGCATTAGATCCTATAGGCAGAGCCCTTGGAATGGACGGGGTTATATTAATAGGTTTTATTTTAGGCTTTCCCGCAAATGAGATAGTTTTTCCTATTATTTTAATGGGGTATATGGCAACTGGTAGTTTAACTGACTATGGAAGTTTAGTAGAGTTAAGAGAAATACTTGTTGCAAATGGTTGGACTATAACTACGGCTATTTGTACTATGATTTTTTGTTTATTTCATTTTCCATGCAGTACGACACTTATTACTATATACAAAGAAACAGGTAGCTTTAAGTGGACGTTACTCGGCTTTTTTCTCCCAACTATTGTTGGCATGTTTTTTTGTTTCCTTATTAATTTGATTATTTAGTATAGCATTTTTTTATATGGGAACAATATTTTTGGAGGAGATTTTATGAAAAAATATAATATTATGGGTATAGTGATAGAAGATAGAAAAAATTTTGCAAACGAAGTCCAAGATGTTTTAACAGAATTTGGTAGTATAATTGATACTAGAATAGGTTTGCACACAGGTTTAGAAAAATCTTTAAATAATGAAGGTTTTATTATATTAAATCTTGTGGATGACGATAAGAAAATTAGTGAGTTTGAAAAGAAACTAAAAAGTATTAAATCTGTGAGGGTTAAAAATATTAAAGTTTAGCTTGATTAAGATTTTTTATTTTGATAGTATAACGTTGGGATAAAAAATTTGTTTTAGGAGAAATACTTATGAAAAGAGCTGCGAGTGTTTTTGGAGTTTTAATATTTTTTGGAATTTTTATTATGGGCTTGTATTATTTTTCTTCAGGCAAGACGGTTACACGTGCTAGAGAATGGGCAAAGGGAAAAATTCCTATACCTGCTAGTGACCAATATGACGTTATAGTTGTTGGAAGCGACCCAGAAGGAATTGCTGCGGCAATTGG